>DASVFT010000022.1:0-101909 GCA_036379935.1 Solirubrobacteraceae bacterium | reverse complement strand
CCATCATCCTCACCAGCTCGTCGCGGCTGATGCCGCCCTTGTCCCACCCGCCCATCCTCCGGCCGCGGTTGAGGACCACGAAGCGGTCGCCGACCGGCCAGGCATGGTGTGGGTTGTGGGTGATGAAGATGACGCCGAGCCCGCGGTCGCGGGCCTGGGCGACGTAGCGCAGGACGACGCCCGACTGCTTGACGCCCAGCGCCGAGGTCGGCTCGTCGAGGATCAGGACCTTGGCCCCGAAGTACACGGCCCGCGCGATCGCGACGGCCTGGCGCTCGCCGCCCGACAACGTGCCGACCGGCTGGTCGGGGTCGCGGACGTCGATCCCCATCTTCTTGAGCTCGCTGACCATGGTCTCCTGGGCGAGCTTGACGTCCACCCAGCGCACCGGGCCGACTCCCTTCGTCGGCTCCGAGCCGAGGAAGAAGTTGCGCCAGATCGACATGAGCGGCACCGTCGCGAGGTCCTGGAAGACCGTGGCGATCCCGCGCTCCTTGGCCTCGCGGGGCGAGGCGAAGTGGGTCTCCTCGCCCTCGACCAGCAGCTCGCCCTCGTCGTGGCGGTGCACGCCCGAGAGGATCTTGATGAACGTGGACTTGCCCGCGCCGTTGTCGCCGAGGACGCACGTCACCTCGTGGGCGCCGACGCCCACGCTGACGTCCTTGAGGGCGACGACGTTGCCGAAGTACTTCGAGACGTTGCGCACCTCGAGGAGCGGGGTGCCGTTCGTGCTTTCGGTGGCGCTCATCGACGGGCCCCCTCCGCACGCTTGCGGATGTAGTTGTTGACGAGGACGGCGACGAGCAGGATCACGCCGAGGAACAGGAAGCGCCAATCGGTGTTCCAGCCGGAGAACTGGATGCCGATGAAGGCCATGCCGATGATGAGCGCGCCGAGCGCGGCCCCGACCGCCGAGCCGAAGCCGCCGGTCAGCACGCAGCCGCCGACCACCGCGGCGATGATGAACTGGAACTCGTCGCCCACGCCCTGGCCGGCCTGGGTCGAGGCGAGCCGCAGCGCGATCATGATCCCCGTCAGCGCGCAGACGAACGACGTCGTCATGAACAGCCCGATCTTCACGCGCTGGACGGGGACCCCGACGTTGCGGGCCGCGTTGGCGTCGCCGCCCACGCCGAAGATCCAGTTGCCCACCCGCGTGCGTGCCAGCGTCCAGGTCGCCAGCGCGGTGATGGCGATCCACCACAGCACGGTGATCCGGAAGTCGTGCGGGCTCCAGAAGCTCCCGCCGAAGATCTTGTTGGCGCTGTCGTAGCCGGCGGCGGTGTCCAGCCCGCTGACCGAGACCTGGTTGGTGATGGCCTTGGTGACGCCGAGGTTGACGCCCTGGAGGATGAAGAAGGTGGCCAGCGTGACGATGAAGCTCGGGAGCTTGGTCTTCATCACGAGGTAGCCGTTGACGAACCCGACGCACGTCGCGGCGATCAGCGTGAGCAGGATCGCCAGCCAGATGTTCATCCCCACCTCGGTGGCGAGGATGCCCGTCATCAGCCCCGCCGAGCCCGTCATCACTCCGGCCGACAGGTCGAACTCGCCCCCGATCATCAGCAGCGCGACGACCACCGCGGGGATGCCGATCGTCGAGGCGACGTCGGTCCAGTTGGCGATGCCGTCGAGCTTGAGGAACAGCGAGTTCTGCGTCCAGAAGAAGATCGCCACGACGACCGCGGCCAGGAACGCGCCGATCTCGGGGCGCCGCAGGAGGCGGGCCGTCGTGCTGATCTGGGCCAACCGCTCGTCGGCGAGCGGCTGGGGCGGCGGCGGTCCTGCCGCCGGGGTCGCCGTCGGGGCGGGCCCCGACGCCATGTGGTTGATCGAGATCACGTCTCTCTCCTCGGTGCGAGAGCAGCGGGGCGGCCGGCGCGCGAACGCGTGCCGGCCACCCCCGATCGCTCCTACCGCGTGCCTGCCGCCGCGAGCTTCGCGACGGTGGCGGCGTTGGACTTGTCGACGAAGCCCGGGCCCGTGAGGACCGGCAGGCCGCCGCCGACGGTGTTGGCGTTCTGCTTGAACAGCTTCAGGAACACGATGGGCAGGTAGCCCTGCAGGTACTGCTGCTGGTCGACCGCGAACAGCACCGTGCCCGCCTCGATGTCCTTGATCACGCCCGGCGTGATGTCGAACGTCGCGATCTTCGCGCTCGAGCTGGCGCCCTTGGCCGCGGTCACGGCGGCCGACGCGATGTCCGGGTTCAGGGCGATGACGCCGTCGAAGGACTTGTCGGCCTGGAGCTTGGACTTGATCTCCGTCTGGGTGGTGGCGATGTCCTCCGTGCCCTTGACCTGCTGGTCGACCACGTCGCCGCCGAAGCCCTTCTTGACGCCTTCGCAGCGCTGCTGCAGGCCGATGTTGTTCTGCTCGTGGATGACGCAGAGCACCTTCTTGACGCCCGCGGCCTTGAGCTTCTGACCGGCGGCCTCGCCGGCGATCTCCTCGGTCTGGCCCACGTGGGTGATCGCCCCCAGCTCCTTGAACTGCTCGGCGCCGGAGTTCAGGGTGATGATCGGGATGCCGGCCGCCTTGGCCTTGGCCAGCGCGCCCTTGATGGCGTCGGCGTTGGGCACGGAGACCGCCAGGCCGTCGACCTTCTGCGAGACGGCGGCGTCGATGAGCTGTGCCTGCTTCTGCGGGTCGTTGTTCGACGGGCTCCAGATCAGCTTGACGCCCTCGTCCTTGGCCGCCTGCTGCGCGCCCTTCTTGACCACCGACCAGAACGAGCCCTCGTCGCTGTGGGTCACCATCGCGAAGGTCAGGTTGCTGCCCTGGGTGAGGTTGACGGTGCTCGACCCGCTCGTCTTGGCGTTGCCGTGCTCGTCCTTCTCGCCGCCGCAGCCGGCCGCGATCAGTGCGCCGAGCGCGAGCACGACGACGAACAGCCTGCCAATCAGTCGTTGCATCAGTGGGACACCCTCTCTCTCCTCGGAGCCCGTGTGGACAGGAACTCGATGCTCTTGCGCACATCCCGTGCGAGACCTCCATCGGCCGGGGGCTCCGTCCCGGCGATGGCGCGGTCCTGCTCGAGCACGAGCCAGCGCTCGTACCCGGCCTCGTCGAGGAGACGGACGACCTCGTCGATCCGTGCATCCCCCGCTCCCAGTGGCTGGAACAGCCCCTCCTGCGTTGCCTGAACCAGCGACAGCTCGCCGCTGCGGACCCGCTCCGCCAGCGCGGCGTCGACGTCCTTGAGGTGGACGTGTCCGATGCGGTCCGCATGGTCGCGGACGAAGCTCACCGGGTCCACCCCGCCGATCAGCAGGTGGCCCGTGTCGAGGCACCACGCGACGTCGGTGTGCGCGAGCGCGCGCTCCACGTCGGCCGCGGTCTCCACGAGCGTGGCGGCGTGGGGGTGCAGCACGAGCTCGAGCCCCTCGCGGGCGACGAGCTCGGCGATCTCACGCAGGTGTGCGCCGGATCGCCTCCAGCCCTCGTCGTCCAGGGCCGGCGGCGCCGACCACGCGGCGTCGGCGACGGCGGCCGCGACGAAGACGTCGGCCCCGGCGGCGGCCAGCTGGTCCGCGGCGCGGCGCGCCTGCTCGCGCGTGCCGGCCAGGTCGCGCTCGTGGACGACCAGCGGCACGAAGCCGCCGACCAGGCGCAGCCCATGGCGGTCGAGCTCGGCGCGCGCGGCGGCGCCGTCGAGCGGCAGCCAGCCCTGCGGACCGAGCTCGGTCGCGCGCAGGCCGAGGGTGGCCATCTCGGCCAGGACCTGCTCGACCGGCAGCTGCAACCCCCAACCGGGAACCTCGCACACGCCCCAGGAGATGGGGGCGCCCGCGAGCCGGCGCTCGAGACCGGACGCTTCGAGACCTCGCTCCACTGTCTTCTCCGTCTCCTCCACCCAGGCGCCGTTAGAGCGCTCTAAGTGGCGGACCGTAACGATTGACGTCCGGCAATGCAAGTCTTTCCGTTGGAGCGCTCTAATGGCATACTGGCGCCATGGAGGAGGAGGGTGGGCGGACCGCGCGATCCGACCCGAACGGGCGCCGGTCGTACGTGACCATGGATGACGTCGCGCGCGAGGCCCGTGTCTCGCGCGCGCTCGTG
Organism: Solirubrobacteraceae bacterium; assembly: GCA_036379935.1. Taxonomy (GTDB): domain Bacteria; phylum Actinomycetota; class Thermoleophilia; order Solirubrobacterales; family Solirubrobacteraceae; genus JAOPZW01. The sequence continues at coordinate 97,847 of DASVFT010000022.1, read as the reverse complement.
TCGCTGGTCATGCGCCAGAGCCCCAAGGTCAGCCCGAAGCGCCGCGAGCGCGTCCTGGCCACGGCGCAGCGCCTCGGCTACCGGCCCAACGCGATGGCGCGTCACCTCGCCAGCCACCGCACGAAGACCGTGGGCGTCCTCCTCAACGACCTGCACAATCCGTTCTTCGCCGAGATCGCCAACGGCATCGAGGAGGACGCGTCGGACCTCGGCTACCGGCTGCTGATCATCACCGGCGGCCGGCGCCAGCAGCGCGAGCGCGCGATGCTCGAGGCCCTGCTCGAGTACCGCACGGACGGGCTCATCCTCGTGTCACCGCGCATGTCGGGCCGGCAGATCGCGGCCAACGTGGGGTCGCTGCCGTGCGTCGTCATCGGCCGCCGGGTGCGCGACGGTCGCGTCGACTGCGTCATGACCAACGAGCCTCGCGGCGCGCATGTCGCGATCGAGCACCTCGTCGCCCTGGGCCACGAGCGCATCGTCCACGTCGACGGCGGCCAGGGCGCCGGCTCGGCGCCGCGACGGGCCGGCTACCTCAAGGCGATGGAGGAGGCCGGCCTCAGGCGACACGCCAAGGTCGTCGCGGGCGAGTTCACCGAGCAGGCCGGCGCGGCCGGCGCCGAGAGGCTCCTGCGCGGCGCCGAGCTGCCGACTGCCGTCTTCGCCGCGAACGACCTCGTCGCCGTCGGCCTGATCGACCGCCTCGAGCAGGACGGCGTGCGCGTGCCCGACGACGTGTCCGTGGTGGGCTACGACAACACCTTCGTCGCCGCGCTGAACCACATACGGCTGACCACCGTGAACCAGCCGCGCCACGAGATGGGGCGCGAGGCGCTCGCGCTCGTGCTCGAGCGCGTGGACGGCCGCGTGCGCCGCGCGACGCGCCTGCACGAGCCGACGATCGTCGTGCGCGCGACGACGGCGCCGCCGCGGTGAGCCCGCGCGTGGCGGTCGCCGCGCCGGCCGCGGCGGCCGTGGCGGCGCTGGCCGCGACCGCCATCGGGGCGCTGGCCGGCTGCGGCGGCGCGACGCGGTCGTCGCCTCCCACGGTCCTGCAGGTGACCGCCTCCGCGCCGGGACGGACGGACGAGTTCGCGACCGCCTTCGCGGCCGGCGATGGGCGCGCCATCACCGTGGCCCATGCCCTGGCCGGCGCGCGCGCGGTGCTGCTGGCGGCGCCACACCGGCGAGGCCGCCGTGTCCGGGTCGTGCGCGCCGATGGCCGCTTGGACCTCGCGTTGCTGTCCGTCCCGGGCCTGAAGGCGCCCATGGTGCGCACGGCGCGTCCCCAAGCGGGCCAGGGAACGCGCGTCCTCGTCGTGCGCGGCGACCGGCGGCGGGTGCTGCGCGCGAAGGTGCGCCGGCTCATCACCGCCCGAGTGCGCGACGGCCCCGGCGCCGTCGCGCGAATCCGCCCCGCCTTCGAGCTCGACGCGGCGGTGCTGCCCGGCGACTCCGGCGCCCCCGTCCTCGATGGCGACGGGCGCCTCGTCGGCATGATCTTCGCGCAGGCCTCCGATCGCGCCGACAGGGCCTACGCGCTCGATGCGAGGGCGTTGGGGAGCGCCCTGCGGTGAGGCGCCTGCGGTGAGGCGATGCGCGCGGGCGATCGCCCTGCGGTGAGGCGCCGTGCGCGGCCGGGAGCGCCTCGCTCGGCTCGGCGGCCGCGTGCGGCCGGCCGCGCGCAACCTCGCGCGACTGCGCCATCAAGGCTAGCCCGGGCGCACGGCCTCGCGCCGCGATCCGGTCTCGATCGGCCAGCCCTCGCGCGCCCATCGCGGCACGCCGCCCTCGACGACGTGGATGACGTCGTGCGCGCCGTGGCGGCGCAGCAGGCTGGCGCCGACCGCGGCGCGCTGACCCGAGCCGCAGATGACCGCGACCGCGCGGCCCGGGTCGATGCCCTCCGGGACCGCATCGATGTCGTGGTACGGGCGATGGACCGAGCCCGGGATGTGCCCGCGCTCCCACTCGTCGCGCTCGCGCACGTCGAGCACCTGCGGATCGCCGTCGGGCTGCCAGCGCTCGTGCAGCTCGGCCACCGTCATGCGCGCGATGCGGGCCACGCCGCGCTGGTCCTCGCGCCAGCTCGTCATGCCGCCGGCCAGGTAGCCGGCCACGTTGGTGACGCCGACCGAGGCGGCCAGGACGATCGCGCGCCGCGCCTCCTCGTCGTCGCGCCCGACGACGACCACCGGGTGGTCGTGGTCGGCGAGCCACGCCAGCTTGGAGCCGAACCCGGCGCGCAGCGCCGTGATGCAGACCGCGTCGGGGATGTGCGCGTCGTCGAACTGCAGCTCGGTGCGGACGTCGACGACGAGCGCGCCACCGCGCTGGTGCTGCTCGACCTGGCGCGGCGTCAGCGGGTCGGCGTGCGCCGCGCCGCGCACCAGCGGCCCCTTGTTCGTAGCGACGATGGCGCGGAAGTTCGGTGGCTGCGGGCCTAGGCCGGCGATGGCGTGGCGCACGAACTCGTCCTCGTCGTCTATGGCCAGCAGCGCCTGGTGCGCGCGCTCGTAGCCGATCGTCGAGGAGACCTTGAGGTCCATGCCGGGCCCGCCGCACAGCGAGCCGCCGAGGTGGCCCGGCCATACCTCGCACGTGTCGGGGAGCGTGAGCAGGCGCTCGTGCAGCGAGCGGAAGATGCCGTGCGCGCCGTCCTCCTTGTCGACCGCGAGGTCGGGGCGGGCGATGTCGCCGACGAAGAGCGAGTCGCCCGTCAGGACCGCCCACGGCTCCTCCCCGCGCGCCGAGTCGACGAGCGCGAAGGCGGTGTGCTCGGGGCGGTGGCCGGGCGTATGGATGGCACGTACGACGAGCGAGCCGAGGGCGAGCTCCCAGCCGTCGTCGAAGGGCTCGTGGTCGTAGTCGGGCGACGCCTCGCGGTGGATGTGGATGGTGGCGCCGGTCGAGGCGACGAGCCGACCGTGGCCGGAGACGTGGTCGGCGTGGTTGTGCGTCTCGAGCACGTGCTCGATCCGAGCGCCCAGATAGCGAGCCAGGCGCAGGTACTCGTCGATGTCCAGGCGCGGGTCGACGACGGCGGCGAGCCCAGCGTCCTCGTCGCCCACCAGGTAGCTCGCACACCCGAGATCGTCGTGGGTGATCTGGCGGAAGATCATGCTGGCGAGCCTATCCGGACCTCCTCGGCGTCGAAGCGGGCGAGCGCCGGGAAGGCGGCCACCACCACCGCCACGCCGGCTATGCAGGCCAGGCCGCCGGAGGTGACCGAGAAGCGCGGACCGGCCAGGCCGGCCACGGTCCCCGACTCGACGTCGCCCAGCCGCGGGCCACTCGTGACGACGAGCGAGAACACCGACGACATCCGCCCGCGCATGGCGTCGGGCGTGACCATCTGGTTGATCGAGCTGCGGCACACGGCGCTGACGCTGTCCGCCGCGCCGGCGATGGCGAGCAGGGCGGCCGCCGGCCAGAGGGACCCGACGAGGCCGACGCCCGCGATCGCCGCCCCCCAGACGACCACGGCCCAGATGACGATGACGCCCAGACGCCGCACGCCTTCGATCCACCCGGTGGTCAGCGCGGCGACGGTGGCGCCTGCGGAGACCGCCGCGTAGAGCAGGCCGGTGCCCTCGGCGCCGGCCCCATACACGCTCACCGCGAGGACGGCGAACAGCGCGCGCGGCATGCCGAACGTCATGGCGACGAGATCGATGGCGAACGATCCCACCAGCGCCTGGTTGCCGCGCACGTAGCGCAACCCCTCGGCGATCGAGGCGAGGACGGGCGGCCGCTCGGTGTCGACGGCGTGCGGGCGCTGCGGCGCCATCGCCATCAGGGCGACGACCATGGCCAGGCAGCTGGCGGCGTCGACCGTGTAGGCGGCGCCGAGGCCCAGGAGCCCGATGAGCACGCCGCCTATCCCGGGCCCGACGACCTGCGTGACCTGGTAGAGCCCGAAGTTGAGCGCCAGCGCCGAGCGCAGCCGCTCAGGCGCGACGAGGTTCGGGACGATGGCGGCGGTGGTGACGTTCTGAACGGCGCCGAAGCCGGCCAGCAGGCCGCCGAGCACGTAGAGCACCGGCACGGGCGAGGAGCCGGCGAAGGCGAGCGCCGCGAGCGCGCTGGCGCAGGCGATCAGCGCGATCTGATCGAGCAGCAGGACGCGGCGGCGATCGGTGCGGTCGGCCACGGCGCCGCCGAGCAGCGACATGCCGACCAGCGGCGCCAGCTCGACCGCTCCCAGCAGCCCGGTGAGGAAGGCCGAGCCCGTCTGCGTGTAGAGCTGGTAGGGCAGTGCGACGAGCGCAGCCTGGGTCCCCAGGCCGGTGAGGATCTCGCCGACGAGCAGCAGCCGCAGGTCGCGCGACGCGCGCCAAGGCGCGAGGTCGACGATGACGCGCGGCCGGGGCAAGCAGCAGAGCCTACGAGGCCCCCGCCCCCCGATTTGCGACGATCCGGCCCGTGCCCGTCGGGTCGATCCCCAGCCCGTCGTTCAACGGGATCCACGTCGGGCCGTTCGACATCCGGATCTACGGGCTGTGCTACGTGCTGGCGGTCCTGGCCGCCGTGGCGATCACGACGCGGCGGTGGGAGGCCCAGGGCGGCTCGCGGGGGCTGGTCCAAGACGTGGCCCTGTGGGGCTTCCCGGCCGGCATCGTCGGCGGGCGCCTGTACTTCCTGGCCACGAGCTGGAACGAGGTTTCGCCTCACTGGTGGGGACCATTCGCCGTCTGGGAGGGCGGCCTCGGGATCTGGGGCGGGATCGCGCTCGGCACCGTCGTCGGGATCTGGCGGTTGCGCCGCGCCGGTGCCGACGTCGCCCGCTTCATGGACGCCGCCGCGCCCGGGATCCTCGTGGCCCAGGCCATCGGGCGCGTCGGCAACTACTTCAACCAGGAGCTCTACGGCCGGCCCACGTCGCTGCCCTGGGGCATCGAGATCGACCGCGCGCACCGGCCCGAGCGCTACGCCGACCAGTCCACCTTCCACCCGACCTTCCTCTACGAGATCATCTGGAACCTGGCGCTGGCGCGCGCGCTCGTCTGGCTCGGGCGCCATCGCGACATCCGCCCGCCCGGGCTCTTCGCGCTCTACGTGGCCGGCTACTCGGCCTTCCGCATCTTCGAGGAGCTGCTGCGCGTCGATCCCGCGCACCACATCCTCGGCCTGCGACTGAACTTCTTCCTGGCCTGCGTCCTCACCGTCGCCGGCCTGGCGTGGTTCGCCAGCAGCCAGCGCCCCGGGCGCGGGCCGTGAGCGGCCGGCCCGATCCGCTGCGTATGTACCTCGTGGTGCGCCGCGGCGCGATCGCGCAGCTGGCGCGCGCCGGCGAGCTGGCCGGGGCCGCCGCGGTCGCCTGCCTGCGCGCCTTCGAGGAGGACCCCGAGCACCGCGACGCGATCGCCGCCTGGCGCGAGCGCCCCGGCAAGGTGTGCCTGCGCGCGCGCACGAGCGCGCAGTGGGAGCAGGTGCTGGCCGAGCCGCACGCCCCGGCGGGCGAGCCGGACGGCGAGGCCATCGCGGCCCTCCCTCCGCGCCCGCGCTCCCGGCGCGGTCCGCTGCTCGAGCGCCTGCAGGCGATGAGCACGACGCTCGAGCCCGCGCCCGCCGAACCCGACCCCGCCGACGAACGCGCCGCGGTGACCTACGCGCTCAACCCCGCCGCCGCGATGAGCTCGGGCAAGACGCTGGCCCAGATCGCCCACGCCGCCGTCATGGCCGCCGACACGGGCGCGCTCGAGGACTGGGTCGCCGCCGGCTGCCCCGGCCGCGTCGTGGCGCCCGACGCCCCGACCTTCGCCTCGCTAGCGGCGCGCGACGACCGCGTCGCGCGCGTCGTCGACGCCGGCCTGACCGAGCTCCCGCCCGGCACGGTGACGGTGATCGCGCTGCGCCCCCGCTACGCGGGCTCGGGGTAGCTGGCCTCGGCGCCCGCCGGCGCCTCCTGGTGCGCGAACTGCTTCGGAGCCTCGAGGACCAGCGTGGCCACGGCCAGGGCGCTCAGCACCAGCGCGGCCCCGATCCAGAAGGCCACGTGGTAGCCGCTGGTCAGCGCGCTGGCCGCCGCCTCGCCGTCGCGCAGCAGCCCCTCGGTGTGCGTCGCCGACACCGTGGCGAGCACCGCGAGCCCGAGCGCGCCGCCCACCTGCGCCGTGGTGTTGACCAGTCCGGAGGCCAGGCCCGCGTCCTGCGGCGTGGCGCCTGACATGGCCAGCGCGATCAGCGCAGGGAAAGAGACCCCGATGCCCAGGGCGAGCACGAGCATCACCGGCAGCACGTCGCGCACGTAGACGCCGTCTACCGGCGCCCGCGCGAAGAGCACGAGCGCCGCCGCGACGAGCAGCATGCCGGGCAGGAGGACCGTCTTGGCGCCGAAGCGCGTGACCAGGCGCTCGGAGTAGCGCAGCGACATCGTCCCCATGACGAGGGTCGCGGGCAGGAAGGCGAGCCCGATCTGCAGGGCGTCGTAGCCCTGGACCTGCTCGAGGTACAGCGAGCCCAGGAAGAACATCCCGAACATGCCCGGCACGAGCAGGGCCTGGATCAGGTTGGCCCCGGAGACGTTGCGCGAGCGGAAGATCCGCAGCGGGATGAGCGGCGTGCGCGCCGTCGACTCGCGGGCGATGAAGGCCGCCAGCAGCACGAGCGACAGGGCCCCGAGCCCGAGGGCGCCCGTGGAGCCCCAGCCGTCCTCGGCGGCGGGCTTGACGATCGTGTAGACCCCGAGCATCAGCGCGGCGGTGATGAGCACCGCTCCGGGGACGTCGGCCCCCTTGTCCAAGCCGATGCCCTCGTCGCGCTCGATGAGCCGGCGCGTCATGAAGGCGGTGGCCAGGCCGATCGGGATGTTGATGAAGAAGATCCAGTGCCAGTTGATCGTCTGCGTGAGGACGCCGCCGGCCAGCAGGCCGACCGTGCCGCCCGCCGAGGCCACGAAGCCGTAGACGCCGATCGCCTTGGCCTGCTCGCGAGGCTCGGGGAACATCGTCACGATCATCCCGAGGACCACCGCGGAGGTCATCGCCCCGCCGATGCCCTGCACGAAGCGCGCCACGACGAGCACGCCCTGGCTCTGCGCCGCGCCGCACAGCACCGACGCGGCGGTGAACAGGGCCAGGCCGGCCAGGAACATCGTCCGCCGGCCGACCAGGTCGCCGAGGCGCCCGGCGAGCAGGAGCAGGCCGCCGAAGGCGATCAGGTAGGCGTTGACCACCCAGGCCAGGCTCGACTGCGAGAAGCCCAGGTCCTCCTTGATCGACGGCAGGGCGACGTTCACGACGGTGACGTCGAGCACGATCATCAGCACGCCCACGCACAGCACGTAGAGGGCGATCCAGCGATTGCGATCTGTCATCTGCTCGATGATGGCGAACAGTCCTTTCGCGATTGGTTCGGCTGTCCGTACTTCAACCGGCGGTGACCCGAGAACTCATCGGTCCGTCAACCGACAAGGCGCCGATAGAGCCCGACCGTCTGCTCGGCGATGGCCGGCCACGCGAAGCGCTCGATCACGCGCGCGCGCCCCGCGCGGCCCATCATGCCGGCCCGAGCGGGGTCGCGGACCAGCGCGTTCAGGCGCGCAGCGAAGTCGTGTGCGAAGGCGGCCGGGTCGCGGGGCTCCCCGGTCGCGTCCTCGCCCGGGTCGATCGGCACGAGCAGCCCGGTGCCCTCGTCGTCGACCACCTCCACGATCCCGCCGGTGGCCGTGGCCACCACGGCGGTCTCGCACGCCATCGCCTCGAGATTGACGATCCCCAGCGGCTCGTAGATCGAAGGGCACGCGAAGACGGTCGCGTGGCTGAGGATCTGGATGACCTCGGGCTTGGGGAGCATCTGCTCGATCCAGATCACGCCCTGGCGCTGGGCGCGCAGGCGCTCCACCCGCGCGGCCACGTCGGCGCCGATCTCGGGCGTGTCCGGCGCGCCGGCGCAGAGCACGAGCTGGACGCCGTCGTCGACCTCAGCCATCGCCTCGAGGAGATGGGCGACGCCCTTCTGCCTCGTGATCCGGCCCACGAAGACGATGGTCGGCGCGGTCGGATCGATCCCGTGGCGCTCGAGGACGTCGGTCTCGGCGTCGACGACGTACTCGTCGGTGTCGATGCCGTTGTAGACGACCTCCACCCGCGCGGGGTCGATCGCCGGATAGGCGTCCAGCAGGTCGCCGCGCATCCCCTCCGACACGGCGATGATCCCGTCGGCCGCTTCCAGCGCGGTGCGCTCGCAGAACGACGACAGCGCGTAGCCGCCGCCCAGCTGCTCCGCCTTCCAGGGGCGCAGCGGCTCGAGCGAGTGCACGGTGGCCACGTGCGGCACGTCGTGCACGAGCTTGGAGAGATGGCCGCCGAGGTTGGCGTACCACGTGTGGCTGTGGACCACGTCGGCCGTGGCCGTGGCCGCGGCCATGGTCAGATCGATCGACATCGCCCGCAGCGCCGCGAGCTCCGGCGCCGGCCCGGCCAGCGCGTCCCACGCCTCGTGGCCGATCGCGCCGTCGCGGGTGGTGCCCCACGCGTGGACCTCGACGTCGATCAGCCGGCCGAGCTCGCGCGCGAGGTACTCGACGTGCACCCCGGCCCCGCCGTAGACCTCGGGTGGGTACTCGCGCGTCAGCAGCGCGGCCTTCACGCGTCCACCGACTGCCCCTTGCCGATCACGACCACGCCGCCCTCCGAGACGTGGAAGCGCTGGCGGTCGGCCTTGGTGTCGACGCCGATCTTCGCTCCCGGCGCGATGCGGACGGCCTTGTCGACGATCGCCCGGCGGACGACGGCGTCGCGGCCGACGTCGACGTCCTGCATGAGCACGGAGTCCTCGACCAGCGCGCCCGAGTGCAGGTGCGCGCCGGGCGAGAGCACGGAGCGGCGCACGGTGGCGCCCGAGATGACCACGCCCGCGCACACCATCGAGTCGAGCGCCTGCCCGCGACGCTCGTCGTCGTCGAAGACGAACTTGGCGGGCGGAAGCGGCTCGGGCCAGCTGAGGATCGGCCATTCGCGGTTGTAGAGGTTGAACTCCGGCTCGATCGAGATGAGGTCCATGTGGGCGTCGTAGAAGGCGTCGATCGTGCCGACGTCGCGCCAGTAGCCGCGCTCGACCTCGGTGGCGCCCGGCACGTCGTTGCGCGAGAAGTCGTAGACCTGTGCCTCGCCGCGGGCCACGAGCATGGGGACGATGCTCCCGCCCATGTCGTGCTTGGAGGCCTCGTCGGCGGCATCGGTGGTGACGGCCTCGATGAGCGCCGCGGTCGTGAAGACGTAGTTGCCCATCGAGGCGAAGACCTTGTCGGGCGCGTCCGGCAGGCCGACCGCGTCGGTCGGCTTCTCGCGAAAGGCCGAGATCGTCCGTCCGTCGGCGGCGGTCTCGATGACGCCGAACTGGTCCGCCTCCTCCAGCGGCGCGCGCAGCGCGGCGACCGTGACCGCCGCGCCGCCCTCGATGTGCTGGTCGACCATCTGGCGCGGGTCCATCCGGTAGATGTGGTCGGCGCCGAACACGCAGACGTAGCTCGGGCGCTCGTCGTAGAGCAGGTTGAGGTTCTGGTAGATGGCGTCCGCCGAGCCGGCGAACCAGCGCGGGCCGCGCCGCATCTGGGCCGGCACCGGCGTGACGTAGTTGCCCAGCAGCGGCGACAGGTGCCACGTCGTCGAGACGTGGCGGTCCAGCGAGTGGCTCTTGTACTGCGTCAGCACCACGATGCGCCGAAGCCCGGCGTTGACGAGATTGGAGAGCGCGAAGTCGATGAGCCGGGAGTTGCCGCCGAAGGGCACGGCGGGCTTGGCGCGGTCGGCGGTCAGGGGCGCCAGGCGCTTGCCCTCGCCACCCGCCAGCACGATCCCGAAGACGTCAGGCATCGCTTCCTCCCAGCGCCCCGGCGACGAGCTGCTCGGCCTCGGCGATGACTCGCTCGAGGTGCTCGTCGCCGAGGAAGCTCTCGGCGTAGACCTTGTAGACGTCCTCCGTACCCGATGGCCGGGCCGCGAACCACGCGTTCTCGGCCACCACCTTGACGCCGCCGATGGGGGCGTCGTTGCCCGGCGCGCGCGTGAGCACTTCTCTGATCGGCTCGCCGGCGAGCTCGGTCGTCGTCACCTGCTCGGCCGACAGCGCCGCCAGCTCGCGCTTGTCCTCCGGCGAGGCCGCCACGTCGACGCGCCGGTAGGAAGGTCGGCCGAGCCGCTCGGCCAGGCGGTCGTAGGTCTGGCCGGGGTCGAGCCCCGTGCGCGCCGTCAGCTCGGCGGCCAGCAGGCACGGGATCAGCCCGTCCTTGTCCGTACTCCACGCGCCGCCGTCGCGGCGCAGGAACGAGGCGCCGGCGCTCTCCTCGCCGCCGAAGCCGATCGCGCCGTCGAGCAGCCCCTCGACGAACCACTTGAAGCCCACCGGGACCTCGACCATCCGGCGCCCGAGGTCGGCCGTCACCCGGTCGATGATCGCGCTCGACACGAGGGTCTTGCCCACGCCGGTGGCTTCCGGCCAGGCGCGGTGGCCGCCGAAGAGGTAGGCCACGCAGACGGCGAGGTGATGGTTGGGGTTGAGCAGCCCCGCGCTCGGCGTGACGATGCCGTGGCGGTCGGCGTCGGGATCGTTGGCGAAGGCGACGTCGAACTGGTCGGCCAGCTCGGTGAGCTTGGCCATGGCATAGGGCGACGAGCAGTCCATCCGGATCTTGCCGTCCCAGTCGCGGGGGACGAACCGGAAGGTCGGGTCGACGGCGTCGTTGGTGATCGTCAGCTCGAGGTCATGACGCTCGGCCACCGCGGCCCAGTAGGCCACGCTCGCGCCGCCCAGCGGATCGACGCCCAGGCGCAGCCCGCTCTCGCGGATGGCGTCGAGGTCGACCACCGCCGGGAGGTCGCCGACGTAGGCGGAGACGTAGTCGTGGCGATGGACCGTGGGGGCGCCGTCGGCCGCGGCGCGGCGCACGTCGCGCAGGCCGCCCTCCAGCAGCGCGTTGGCCTCGCGCTCGATCCAGCCCGTGACCTCGGTGTCCGCCGGCCCGCCGTGCGGCGGGTTGTACTTCACGCCACCGTCCTGCGGCGGGTTGTGCGACGGGGTCACGACGATGCCGTCGGCTGTGCGCGCCGGGCCCGACTTGCGGTTGTGGGTCAGGATCGCGTGGGAGATCGCCGGCGTCGGCGTGTAGCCGTCGCCGTCGTCGACCATGATGTCCACCTCATGGGCCACGAGGACCTCGACGATCGTGCGCGCCGCCGGCTCGGAGAGCGCATGCGTGTCGCGCCCGAGGTACAGCGGACCGTCGATGCCCTGTGCGGCGCGGTAGCGGCACACCGCCTCGGCGATGGCCAGCACGTGGGCCTCGTTGAAGGTCCGCGCCATCGACGTCCCGCGGTGCCCTGAGGTGCCGAAGCTCACGCGCTGCTCGGGGACCGCCGGATCCGGACGCTCGTCGTAGTACGCGCCGATGAGGGCGTCGACGTCGATGAGGTCGGCGGCGTCCGGTAGGCGCCCGGCCTGCTCGCTTACGCTCATGGACGCACTGTAGTCTCGCCGCCGAGCTGACCCAGCTTGGCCACAATCCCAGCGAGGACCTCATCCTCGTCGGCGGCGAGGCGCTCTACGACCTCGTCCTCGACGACGCCGGAGAGCTCCGAGCCCATCCGGGCGGTGGGCCCTTCAACACCGCCCGCACGGTTGGCCGCCTGCAACAGCCCGTCGTCTACCTCGGGCGCCTCTCGACCGACCGCTTCGGCACCGCTCTGCACCGGATCCTGGCGGACGACGGCGTGGGCCTCGACACGGTCGTGCGCACGGACGAGCCGACGACGCTGGCCCTGGCCGAGATCGACGCCGACGGCGCCGCGACGTACCGCTTCTACGCGCAGGGCACGTCGGCGCCGGGGCTGACGCCCGAGGCGGCGCTCGGGGCCCTGCCCGCGGACGTGGGCATCGTCCACGTCGGCACGCTGGGCATGACGCTCGAGCCGATGGCCTGCGCTCTGGAGGCCGTCGTCGACGAGCTTGCCGGTCGGGCGCTCGTCGCGCTGGACCCCAACTCCCGGCCGGCCATCATCACCGACCGCGACGGCTATCTCGCGCGCCTGCGCCGGCTGCTCGGCCGCAGCCACGTCGTCAAGGTCAGCGAGGAGGACCTGGCCTGGCTCGATCCCGAGCGGCCACCGATCGCCGCCGCGCGAGCGCTGCTGGAGCACGGCACCACCCTGGCGCTCGTCACCCGAGGAGCGCGCGGCGCGGCGGTCGTGACGCCCGACGAGGAGGTGCCCGTCCCCGCGCCCGCGGTGGACGTGGTCGACACCATCGGCGCCGGCGACGCGTTCGGCGGCGGTTTCCTGGCCTGGTGGCGGTCGCATGCTCTGGGCCCCGACGACCTGCGTCGCCTGGAGGTGGTCGTCGAGGCCACGCGCTTCGCCTGTCTCGTGGCCGCGCGCACCTGCGAGCGGCCCGGCGCCTCGCCGCCGTACCTGTCCGAGCTGGAGTCGGTCGGCCCGCCCGCTCCCTGACGCGCGCGGACCCCCCGGCCGAGCGATAGGCTCGTCACCGACCATGCCGTACCGCAAGCTGGGACAGCAACTCATGGCCCGCCTCGGCCGGCCGGCACGCAGCCCCGGCGAGAACCCGGTGGACCTGAGGACCTCCGCCGACCGAGCGGACCCCGAGACCGACGAGCGCCTGCGCCGTCTCGAGGCGCGAATCGCGCACCTCGAGGCCGCGCTCGAGGGACTCCAGGACTCGGTCTACCGCGAGACGACCCGTCTGGATGCGGCCACGGCGCAGCTGCGTCAAGAGCTCGAGCCCCACAACCTCTCGCAGGCGCTGAGCGCCGATGCCCGGCGCCGCGGAATCTGACGACGGCGCGCGCGCCGTCACCACGATCGTCGTGGTGACGGGCGAGCGCTACGAGGTCGAGGGATTGCCGAGCGACGTCGAGGCGACCATCGTCGCGGCCTCGCGCGGCTCGATCATGCAGCTCGCCTGGGTGACCGAAGCCGGCAGCGGGCGGTCGATCGCCGTCAACCCGCTGCACGTCGTCGCCATCGAGCTCGCCTAGCGCGAGCGGCGCCGGCGATCAGATCGACGGAGCGGGGGCCAGCGCGAGCGGCAGATAGAGCCAGCGCGCCATCTCGGACTGGTTCAGGCCGCCGAAGTAGGCGAGCTCGATCTCGCGGCGATGGCGGGCGGGCAGGGCACCGAGCACGGTGCGGATGCTGAGCGCGCTCGAACGCGCGGAGCGCCGGCTGGGCGCGCGGCGCGGCAGCTTGATGCGCCCGTCCGCGAACCAGTCGCCGGCTCCCCATGCCGCGAAGCCGAGCGCGCCGGCCGTCCCTGTGGCGGTCAGCAGCACGCCCGCGGCGGCGACGACCGCCGTGCCGTGCGCGCCGAGGATCAACACCGTCGCCGCGGCGCCCACGCTGGGCCCGAACGGGAGCTGGCTGAGGCTCACCATCGCGATGAGCACGGCGATCGAGTCGAGCAGCGAGACGGCGACGCCGGTGGACCGGAGCACGAGGTAGTTGCGCGCGATCTGGGCGACCACGGCGACGATGACGAGCGCGATGACGCGGCTGCGCCCGTCGAGGCTGCGCAGGACCGCCAGGCCCGACCACGGCCCGCGCGGCCGCGCGCGGGCCAGCTTGCACAGCCCGGCCCCGACGAGGGCCATGGCGGCGAACGCCACGAGGGGCCACCACCACGCCAGTCCGAGCGGGCCCACGAGGGTGAAGGAGAACAGCGCCGCCAGCGCGGCCTCGGTGGCGACGATCGGCAGCTCGGCCGCCAGCAGGGCGGCGATCCGCGGGCTTTCCCGCGGGCACGTGCGACGCAGGACGGCGAGGCGCGCCGCCAGTCCGATCTGGCCGTTGACCACGACGGCGACCGAGCCCACGCTCGACGCTCGATAGAGGCGGCGGCGGGCGACGGGCGACCCGGTCGCCCGTACGCACACGTACCACGCCTCCGTGCGCGCCAGGAGCGCGACGAGCTGGAGCGCGGCCACGAGCGCGAGAACCCCGAGGGGCGCCGAGCGCAGCGCGGCGGTGAACTCGTGGCTGTGGGCGGCCAGCGCGACCCCCAGCGTCGCACAGGCCGCCAGCGTCGCCGCGACGGTCAGGACACGTCGGCGCGTGGCGCGCGCGGCGAGGCTCACGCACGGCAGCGTAGCCTGATCGGCGCCCTCACGCGCCGCCGGACATCGCCGGGATGATGTCCCGGCCGTACGCGTCCATCGTCGCGTCCTGGGCGTCGTGCATGAGGTAGATGTTGAACTGGTCCACCCCGAGGCCCTCGAGCTCGCGCAGCTTGGCCACGTGATCGTCGACGGTGCCCAGCACGCAGAACCGCTCGACGATCTCGTCGGGCACGAACTCGGTGTCGGGGTTGCCGACGCGGCCGTGGTGTGAGTAGTCGTAGCCCTCGCGCGCCTTGATGTAGTCGGTCAGCGCGCGCGGGATGCCGCCGCCCTCGCCGTAGCGCTTGACGATGTCGGCCACGTGGTTGCCGACCATCCCCCCGAACCAGCGGCACTGCTCGCGCTGGTGGGTCAGGTCGTCGCCCACGTAGGCGGGGGCGGCGACGCAGATGGTGATCGCCTCGGGGTCGCGGCCGGCCTCGGTGGCGGCCTCGCGCACCTTCTCGACGGTCCAGCGCGTGATGTCGGGATCGGCGAGCTGGAGGATGAAGCCGTCGGCCTTCTGGCCGACGAGGGCCAGCGCCTTGGGCCCGTAGCCGGCCATCCAGACCTCGAGCTCCCCGTCGCGCACCCACGGGATGCTCACCGGGCCGCCCTCGGTCTCGATCGGCCGGCCCTCGGCCAGCTCCTTGATGACGTGCATCGCCTGCTCGGTCTGGGCCAGGGTGGTCGGCGGCTTCCCCAGGACCCTGCGCGAGGAGTCCCCGCGCCCGATGCCGCACACCGTGCGGTTGCCGAACATGTCGTTGAGCGTCGCGAAGAGCGAGGCGGTGACGGTGGGGTCGCGGGTCGCCGGGTTGGTGACGAAGGGGCCGACCTTGATGCGATCGGTGGCGGCCAGCATCTGCGAGTAGATGACGTAGGGCTCCTGCCACAGGATGTGCGAGTCGAACGTCCACGCGTGCGTGAAGCCGAGCTCCTCGGCGCGCTTGGTGAGCTCGACCACCCGGCTGGCGGGCGGGTCGGTCTGGAAGGTGATGCCGAAGTCCATGGCTACGCGCGCTCCTGTGCCCAGATCAGCGTCCTGCGCGTGAGCGCGTCGAGCGCGCGTACCGACAGCTCGAGGTCCTCCACTGGCGTGTCCTCCTCCTTGGTATGGCTCAGTCCCCGCAGGCTCTTGACGAAGAGCATCACCGTCGGCACGACGCGCGCCATCTCCGCGGCGTCGTGCAGCGGCCCGCTCGGCAGCCGGTGCGAGGTGCCCGACACCTCGGCGATCACCTCGTCGGCCAGGTCGATGAGCTCGGGCTCGAACGGGATCGGCTCGATCTGCCAGATGCGCTCCCACGCGACCTCGCAGCCCTCCTCCTCGGCGATGCGCCGGCTCGCCTCCTGCGCGGCGGCCAGCATGTCGGCCAGGACGTCGGGATCGAGCGCGCGCTGGTCGAGCGACAGCTCGCACGTCCCGTTGAAGGCCGTGACGATCCCGGGGCTCACCTTGACGATGCCGGTCGTGGCGCGCACGTCGTCGCGCGCCAGCGCGTCCTCGCGGAAGGCCAGCGCGCTGCGCGCGGCGGCCAGGAAGGCGTCGCGGCGCACCTCCATCGGCGTCGAGCCGGCATGGGCGTGCTGGCCGGTGAAGCGCACGGCGTGGCGCTCGACGCCGAACGTCCCCAGCACGGCGCCCAGCGGCAGGTCGAGCTGCTCGAGGACGGGTCCCTGCTCGATGTGCAGCTCGAGGTAGGCGGCGGCGCCGTCGAGCCCGGCGCGCGCGTCGAGCGCGCCGTCGAGGTCGACGCCGTGGTCGCGCAGCGCGTCGGGCAGGGCGACGCCGTCGCGGTCGGTCAGGCCGCGCACGGAGTCGGGGTCGAGCGTCCCCGCGCACGCGCTGGAGCCCAGCA
This sequence comes from Solirubrobacteraceae bacterium, assembly GCA_036379935.1. Lineage (GTDB taxonomy): Bacteria > Actinomycetota > Thermoleophilia > Solirubrobacterales > Solirubrobacteraceae > JAOPZW01. The sequence continues at coordinate 81,875 of DASVFT010000022.1, read as the reverse complement.
GGCTGCGCCCGAAGCGCGCGCCCTCCTCGTCGGCCCAGCTGACGAGCTTGAGCGTGAGCGCCCGCGGCTCGGGGGCCAGCGCGCGCAGGACCTCCAGGCCGGCGACGACGTTGAGCGCGCCGTCCAGCCAGCCGCCGTCGGGGACCGAGTCGAGGTGGCCGCCGATCACCACGAAGCGATCCGAGTCGCCCGGCGCCGTGGCCCAGAGGTTCCCGGCGGCGTCGGCTTCCACGGTGCTCACGCCGTCGATGCCCGCCAGCTCGTTGCGAAACCAGTCGTTCGCGGTCGTCCACGTGTCCGTCCAGGCCACGCGCTGAGCCCCGTCGTCCGTGCCGGTCAGGCGCGCGAGCTCGCGCAGCCCGGCGACGGCGCGCGGCGCGTCGACCTCGGCCATCAGCGCACGGCCGCGGCGGGGGCGGCGCGGCGGAAGGCGCGCTCCAGGAAGCGCCCGCTGCCCGGCTCGGCGAGGACCTCGCCGTCGCTGTAGGCGTGCGCGCCGCGGATGTAGACGTCGGCGGGGCCGCCCACGAGGGTCCGCCCCTCATACGGCGTGTAGTCGACGTTGCTGTGGCGGTTGCCCTGCGTGACCTTGATCGTCAGGTCGGGGTCCCACACGACGATGTCGGCGTCGGCGCCGGGCGCGATCGCACCCTTGCGACCGGCGAGGCCGTGGACGCGCGCCTGGTTGGTCGACAGCACCGCGACGAAGAGCTGCTCGGAGATGTGGCCCCCGCGCACGCCCTCGGTCCACAGCGTCGACGCGCGCTCCTCGAGGCCGGGCAGGCCGTTGGGGATGAGCGTGAAGTCGTCGCGCCCCAGCTCCTTCTGCCCCTTGTAGTTGAACGAGCAGTGGTCCGAGCCGAAGATCTGCAGATCGCCGGCCTGGAGGCCGCGCCACAGCGCCGGGCGGTTGGACGGGTCGCGCAGCGGCGGCGAGCAGACGTACTTGGCGCCCTCGAAGCCCTCGCGCGCCAGGTCGGCGTCGCTGAAGGCGAAGTACTGCGGGCACGTCTCGCCGTAGATCGTGCTCCCGCGCGCGTGGGCGCGGCGGATCTCCTCCAGCGCCGCGGCGCAGGAGACGTGCACGACCAGCAGCGGCGTGTCGGCCAGCTCGGCCAGCCGGATCGCGCGGTTGGTGGCCTCGGCCTCGACGAGCTCGGGGCGCGTGAGGCCGTGCCACTTCGGTTCGACGTCGCCGCGTTCGAGCGCCTCGGCCTGGAGCTTGGCGATCACGTCGCCGTTCTCGGCGTGGACGAGCACGAGCACGCCGGCCTCGCGCGCGATCTGCATCGCCTCGAAGAGGTCCTCGTCGGCGGTGTAGAGCGGCGTGCCCTTGTAGGCCATGAAGATCTTGATCGTCGAGACCCCGAGCGAGGGAAGCGACGGGATCTCGGCCTTGACCGCCTCGGTGAGGTTGGTGATGGCCACGTGCAGCCCGTAGTCGATGCGCGTCTTGCCCTCGGCCTTGCCCTGCCAGGTCTCGACCGCCTCGGCCAGCGTGCCCTCGATGTCCTGGAGCGAGAAGTCGACGACCGTGGTCGTCCCACCGGCCACGGCGGCCGCCGTGCCGGTGTCCCAGTCATCCGCCGTGACCGTTCCTCCGAAGGGCATGTCGAGGTGCGTGTGGCCGTCGATGAAGCCCGGCATCAGCAGCGCGCCAGACACGTCGACGACGTCCGCGCCGTCCGTCGGCAGATCCACCCCCACGGCCGCGACCCGCTCTCCCTCGATCGCCACGTCCGCGCGGAAGCTCGCCTCCGCGGTGACCACCGTTCCACCCGCAAGCACCGTATCGCTCATGACCCAAAACTATCCGACGGAGTTAGCCTCCGGGTGTGAGTTCTGGACGTTCCATCGCCGTGGTGGGCGGCGGGTTCGGCGGCGTGGGGGCGGCGGTGATGCTGCGCCGGGGCGGCTACGAGGACGTGACCGTCTTCGAGCGCGGCGCGCGGGTCGGCGGGGTCTGGCACCACAACACCTATCCGGGCGCGGCCTGCGACGTCCCGTCGCACCTCTACGAGTTCTCCTTCGCCCCCAACCCGCGCTGGTCGCGCCGCTACGCGCCGCAGGCTGAGATCCAGGCCTACCTCGAGGACGTCGCGCGGCGCCACGGGGTGCTGGACCGCGTGCGCACGGGCACGGAGGTGACCGACGCGCGCTGGGACGAGGAGCGCGGGCGGTGGCACCTGAAGACCAGCGGCGGCGCCCATGAGGCGGACGTGCTCATCACCGCCTGCGGCCAGCTCTCGGTCCCGCGGGTGGCGCCGATCCCTGGCCTCGAGAGCTTCGACGGTCCCGCCTTCCACACCGCGCAGTGGCGCCATGACGTCGCCCTCGCGGGCCGGCGCGTGGCGGTCGTCGGCACCGGCTGCAGCGCCATCCAGGTGGTGCCGGCGATCCAGCCGACGGTCGCGCACGTCGACGTCTACCAGCGCTCGCCGGGGTGGACGATCCCGAAGCTCGACTTCGCCTACAGCGAGCGCGCCCAGTGGCTGTTCTCGCGCTTCGGAGTCCTCCAGCGCCTGGACCGCGCGACCATCTTCGCCTTCATGGAGCTCGGCGCGGCCGCGCTCACGAGCCAGCGATGGCTGCGCCGGCCCTTCCGCGCCGTCGCGCGCCATCAGATCAGGAGGGCGATCGCGGATCCCGACCTGCGCCGCAAGGTGACGCCGAGCGACGAGATCGGCTGCAAGCGCATCATGCTCACCGACGACTGGTATCCGGCGCTCACCAAACCCAACGTCACGCTCGTCGTCGACCGGATCGCCGAGGTGACGCCGACCGGGATCCGCACCGAGGACGGCCGCGAGCGCCCGGCCGACGTGCTCGTCCTCGCCACGGGCTTCAAGACCCACGGCTTCGTGGCCCCAATGGAGATCGTCGGCGCCGGCGGCCAGTCGCTGGCCCACGAGTGGGCCGCACTCCCGCGCGCCTACCTCGGCCTCACCGTCCCGGGCTTCCCCAACCTGTTCCTGCTCTACGGACCCAACACCAACGGCGGGACCGGCTCGGTCATCTACACGATCGAGGCCGGCATGGGCCATGTGCTCGCGGCACTGCGCGAGCTCGATCGCGCGGGCGCGACCCGCATCGAGGTCCGCCGCGAGGCCGTCGAGAACTTCGATCGCGAGCTGCGCGCCGCGCTGGCCGGAACCGTCTGGCACACGGGGTGCACGAGCTGGTACGTCGACGCCGACGGCAACGACCCCAACCAGTGGCCGTGGCTGTGGAGCAGCTACCGACGCCGGACGGCGCGCATCGATCCGGGGACCTACGAGCTCGCCACCGTCCGCTTCCCGTCGGCGGGTTAGGGTCCCGGTGACCGTCACCCTCCGCTCCCCGTCGGCGGGCTAGGGTCCCGGTGTGACCGCGCGCGAGCAGGCCGGCGGCGACCATGGCTGACTGGGTGCCGGCGCGCATCGCGCTCGTCGTCCACCCCACGCGCCCGATCGACCAGGCGCTGCGGACGCTCGAGGGCTGGGCCGCGGAGCACGGCGTGCCGGTGCTCCAGCTCGCGACCGGCGACGGGCACCGCCAGGTCGCGGAGGCCGGCACGCTGGGCCGCGGCGATCTCGTGGTCGCCGCCGGCGGCGACGGCACGGTCCTCGCCGCCCTGCGTGCGGGAGCGGCCAGCCACGCCCCCGTCCTCGGCGTCGCGTGCGGGAGCCTGGGCGCGCTGAGCGCGGTCGCCGCCGACGAGCTGGCCGAAGCGCTCGGGCGCGTGTGGGCGGGCGACTGGACGCCCCGCTCGCTGCCGGCCCTCACCATCGACGCCGCCGACGACTGGGCCCTCAACGACGTCGTGGTCGTGCGCCGCGGCTCCGGGCAGCTCGTGGCCGAGGTCGCCGTCGACGACGAGCTCTACGTGCGCCTGGCCGGCGACGGGCTGGTGGTGGCCACGCCCGTGGGCTCCAGCGCCTATTCGATGGCGGCCGGAGGCCCGGTGCTCGCGGCCGGAACATCGGCCTTCGTCTGCACGCCGCTGGCCATGCACGGCGGCAGCGCCCCGCCGCTCGTGGTGCCCGCCGACGCGACCGTGACCGTGGACGTCATGCCCGGCTTCGCCGGCTTCGACTTCGAGATCGACGGTCAGCGCCGCCGGCTGGAGGCCCTTCGCTTTCGCATCGCCCTTCAGCCCGACAGGGCGACGCTGGTGACCTTCGCTCCGGCCGACCGCGGCCTCGAGGGGCTGCGGCGGCGAGGGCTGATCGCCGACAGCCCGCGCGTCCTCGCGCGCGACGACCGCGCCTCCAGAGCCGAGGTCGGCTAGCTCGTCAGGACGTCTTCCCTAGCCGTCGTGGGCGCCGAGAGCGAAGGCCAGGGCGGCGGTGGCGGTGAAGTCGATGGCGGGCTCGACGGTCTGCCACGAGCGGACGTCGTCCACGAAGGCGCTTCCGTGGCCGCGGAAGGCGGCGTAGGGATCGCCGTGCGTGGGGCACGAGTGGCCCTCGGCGAAGAACTCGCCCAGGCCGTCGGCGAAGAGCCCGCTGTCGTTCGGCCCGTTGACCACGGCGCCGAGGAGGAGCGGCGGTCGCCCGTCTCGGCCGCCGGAGAGGTTGGCGACGACGTGCTGTGGGCAACGCGGAAAGCGGCTGCCGACGCCGATCATGAGCGAGGCGCCCCAGGCGTTGGCGCCCAGTCGCGCTGGGCGGTGCCGAACGCGTCGTAGCGCTGGTCCGACGTGAGCCCGCGGTAGAGCGCCGCGGTGGCGGCCAGGCCGAAGGCGTGCGAGGCGGCGTCGAAGTCGTCGTAGACCACGCCGGCACGGAACGGATCATGGCGTGCGCGCGCCGCGCCGCGCGCGAGCTGGGCGCGGAGGTCGCCGAGCAGGTCGGGCTCGCCGACCGCGAGGCCGGCGGGCGCCCCCGCGGCGCGGATGGCGCGGACGAGCTCGGCGTGCGCCACGGCGCTCGTGTCGTAGAGGTTGAGCGTGGCCCTGCCGGCCTCGCGCTGGAGGTAGGCGCGGGCCCAGATCGCCGCGGCCTGCATCCAGGCGCCGGCGCGCGCGTCGCCCAGCGCCTGGCCCGCGAGCGCGAGCTCTGCCGCGCCCAGCTCGAGGTCGTCGCGCCACGAGGACTCCGGGTAGAAGGCGTGCGGCAGCGCGGTGGCGACATCGGCGGGGCGCACGCCCGTCGTCTTGGCCGCCGCGAAGACGTCGGCCGCGGTGCCCAGCTCGGCGCGGGCGCGCTCGGGAGCCGTCGTCGCGTCGACCTGCGCCGCCAAGGCGAACGCCGCCGTCACCCGGCCCGCGATGTTCGGCGGCACCGGCGTCCCGGGAGCGTTCGCCCGGAAGGCCGGGCGCCGCCGCAGGTAGCGGTTGCGGGCGCCCTTCAGCGCGTCGTCGGCCTCGGGCAGGCGCCAGAGGTCGTGGTCGCCGTTGAAGCTGCCCTGCTTGTTCCCGGAGCCGATGCCGACCTGCAGCAGCATGCTGCGCGGCCCCTCGAGCCACGCCTTGTCCAGCCACGCGAGCCCGAACCGCGCCTCGGGCTCGAGCGCGGCCGGTGCCCGCGGACCGAGCGTCCGCTGGGCCAGGAAGAGCAGCGCGTCGGCGTAGGCGGTCGTGTGCGTGAACTTGATGAAGTCGCCGGCGTCGAACCATCCTCCCTCGAGATCCACCGGCCCGCCCGCGATCGGAGTGAGCGAGCGGTCCACGATCACGTCGCTGTCGGGCCCGTCGTAGCGCGGCGGGGCATAGAGCTCGGCGCGCCGGTCGTTGAGGTGCGAGGGACGGCGGTGCAGCGGGCTGGGCACGACGTCGGCGCCGTCGCGCTGGGCCTGGAAGAAGGCGACGGCATCGGCCAGGCGGGGGGCGAGGAGCGCGTCCGCCGGCGCGACGCGGAAGGTCGGTGAGGTCGCGCGCACCGGGCCGCGAACGACGATCCGGTAGCGGCCGGCGGCGCGCAGGGCCGTCAGGTCAAGCGGCTGCACCGCGCGGTAGCGGCGATTCCAGCCACCGCGGCTCGCCCTGGCGCGGCCGCGCAGGACCACGCGGCCGGAGAGATCGACGACCGCGAACGGTGCGCGCGGAGCCCACGTCCTGGCGAGGAGATAGGCGACCTTGGTCTCGCCGGGCGCATAGCCGAGCTGGTCGACCCGCACGGCGGCGGCCGGGGCGGCGACCGTCCGGGCGGACGCGGGAGCGGCGGCCCTCCCGGCGGACGCGGGAGCAGCGGCCCTCCCGGCGACAGCCGGAACGGCCACCGTCCGGGCGGCGGCCAGCGGCCCGGCCAGCACTGCGGTCGCCACCGCGATCGCACCGGCCGCGGCCGGCCACATCCCAATCTGGTTAGAGACCTTTACTCGGATCGACCGACACGCTACCTGACCGCGACCTCAAGTGCGCGGCGTCGCCTGCCGCCGTCAGTCCAGCCGGTCCGGGAGGCCGAAGTTCTGGAAGGCCGCCGCCAGGCGCGTCGGCTCGGGCGGCTGCTCCGGCAAGCGCGCCAGCACGGCGCGATCGGGATCCTCCGTGGAGCGCGTGATGAAGGCAGTGATGTCGCTGATCCGGTCGCCGCGCAGCGTGAAGACGTTGAGCGCGAAAGGGCGGAAGGCCTCGTCGTCGTCGTCCCAGCTGTAGAAGGCGAGCGCCACCTGGCCGTTGGCGCGCACCTGCACGGGACGCCAGCGCCAGAGGCCGGAGAGCGGCCAGCCCGCAAGGAAGGCGGCGATCGCGTCGCGGCCGCCGAACCACGTGGCCAGTGGCGGCATCGCGAACGTGGCGTCCTCGGTCAGCATGGAGACGACCGCCTCGATGTCGCCGCGCTGCCACGCCTCGACGTAGCCGTCCACGATCTCGGCCAGCGCCTGGTCGCCGAGCGCGCGCAGGGTGGCCTGCTGGCTGCGCTCGGGCAGCCGATCCTCGGCGGCGGCGCGAGCCCGCTGCAGCGCGCTGTTCACCGACGCCACGGTCGTCTCCAGGAGGTCGGCCACCTCCTGGGCCGAGTAGCCCAGGACCTCGCGCAGGATCAGCACCGCGCGCTGGCGCGCCGGCAGGTGCTGGAGCGCCGCGATGAAGGCCAGCTCCAGGCTCTCGCGCTGCTCGTAGCGTGCCTCCGGCGCGGCGAAGCCGTCCTCGATGCCCAGCTTCTCGTCGGGGTAGGGCTCGACCCACACCGACTCGACGAGCGGCTCGCCGGGACCCTCGCTCGGATCGGCGGCGGGACCGTGGTCGACGGGCAGCACGCGCTTGGGCCGGCGCGCGATCATGTCGAGGCAGGTGTTGGTGGCGATCTTGTAGAGCCAGGCGCGCAGCGAGCCGCGACCATCGAAGCGCGACAGCCCGCGCCACGCGCGCAGCAGCGCATCCTGCAGCGCGTCCTCGGCATCGTGCACCGAGCCGAGCATCCGGTAGCTGTGCGCGTGCAGCTCACGCCGGTGCGGCTCGACGAGGCGCCGGTACGCGCCCTCGTCGCCTCGCTGGGCCGCTCCGAGCAGCTCACGCTCGAGTGCCGGCGTCCCGGTTGCCCCGCTCACCCGCCCCAGGTTAAACGAAGACCATCGGCTAGCCGCTCGCCGTCCGGCAGAACGCGCGCACCTCCGCGCTGAACCGCGCAGGCTGCTCGATGTTGCTGTCGTGCCCGGCCCCCGGGATCAGCGCCAGCTCGGCTCCTGGAATCGCGTCGCGCATGCTTTGGGCGATGCTCAGAGGCGAGCGCTCGTCGGCCTCCCCCCAGAGGAGCAGCGTGGGCACATCGATCCGAGGCAGGACGTCACGCAGGTCGGTCTCGGCCATCGCGTTGGCCATCAATCGAAGGCCGACAGGGTGGAACTCGGACATGATCGCGGCGAGCTCGTGCGCGAGATGCGGCAACGCCGCGCCCGACAGCAGCTCGGGCAGCAGATGCGCGACGACCTCGTCCGGCGACATCGCGGATGTCCGCAGGGCCATCTCGAGCCGCTCGGCGCACACCGTCGCCGGCAGCGATCCTTTCCAGCCGGCATAGGTGTCGGCGAGGACAAGCGAGGCCGCCGCTCCGGGGTGTCGGCGGTAGACCTCGATGCCAAGTGAGCCGCCCCACGAGTGACCGACGATGTGCGATGGGCCGAGCCGGAGCACGCGGATCAAGGCGGCGACGACGTCGGCCCAGTCCGCCATTCCGAACGGCCCCGGCGGATCCGAGGACAGGCCGGCGCCCGGCGCATCCCAGGCGACGACGGTGAACTCGTCGGACAGCGCTTCGATCTGCGGGCGCCACACCCTGCTGTCGGCTATGGCGCCATGCAGCAACACCAGCGATGGTCCGTCGCCTGCGCGCTGGTAGGCGACTTGGAGACCATCGATCTCCAGGCTCGGCACCGCGGCATCCTACGCGCCGTCGGTGCAACGCCGCCGCTCTCAGGCGCAGAAGCGCGTGGCGACGGCCACCAGCGTGCGGACGACGGCGTCGGTCGAGGCGAGGCTCACCCACTCCTCCGCGGCGTGCGCGCCCTCGCCGACCGCCCCGAACATGACGGTTGGGATGCCTGCGGCGGCGATGAAGGCCGCGTCGGCCCAGTAGCTGGCGCCGGCGATCGTCGGCGGCTTGCCGAGCACCTCGGCCCCGACGGCGCGCACGAGCGCGACGATCTCCGCGTCCTCGCGCATCTCGAACGGGTCTCGCACCAGCAGCGTGCGCTGCTCGGCCTGGAGGTCGGAATCGGCCGCGCGACACGCCTCGAGCAGGGACACGAGCTCGCGCTCGACCGTGTCGCCGCTGTCGCCGGGCAGGGTACGGCGCTCCAGGCCCACGACGCAGCGGGCCGGGTAGCTGGAGAGCTCCTCACCGCCCTGGATCACCGACGCATGGACCGATCCCCGTCCGAGGAGCGGATGCGTGCGCGCGTGCAGCGCGCGGTCGAGCTCGCCGAGCGCGGTCAGGATCGGCCCGGTCTTGACGATGGCGTCGACGCCGAGCTGCGGGCGCGATCCGTGCGCCGCGCGGCCCGTGACCTCGATCTCCGACCACACGAAGCCGCGGTGCGCGATCACCAGCTCGAGCTCGGTCGGCTCGGTGACGATCGCCGCGTCGGCGTGGACGCTCGACAGCACCTCCTGGACGCCGAGGCTGGCGTGCTCCTCGTCGGCCACGGCGGCGACGATGACGTCGCCCGACAGGTCGAGCCTGGCCGCCTCTCGGCAGGCAATCAGGGCGGCGGCGACGCCGGACTTCATGTCGTAGGCGCCGCGGCCGTACAGCCGGTCGCCGTCGACCCACGTGCGCCGGTCGGCCATGCCCTCGAACGTCACGGTGTCGCAATGGCCGCACAGCAGCAGCGAGCGGCCGCCTCCCGTCCCGCGAGCGCGCACGACCACGCTGGGCCGGCCCGCGGTCGCCTCGAGCACCTCGACCTCCAGCCCCGCCTCGCGCGCCCAGCCGGCGACGAACGACGCGATCTCGCGCTCGCCCGCGCCGCCGGGAACGAGCGACGGGTTCACCGAATCGATGGCCACCAGCTTCGACGTGAGCGCCGCGATGTCGTTCGGCATGCCGGCATCCTGCCGCTTCGAGGGCGACGACTCCCGCCACGCCCCCCACCGACCGGCCGAGACGACGCTCGGCGCGCCGCCTCGGCCGGTCGGCCTGTCACGCCCCCGCTGGCGCCCCGGACAGGACCTCCTTGACCCCCTCGGTCGTGATCGGGCGGCCGCCGATCGTCAGGTGGCCGCTCGCCATGTCGTCGATCACAACCCACGTCAGGCCGCGAACGGGCTCACCGGCGACCGACGCGATCGTCTCGGTGAACTGCTCGGCGATCTCCGCCTTCTGGTCATCGGAGAGCACGCCCTCCATCACACGGCAGTTGATGTACGGCATCTGCGGGCTCCTTCGTTGGTGGACGAGGTCAGCCAACGACAGGACCGTGTGAGCGAGCGTGTGAGGTCAGGCGGGCACGGCGGCCCCCGCGATGAGCGCGTCGAGCATCGGGTTGTCGATCTCGGCGGCGAGCAGGCGCGCCGAGTCGAACGATCCTGAGACACCCAGCCGCCCGCGGTGGACGTGGGCGCGCACCACGAGCTCGCGCAGGCCGCATCGCTCGGCCAGCTCGGCCAGCCTGTCGACGATCTGAGCCGCGTCGTCGGCACCGGTCTCCACGGCGAGCTCGGCCAAGCTGTCGAGCACGTGCGCGTGGACCCACTGGTAGGCGTCCGAGACCCGGGTCGCTCGAGCGACCGCGTCGGCCATGAGCTCGCGCGCCCTGGCGGTGTCGTTCGCGCGAGCCGCGAGGACGCCCAGCAGCCGCGCCCCCATCGCCTCCCAGCACGGATCGCCGAGACGGCAAGCGAGCCGGAAGGCATGGTCGAGCCGTTCGCCCGCCTGATCGGGGCGGCCCATCATCAGCGAAGCCTCCGCGCGCAGCGCTTCCGGCCAGGGTCGGAACGCCGTCCAGCGCTCGGCGGCGACGAGCGCGAGGCTTTCCTCGAGCGGAGGCAGCGCGAGCGAGAGCTCGCCCCGCAGGAGGTGCACGCGCGCAATCAGCGACAGCGACCAGGCGGCCTGCCGGCGTCGACTGCAGCGCTCGGCGCGGGCCACCGAGCGGTGCAGCAGGTCGAGCGCGGCACCATAGTGAGCGCGGTCGGACAGCGCCATGCCGCGTACGCCGAGCACGGCGCAGAGCTCCTCGTTTCCTTCCGCGAGCTCGGTCGCGCGCGTCAGCCAGCGTCCGGCCGAGGGGCCGCGCCCGGCCTGGACGTCGATGTAGCCGAGCTCCCGGCACGCAGCCCCAGCGGTGGCTCGCTCGCCGCACCCCTCCGCCAGCCGCAGCGCCTCGTGAAGGCGCAGGGCGCCCTCCTCGTCGCGGCCGCGCACCGCGTGCACCAGGGCCGACCCGAGCGCGACGAGGCCCCGTGCCTCGAGCGACGCATCCCCGCTGGCCGCCGCCTCGGCGCACGCGTCGCGGAGGATCTGCACGCCCGGCTCGACCGCGCCGGCGTCGAGCGCGGCCTGTCCCGCCTCGAGCTGACCGAGCGCGGCATCGCTGTCACCGACCGCCTGCTCCGCAGCGCCATCGGCTTCGCTGGCCGCGCTGCGCAGCTCGGGGCCCGGCGGAACGCCCAGCTCGCGCCGGAACAGCGCGTCGCATTCGGCCAGCTGCCGTTCGGCCGCCTGGTGGCGACCCGCGCGCGCCAGGCAGCGGATCAGCAGCTCCTGGCCGGCCTGATCGAGCGGGTCCTGCGCAACGAGGTGGGCAGCGAGATCGGTGGCGCGCGCCGTATCGCCCGCCGCCAGGCGCTCGAGCGCCTCGTCGTGGGCCATGGCCCGGGCGGCCCCGTCCAGGTGGCGCCGCATGACGCCGAGCCACGACTCGAAGACGGGGCTCGAGGGGAAGGCCATGCCCTCCAGCAGCTCGCCCTGGGGCAGCTCACCCTTGAGCAGCTCATCTTCGAGGCGCGCAATGGCGACGGCCGCGACGGGGGCGGTCAGGGCGATGACGTCGGCAGAGGCGCCCGGCGGAAGCTTCAGCTCGAGCGGGTCGCCGGCGACGGCATCCGCCGCGCCGAGCGTCCGGCGCAGGTCGGCCAGGCTCCAGCGCAGGGCCCCCAATGGATCGTCGGCTTCCGAGAACAGCAGCGAGGCGACGCGGCTGCGCGGAGGCGGGCGCTCGCAGAGCAGCAGGTAGGTCAACAGCGCCCACGTCTTGCGCCCGCGCGGGGGCCCGACGGGGACCCCGTCGCGCTCGATCTGCGGCTTGCCGAGCAGGCGGATGGCGAGGCTCACGCCGGTCGGCGATCTTACTCCGACCCCACGTGGGAGACTGGGCTGATGCCCAGGTACCTCCTCGAGCGAACCGTCGGCGACGTCACCCGCGAGGACCTCGATCGCATTGCCGCCCACTCCACCGAGATCAGGCTTGCGCGCTTCCCGCAGATCGCGTGGGAGCACACCCACGTCGTTCGCACCGACGACGGCCTCAAGGCGTTCTGCCTCTACGAGTCGCCCGATCAGCAGAGCGTGCTGGCTCACGCCGAGGCGCTCGGGCTGCCTGTGGAGCGCTGCTTCGAAGTCGAGACGGACCTGGCTCCTTAGCCGCGCGGTCGATTTACGGCTTGGCGTAGACCGAGACGTGCGAGGGGCTCAGTGCGGTGAACGGCTCGCGGTCCCAGCCCGCCCACCGGTGCTCCAGGCGCATCCCGGCCAGGCGCGCCATCAGGTCCAGCTCGGCGGGCCACGCGTAGCGCATCTCCGTCGGACTGGCATGGACGCGGTCGTCCTCGAGATGGTAGTGCTGGGCGCTCAGTCGCTGGGTGACGACGTCGTAGACGGAGTAGGACATCCCACCGGGGTCGGCCCGCCACGGCAGGACGGTCTGACCCAGCGGCAGCCGTTGCAGTTCCGGGACGAGCGTCTCGATCACGAACCGCCCGCCGCTGCCCAGATGCGCCGCAGCGTTCTCGAAGCAGGCAACCTGCCCATCCTGCGTGATCATGTTGAAGATGGTGTTGAAGACCAGATAGACGAGCGAGAAGTCGCCGTCTACGCGCGTCGCGGCCATGTCACCGAGCACGGCCTCGATCCGCTCGGCTCCCGGCTTCTCGCGCAGGCGGGCCAGCATGGCCTCGGAGTTGTCGATGCCGGCTACGCGCACCCCGCGCTCGGCGAGCGGCAGCGCGATCCGGCCCGTACCGATCGCGAACTCCAGCGCCCCACCGTCACCGGCAAGCTCAGCGAGCCTGGCGACGGCCGGCCCGACCACGGCTGCATCGAACATGTCGGCCGAGCGCGCGTCGTAGCGTGCCGCGACGCGCTCGCCGAAGTACCCCTCATCAGCGCCCACACACACAGTGTGTCAGCGCGTCCTCGTAAGCCGCGGTCAGCCGCAGCCGGTGTTGTTGCCGCAGCTCGAGCACGTGTAGCACGAGCCGGTGCGCTGCATCATGCCGCCGCACTGGTTGCAGGCCGGGCCGAGGTCCAGGCCGGCGAGGCGGGCCGGGACGACGGGCGGCGTGTCGGTCAGGGCCTCGGCCGCCGCGCGCGTGGTGGCGGGCTGCGAGCCGGCGACGGTCGGGACGCCGGGCGTGCCGTCGGTGGCCTCCGGGGTGCCGGCCGCGGCCTCGGGCGCGTCGGCGGGCGCCTTCGCGCTCGCGCCAGGCGAGGCGGCGCCGCCCGGGGCGGCTCCGCTCGCGCCACCGTTCCCGCCGTTCGAGCCCGACGGGCCGGCGGTGTCGGAGGCGACCGACGTGGCCGCGTCCTCGGCCATCTTGCGGGCGCGGACCTCGGGCGTGAGGATGCCGAGCTCCTCCTGCGTGTCGGCGTCCAGGAAGCGCGAAGCCAGCCAGCGCATGATGTAGTCGGGCATCGACTTGGCGAACGGGATCTCCGGGTTCTGCGTGATCCCCTCGGGGTCGAAGCGCATGTAGCTGAACTTCTGCACGAGCGTCTCGAGCGGCACGCCGTACTGCAGCGCGATCGAGATCGCGGTGGCGAACGAGTTCATCATGCCGCGGAGGGTCGAGCCCTCCTTGCCGACGTCGGTGATGAAGATCTCGCCGACCGTGCCGTCCTCGTACATGCCGGCCGTGATGTAGCCCTCGTGGCCGCCGATCGAGAACTTGTGCGTGATCGACTGGCGCTCGACCGGCATCCGGCGGCGTGCCGGGCCGACGTCGGCCTTGCCCTTCGTGATCGCCTTGGCCACGGCGGCATCGAGCTGCTCGCGCGTGTAGAGGCCGTCGACGGCCTCGGCCACGGCGTCGGCGATCGCCTCGGTGTCGGCGCCCTTCGCCTCCTGGGCGTCGGTGCGCAGCGCCTGCGCGGTCTTGGAGCCGTCGCGGTAGATGGCCAGCGCCTTGACGCCGCACTTCCAGGCCTGGAGGTAGGCGTCGGCGATGTCCTCGACCGTCGCCGTCTGCGGCAGGTTCACCGTCTTCGAGATCGCGCCGGAGATGAACGGCTGCACCGCGCCCATCATCTTGATGTGGCCCATGTGCGAGATCGCGCGCTCGCCGACGGCGACGTCGAAGACCGGCAGGTGCTCCGCGGCCAGCCCGGGCGCGCCGACGATCGTCGCGTGCTCCTTGACGTAGGCCTCGATCTGCTCGATCTCCTCGTCGGCGTAGCCGAGCGTCTGCAGGGCCATCGGCACCGTGCGGTTGGCGATGGTCATCTGCCCGCCGCCGACGAGCTCCTTGAACTTCACGAGCGAGAAGTCGGGCTCCACGCCGGTGGTGTCGCAGTCCATCAGGAACGAGATCGTTCCCGTCGGGGCGAGCACGGTGGCCTGCGCGTTGCGGTAGCCGTGGTCCTCGCCGAGCGTGACGGCCTCCTCCCACGACGTGCGCGCGGCAGCCAGCAGCGCGGTGTCGGCGCACGTCGAGTCCGGGATCGAGTACGAGGCATCGCGGTGCATGCGCATGACCTCGTTGTGCGCCTCGCGGTTCTCCGCGTACCGCTCGTACGCGCCCATCGACGCGGCGATCTTGGCGGACTGGGCGTAGGCGCGCCCTGTCATCAGCGATGTGATGGCCGCCGCGGTCCCGCGCCCGGCATCCGAGTCGTACGGGATGCCGTCCGCCATCAGGTAGGCGCCGAGGTTGGAGTACCCCATGCCCAGCTGGCGGAAGGCACGCGCGTTCACCGCGATCTGCTCGGTCGGGTAGCTCGACGGCCCGACGATGATCTCCTGGGCCAGGAACACGATGTCGACGGCGTGCTGGAAGCTCTCGACGTCGAGCGTCCCATCGGCGCGCCGGAACTTCATGAGATTGAGCGAGGCCAGGTTGCACGCGCTGTCGTCGACGTGCAGATATTCGCTGCACGGATTGCTGGCGTTGATGCGGCCCGAGTTCGGCGACGTGTGCCACTGGTTGATCGTCGTGTCGTACTGCACGCCGGGATCGGCGCAGCGCCAGGCCGCCTCCGCGATCTCGCGCATGAGCTCGCGAGCCGGGATCGGGTCGCCGATGGGCTCGCCGGTCGTGCGCGCGATCAGGTGCCAGTCCTCGTCGTTCTCGACGGCGCGCATGAACTCATCGCTGACGCGGACCGAGTTGTTGGCGTTCTGGTACTGGATCGAGTGGAAGCCGTCGCCGTCGATCGACATGTCGAAGCCGGCGTCCCGCAGCGCCGCGGCCTTGTCCTCCTCCTTCGCCTTGCACCAGATGAACTCGCGGATGTCGGGGTGGTCGACGTCGAGGACGACCATCTTGGCCGCGCGACGCGTGCCGCCCCCGGACTTGATCGAACCGGCCCATGCATCGGCGCCGCGCATGAACGAGACGGGACCGCTCGCGGTGCCGCCCTTGCTGAGCGGCTCCATCGATCCTCGGATCTTCGACAGGTTGATGCCCGATCCGGAGCCACCGCGGAAGATCAGGCCCTCCTTGGTGTTCCAGTCGAGGATCGACTCCATGCTGTCGTCGACGGAGAGGATGAAGCACGCCGACATCTGGTTCTTCGGGCTGTCCTCGGGGTGCCAGCCGCAGTTGAACCAGACCGGCGAGTTGAAGGCCGCCATCTGGTGCAGCAGCACGTACGTGAGCTCGGCCTCGAAGCTGTCGCCGTCCTCGGCGGTGGCGAAGTAGCCGCGCGACCGGCCCCAGTCGGCGATGGTGCCGGCGACCCGGCCGATCATCTGCTTGACCGAGCGCTCGCGCGCGGGCGTGTCGAGCTGACCGCGGAAGTACTTCTGGGCCACGATGTTGGTCGCGTTCTGCGACCAGGTCGTGGGGAACTCGACGTCGGTCTGCTCAAAGGCGACCTTGTCGCCGTGGCCGATCCGAGCCTCGCGGAGCTCCCACTCGACCGTGTCGAAGGGGTGCACCCCGGGCGTCGTGAAGCGACGACGGATCGACAGCGCCTGAGTGGCCTGGACGTCCTGTGCAACTGTCGTCTGCGGGGTGAATTCCATTCGACTCTGCTCCTCTTCCGCCGCGCTTT
Organism: Solirubrobacteraceae bacterium; assembly: GCA_036379935.1. Taxonomy (GTDB): domain Bacteria; phylum Actinomycetota; class Thermoleophilia; order Solirubrobacterales; family Solirubrobacteraceae; genus JAOPZW01. The sequence goes on along the minus strand of DASVFT010000022.1, from coordinate 66,021 downwards.
TCGCGGTGTTTGCGGTGTCCGTTCGGGGGTTTAGGGCGGACCCTGGATCATCCGCTGTGGGGCGGACGGAACGGCGGCGCGAACGCGTGCAGAGGTGCTCCTCCTAGGGTACTGCGGCCGGCGGCGCCGGTCGCCTCGCCGAGCCGTCCCGACAGGTTGCGGGCGCTCGCCCGACGGCGCGCGGCCGACGCGCGGCTCTCGCGAGCTACCGCCCGAGCCGGAGCCAGTCCGTGAACTCGGCCCACGCCGCGCTGGTCCGCCAGCCGGCCTCGGCCGTGGCGTGACGCCAGCGCACGAGCCAGCGCGGCTCCCACGCCCACCAGCGCGCGACCGCCCAGAGCGCGAGCAGCCCGACGACGAGCGCGCCGAGCACGACGATGCCGGCGACGGACGATGAGGAGACGGCGATCACGGCCCCGATGCTAGAAGGCTCGTCAGCTGGGCGTCACGAACAGCGGGCAGATGAGCGCTCCGGCTCCCGTCGACGCGCGCACCGGCAGGACCGCCAGGCGATCGGGGCGTCGCGCGCGTGGCTCTCTCACCGTGGCCAGCCGCGCGGCGTGGTGCGGGCCGCCGCCCTTGAGCCGCAGGATCTCGATCCCGCGCGCCATGTCGAAGAGAAAGACGAGGTCGCCGTGCCACGCCGTGTCCCACGACAGCGAGCTCGGATTGGCGGCGGCGTCGGTCCCCGTCACGAAGTAGTAGCCCACCTGGCGCAGGTTGCGCGCGTCCGAGGCGTCGACGACGCGCAGCCCCTCGCCGTACCACGCGGCGGCCAGCGTCGACCCCGCGAGCTCGAAGTAGTGCGCCGAGCATTCGGTGATGGGCGCCGAGGAGCTCGTCGCGTTGCGCGCCGGATGGAACGAGTCGAGCGCGGTCATCCGGAACGGGTGCTCGGGCGTCGAGTTGGCCGCCCCCTCGCCGCCGAGCGAGCTCGTGATGTCCGCCGCCACGATGCGCCCGCCCTGGTCGCAGGGCTCGGTGAAGTCCTCCTCGGTCATCAGCACGACGTTGCCCCTGGGCACGCCGGCCGCGCGCACGCGACTGCCGACCGGCCGCGTCGAGTTGTGGATGAAGTCGGTCTGCGGCTGGGCGACGCCGTCGTCGCCGCCGGGCAGGCCGCCGCCGGCCACGAGCACCGGGTCCCACGGCTTGGCGCGACGCCATGTGTCGGTGCGCGGATCGCGCCACCGGCCGCGCGTCGCGTAGCCCGTCAAGCCGCCGCGCCCGCTGACCCAGGCAAAGCCCTCGCCGTCGACGTCGACGTCATGCGAGTAGTCGGTCAGTCCGTCGTTGCGACCGAGGTCGATCGGGTTGGGGAAGGTCTTCGGATGCTCGGGGTCGCGCAGGTCGGTGACCCAGATCGGGCGCCCGTCGCCGCGGCCGCCGGGGGTGAACGGCCCGAGGTCGGCGAGGTCGTCGCGGCGCGCCGGCCCGCCCGTCCACACGTAGCGGCAACCTTCGATGCAGCTCGTCGTGTGCCCCACCGGCAGCTCGACGAAGTCGCCCACCTGCTCGAGGTGCGCCGGGTCGGCGTAGGAGATGACGTAGAAGCCCGACCGGCACCTCGGGTTGCGCGTCTTGGCGCTCAGCGTGCCGATGCCCGGACAGCTCGTCTGGTCGACGTCGTCGTGGCGCGGGTCCAGCGCGCCGATGATGAGCTTGCGCTTGACGTCGAGCTCCATGTCCTCGTCCTGCCAGTAGCCGTTCGGGCCGAGAACCTCGGGAGGCTGGAAGCTGCCCAGCAGCTCGGGCCGGGTCGGATCGGACACGTCGTAGGTGCGAAAGCCGTAGCGGCCGGTGGTGACGAGCACGTCGCGGCCGCGGACGCGATCGAACTTGCCCTCGACGATCGCGGCGGAGTCCGGCACGCGCCCGACGTACTGGAGTGACTCGGAGATCGACGCTCCCGGCGGCGGCTCGGCGGCCGCCACCGCCACGGCACACGTCGCGCCCGCACCCAGGCAGGCGATGGCCAGGACCAGCAGCACGCTCCTCATGGCGAAGGTGCCCATACCCACGCCCCGTAGGGATGACACCGGCCTACGCGAGATCGGACAGCGCGGCGAGGGCGGCCGCGAGCACCGCCTCCGGCCCCAGGCCGGCGTCGAGCACGCGGAAGCGCTCCGGCTCCGCGGCGGCGAGCTCGTCGTAGGCGCCGGCGATGGCCTCGAAGAAGCCGTCGCCCTCGCGCTCGAGCCGGTCGGGTGCCTCGCCTCGCACCGCCTGGCGCGTGGCCCGCGTGCCGCCGTCGACGCGCAGCAGGAGCGTGCGGTCGGGCGCAAGGCCGCCGGTGGCGAAGCGGTTGACCTCGCGGACCGCCTCGATGCCCAGCCCTCGCCCCGCGCCCTGGTAGGCCAGCGAGGAGTCGACGAAGCGATCGAGCAGCACCCACGTCCCCGCCTCCAGCGCCGGGCCCACGCGCTCGGCCACGAGCTGCGCGCGCGCGGCCGCGTAGAGCAGCGCCTCGGCGCGTGGGTCCACGGCAAGCGCCGGATCCTTGACCAGCGCGCGGATCCGCTCGGACAGCTCGACGCCGCCGGGCTCGCGCAGCAGCGCGACCTGGCGTCCCTCGCCGCGCAGCGCGCCGGCCAGTCCCTCGGCCAGCGTCGTCTTGCCCGCTCCGTCGAGGCCCTCGATGGTGATGAGCCGCCCGCGCATGGCCGTAGCCTTCCAGAGGTGCTCCCCGGGACCGAACGCCACCCCCACGCCCGCGCCGTGCTCACCCCGGCGCTGCCGCCGGACGGCAACCCCAGCCACGCCTACCTCTTCCACGGCCCGGCGGGCTCGGGCAAGGCGACCGTCGCGCGCGCCTTCGCGGCCGCGCTGCTGAGCGACGGCGCGCGGGATCCGGACTCCGCGCGCGCGCGCGTGGAGCATGGCGTGCATCCCGATCTCACCTGGGTCACGCCCAGCGGCGCCGCCGAGATGCTCGTCTCCGACATCGACGAGCCGGTGGTCGCCGCCGCGTCGCGCACCCCGTTCGAGGCCCAGCGGCGCGTCTTCGTCATCGAGCGCGCCGAGACCATGAACGACCAGGCGGCCAACCGGATGCTCAAGACGCTCGAGGAGCCCGCGGCCTTCGCCCACCTCGTGCTGCTCTCCGACCGCCCGGGCGAGATCCTGCCCACCATCGCCTCGCGCTGCCAGCACGTGCGCTTCGACGCCCCCGGCGCCGACGAGCTGGCCGCGCGGCTTACGGGGATCCACGAGCTCACCGCGCGCGCGTGCGCGCGCCTGAGCCTCGGCGACGCCGAGCGCGCCCGGGGGCTCGCGTACGGCGACGGTCCGGAGCTGAGGGCCAGCGCCGAGGCCTACGCCCGCGCCGCGCTGCACGGCCAGCTCGCGGGACGGCCGTGGCTCGAGGTCCTCGCGCGGGCCAAGGCGCTGGGCGACACGGCCCAGCGCACCGTCGAGGAGCGCGTCGCCAGCGAGCTCGAGTACCTCCCGCCGCGCGACCGCAAGCGCGCCGAGCGCGAGGGGGCCGAGGCCGCCAGGCGCTCCGCTCGCCGCGCCCGCGCGGGCGCGCTGGACCAGGCGCTCCAGCTCGCGGGCCTGTGGTATCGCGACGTGGCCGCGGTGGCCGACGAGGCCCTCGAGGTCGTCCATGCCGTCGATTGCCTCGACGCGCTGCGCGAGGACGCCGACCGCTCCGACGTGCACCGGCTGCGCGCGGCGGTCGAGCTCGTCGACGACGCGCGCGCCAACCTGATCCTCAACCCGACCGAGGAGCTGTTGCTCGAGGCGCTGGCGTACCGGCTGGCGCGGGCGCGCGGCTAGGCTGAAGGAGCACAGGATCGAGGTCGTCCACGATGCCCAGGAAGGCATCGACGACCGCGGGATCGAAGTGGCGCCCGCGCTCGCGGCGCAGCTCGCCAAGCGCCTCGTGCAACGGCCACGGCTCCTTGTAGGGACGGTCGGAGAGCAGCGCGTCGAAGACGTCGCACACCGCGCAGATGCGTCCCGACAGCGGGATCGACTCGCCGGCCAGGCCGTTCGGGTAGCCGCTGCCGTCCCAGCGCTCGTGGTGGGTCAGGGCGATCTCCTCGGCCATCCGCATGACCGGCGAGCTCGAGCCGGAGAGGATCGCCCCGCCCACCTCCGTGTGGCGGCGCATCAGCTCGCGGTCGTCGGCCGACAGCGCCCCCGGCTGCAGGAGCACCGCGTCGGGGATGCCGATCTTGCCGACATCGTGCAGCAGGCTGGCGTTGCGCAGCGTCTCGGCCTCGGTCGGGGTCAGGCCCATCGCGAGCCCGACGCGCTCGCACATGCGGCTGATGCGCTCCAGGTGCAGCCCGGTCTCCTGGTCGCGTGACTCGGTGGCGTGGGCGAGCCGGTGGATGACCTCCAGCTGCGTCTGGCGCAGCTCCGCCGTGCGCTCGCGCACCGCCTCCTCGAGCTCCTCGTTGCGGCGCGAGACCTGATGGCGCTCGCGGCGCTCGGCCACGTATCCGGCCGAGATCGTGCTCGCCGTGCCCAGCGACAGCGCGAACAGCGGCACGGCGACGGGCAGGATCCGCCCGTGGTCGAAGGCGTACTGCGAGATGAGCAGGAAGACGACGCCGATGGCGGGCGCGACGATGGCGGCGACGAGCGCGCGCAGGCCCAGGCTGAGGAGGGCGGGCAGGAACCCGAGGGCCAGCGCGAGCAGGAGGCCCGGCCACTTGGAGGTGCCGCGCAGGGGCAGGCCGCGAATGGCGGTGTCGATCGCGTTGGCCTCGATCTCCGGTCCGGGCATGAGGCGGTCGCCGGTCGGCGTGGGATGGACGTCCTGGAGCGTCGGCGACGTCGCCCCGACGACGACGACGCGCCCGCGCACGCGCGCGGGGTCCACGCGCCCGTGGACCAGGTCGGAGAACGAGACGGTGTCGATGGTCTTCGGAGGACCGTGGAAGTCGATCCAGGCGCCGCCCTTCTCGTAGGCCGACCGGGGCGGCGCGCGCCCGACCAGGCCCGCCGCCACCGTGGCCAGCGTGGGCAGCCCCGCGTGCGTGTGCTCGAAGCGCTGGAGGACGCCGCCGCGGCCCTCGGGCAGGTTGCTGGCCGCCGCCTGGGCGCCGATGCTGTTGAGGACGTCGGGGCCACCGAGGACGTTGGTGTTCCCGCGCTCGTCGGTCTCGGCCGTGGCGAGGACCACGTTGCGCGCCCGGTCGACCGCCTCGATGAGCGCGTTGTCGTCGCGGAGCGTCGTCTGCTCGGTGAACTGCACGTCGTAGACGATCACCCGCGCCCCGTCGCGGCGCAGGCGGTCGATCGCCTGTGCGTGGTAGCGACGGGGGAACGGCCAGTGCAGGTCCAGGTCGGAGAACGTCTTGTCGTCGATGCCGACGACGAGCATGTTGGGCGCCGGGCGCACGTCGCGGCGCTCGAAGCGCTGCACGATCGACTCCTGCTCGAGGCCGGGCAGGAGTCCCGTCAGGTCCGCCGCTCCGGCGGCGGCCGCGGCGACGAGGCCCGCCACGATGACGGCCACGGCCCGGCTCCGCCTGCGGCCGGTCATGCGCATCGCGCTAGCGCTTGGCGCGAGCGAGGTAGCTCTGACCCGCGCTCACCAGCACCGTGCGGTGCAGGCGCAGGTCGCGCACCGAGACGCTGCCCTTGGTCACGCGCGTGAGCGTGCCGCCGCAGCGGTCCTCGACGTACCACGACGTGCCGCGGACGGTGGCGACGCTGTTGCCCCCGCGCGTGCGGAAGCGCCCGTGGTTGTCGCGACCCCACAGGCGGCGCGGCGGCTTGCGCTTGCGCTTGGCCGTCGCCGCCGCGCGTGCGGCGCCGCTTCCGCAGGTCGGGAGCGGGCCGCGCAGGCGCAGTTCGGTGAGCCCGGCCGCGTCCCGCGGCTGGCGCACCTGGAAGAGGCCCCCGTGGAAGATCGCGCTCTGGACCTTGCCGCCGCGCACCGCCGTGCGCAGGGTGACGCTCCCGTGGCGGGTGTCGACGATCGATCCGACCGGCACCGACGTGCGCTGCGACAGCGCCACGTAGCTGGGAACGCCCGGCACCTTGACGGTCACCTGGCCGCTGCGCTCGTCGAGGTTCACGCTCTTGCCGAGGACGGGCGGGGGCGGCGCCTCGGAGGACGGCGCGGAGTGCAGCAGCGGCGCCGGCGGCGCCGGCGTCGGCAGCGGCGTGACCGGGGCCGGGACCGGCGCGGCCGTCAGCGTGGCGAACGCGACGTCGTGCCCGCTGTCGAACCCGTCCCGGCTGAAGGCGATGAGGCGCACGTGATAGGTCGTCGCCGGGCTCAGGCCGTCGATCGTCGCGCTCACCGCCACCGGACCGGTGCCGTCGCCGGCCGAGGCGACCGCCGTGTGGCCGTCATAGCGCCTCGGCCCGTAGACGAACGTGTACCTCGTGTCCGCGCCGTTGGGCGTCACGACGCCGTTCAGCGTCGCCGACGTCGACGTGACAGCGGTGGGAGCGCCCGTCTCGGCGACGGGGCGCTCCTGGGCCGGGGCGACGGCGGGAGCGAGGGCGAGCGCGCTGCAGGCCGCGATCGCCGCGAGCACCCCCCTCCCCGCACCCTTGAACGGACTGGACCATCCAGTGATGGCCGGCAGGCTAGCTCAGTGAGCCGACGCGTGCATGTCGTTGGCGCGCAGCGACGCTCAGTGGGACGCGCGCGCCAGGTAGCTCTGGCCGGCCTTGACCAGGACCGTGCGCCCGCTGCGCAGGTCGCGGACCGACACGCTGCCGCTCGTCACGCGCGTGTAGGTGCCGTCGCAGCGGTCGGCGGTGAACCACGAGGTCCCGCGGACGGTCGCCACCGAGTTGCTGCCGCGCGTCCGGAAGCGCCCACCGTGATCGCTGCCCCAGAGTGCGCGCTGCTTGCGCTTGGCCGATGTCGCCGCTGCACGGGCCCCGCCGGCATGGCAGGTCGGCTTCGGGCCACGCAGCACCAGCTCCGTCATCCCGCCGCCGCCCTTGGCCTGGCGGACCGAGAAGAGCCCGCCGTGGAAGCGGCCGCTCTGCGTCCGGCCGCCGGAGACGGCCGTCTCGAGCTCGACCGTGCCCTTGCGCGTGTCGAGGATGGCGCCGACCGGGATCGAAGCCACGCCCGCGAGGGGCACGGGGACCTTCGTGCCGGGGACGCGCACGAGCACCGTGCCGCTCGCCGCTGTCACGTTGACCGTCCGTCCGAGCTCGGGGGTGGCCTCCGCCGCCAGCGCCGGCGAGCCGGGGGTGCCGGGCTCGGCGCCGAGCGTACCGGCCGTACCGGTCGAGCCTGTCGACCCCGTCGAGCCGGTCGAGCCGGGCGCCGGCGAGCTGCCGCCCGCGGGCTCCGAGGCGGTGGTGAAGGTCACGTCGGCGCCGGGAGTGGTCCCCTGGGCGTTCGCGGCGACCACGCGCACGTGGTACGTCGTCGCCGGCGTCAGGCCGGTGAGGGCGTAGCTGACCGCGACGGCATTGCTGCCGCTGCCCGCGCTGGTCAGCGGCGTCGACTTGCCGTAGGAGGTCGTCTTCCCGTACTCGAACACGTAGGTGGTCGCGTCTGAGTTGGGATCGACGGAGCCATGGAGAAGGGCCGAGCGAGACGTGACGTCGGTGGCCTGTCCGGTGATGGCACCGGGCGGAGAGGAATGCCAGCTGGCGCTGGCGACCGGCCCCGTGGCGGCCACGGCGAGCGACACCGAGAGGACTGGCAGTATGAACCGGCTGAAGTTGGTCACGCCGCTGAGGTCGGCGGCAGGACGGCTGCGTTGAGCGGTCTGGACGAACGGTTGAGCGGTCAGGAGATGACGTTCGTCGCCGCGAGCAGGATCACGGCGGCGCCGAGCACGACGCGATAGGCGGCGAAGACGCCGATCGAGTGGCGGACGAGATAGCGCAGGAGGAAGGCGATCGAGAGATAGCCGACGACGAAGGCCAGGATCGTGGCCAGCACGGTTGCGCCCGCCGAGGCCCCGCCTCCCTCGCCCAGGTGACGCAGCTCGAAGAGCCCCGAGAGGACGACGGCGGGCACCGAGAGCAGGAACGAGTAGCGCGCGGCGGTGGTGCGATCGAAGTTCAGGAACAGGCCCGCCGAGATGGTGGCGCCCGAGCGCGAGACGCCCGGCACGAGCGCGAGCGCCTGCGCGCAGCCGATGATCAGGCCGTCGCGGCGCGTGAGGCCAGACAGCTCGCGGTCGCGTCGCGAGACCGCCTCCGCGCGCAGCATCACGACCGAGAAGACCATGAGCGCGCCGCCGATGAGCTCGAGCGTGCGGAACTCGTTCTCGATCGTGTCCTTGAAGGCGAACCCGAGCACCGCGATGGGGATCGTGCCGAGGACGATGTACCAGCCCAGCCGCGCGTCGGGATCCGCGGGCGCGCGCTCGCGTGCGAGGACCGAGCGCACCCACGCCGACCCGATGGCCCACAGCTCGTTGCGGAAGTACAAGAGGACGGCGGCCATCGTGCCCAGCTGGACGACCGCCGTGAAGGCGGCGCCGGGATCGTCCCAGCCGAAGAAGGCGGGCACGATGCGCAGGTGAGCGGTGCTCGAGATCGGCAGGAACTCGGTCAGCCCCTGGACGATCCCGAGGACGATGGCTTGCAGAGCGTCCATGCGGACGCCGGAGCGTACTCAGACGGACGCGTGGTAGGTCAGCGCGCTGGTCAGAAGGCCAGCGAGGAAGAAGAGGGCACCGCGTCCGTGGCGCCGCAGGAAGGCCATGGGGCGGAACTTGTAGCGGGTTGCGCGCTCGCGCGCGACGTCTGGTCACACGATCGCAACCGCGTGGTCACCGTCCGCTCACCGGAACGCCGCCATATGCAGGGAAAACCGGGCGCGGGGCCACCGCGCGCCGCGGTCCACGGCGCCAACGCCGGAGCCTTCGTGGCCGGCTCGCTGGAGGCGCACGCCGCCATGCCGGCGCGGGTCGCGCTCCTGCGCCGCCTGGCCCCGCACGAGGCCCCGCACCCGGCCGGGCGGGAGCGCTGGCCGCCGGGCTGGCGCTCAGCGCGATGTCGATCGCCGCCGTGCTGATCTACGCCGCCGGCCTCGCCCTACTGCGCGATCGGGCCCAGCCGGGGCTGGAGGCCGTACAGCTCGAAGGCGCGGAAGCGGTTGAGGAGCGGGTGAGCCGGGCCGTGGAAGTCGGCCGAGCCCGTGGCCAGGAGCCCGAGCTCGTCGCAGCGACGGGCGACGAGCCGCGTCTGCTTGGCGTCGTGCGTCCGATAGAAGGCCTCGACGCCGTCGATCCCGAGCCTGGCGAAGCGGTCGATCGTCTCGAGGACCTGGGCGGGGTCGTGGACGTCCCAGAAGGGGTGCGCCCACACGGCGACCCCGCCGGCCTCGTGCACGATCGCGATGGCCTCGGCCACCGCGGGCTTCGTGCGCGTGCGGTAGGCGGGCGCGCCGGGCACGAGATAGGCCTCGAGCAGTTGCGAAGGATTCACGATCTGCTCGCGCGCGAGGCGCATCCTGTTGGCGGGATGGTCGAACGCGGCCTGGGCAAGGTGAGGACGGCCGATCGAGCGGCGCTGCGGCAGCTCGAGTTGAAGGCCGCACGCGCGCAGCGCCTCGGCCATGCGGACGGCGCGCGCGGCGCGGTCGGCGCGGAAGGTGGCCAGGGGGTCGAGGAGGGCCGGGGCGCGATGGTCGACGAGGTAGCCGAGGATGTGCATGTCCTCGGCCTCGCCGTCGAGCGCGGAGAGCTCGACCGCCGGTACGAGGCGGAGGTCAAGAGCCGCGCTGGCCTGCAGCGCCTCGTCGACGCCGTCCACCGTGTCATGGTCGGTCAGCGCGAGCAGCGTCACGCCGGCGTCGGCCGCCGCCGCCACGACCGCGCGCGGCGGTAGCGCCCCGTCGGAGCAGGTGGAGTGCGACTGCAGGTCGAACGCGGGCGCGGCCGCCATCGGACCGACCCTAGCCGGACCCCGGCTCTAGCGCGGGAGCGAGCGCTGCCAGGCGTCGAGGCGCTTGGCCAGGCGGGCTTCGTGCGCCGCGATCGTGCCCGCCGCACGCGCGAACCCGGTCCGATCCTGGGTGGCGAGCGCCGCGGCGAGGCTGACGTGCTCGGCGCGCAGGCGATCGAGCAGGCGGACGGTGGCGCGGGCGGGGCCCTCGGCTCCGAGGAGCGGGCGCAGGGCCCTGCCCGCCGACGCATAGGAGACGGCGAGGCGGTTGGCGACGCGCGCGCCCGCCGCGGGAGTCGCCGCCTGGGCGAGGCGCGCGCGCAGCGTGGCGCGGTCGGCGTTGAGCGTGGCCATCGCGTCGGGCAAGCGCTCGAGGAACGCGGCGTCGGGACTCGGCGGCAGGAAGGAGCCGCGGGCCAGGTGCATGCCCGCCACCACGCTCTGGCACTCGCCGAGCTCGTAGACGCTCGTCGAGCAGGCGACGGTCGCCGTCCCGCGCGTCGTCGGGGCCGCGAAGACGTCGATGACGCGATTGGCGCCGATGGCGGTCACGTAGTGATAGGCCTGCACGTCGCCGGCGCGCAGGATCCGCGGCGCGAGCGCCGCGGCGTCCTGGCGCGCGGCGAGCGCGGCCGGGAGCAGGGTCGGGCTCTCGGGCGGCAGCAGCGCGAAGGCGACCTGGGAGCTCACGCTGGCCACGAAGCGCGTGCGCGCCGGGTCGAAGCCCGGGACGACAGGACCCGAGCGCACCTCCCTCCAGCCGTCGGGCAGGGCCAGCTCGAGGTCGCCGACGGCGAAGGCGGTGGCGGTGGCCGCGGCGGGGGTGCGATGCGCCGAAGGTTGATCGTCGCCACGCAGCGCCCACGCGAGCGCGGCGCCGAGTACGGCGGCGAGCAGCGGCACGCCGACGAGGATCGCCGCGGAGGGACGGCGCTGCACCGTCGCGACGAGCGGTGCCAGCGCGTTCATCCCGAGCCGCCGGACTGCGGCCCGCTGTCGTCGAAGTCGGGTCCCTTCGGCTTCGGCGCGGGCTTGGGAGCGCGGCGCTTGGGAGCGGCCTGCTGGCGCGGCGCGGGCTGGCTCGGCTGGGCCTGCACCGGAATCGCCTGGACCGTGGGCTGCGGCGCCGTGAGCGGCGCGCGCGTCGGGGCGGCCGCCGGCGCGCGCCGCACGCTGCGCGGAGCAGCCCTGACGACGGGCGCGAGCAGGCCCTCGCGGACCCGCAGCTGACCCGCCGGGCCCAGATCCAGCTTGACCGCCGCCGGGTCGCCCTTGGCCCGCTGGGCGCCGAGCTCCGGCGCCGAGCTGCGCGTGGCGCCGGCGACGACGGCGAAGCAGACGCCGAAGCTCACGGCCGCGCCGGCGACCGCGCCCAGCACCGTCGGGCTGGCGCTGGGCAGCGCGCGGGCCGCCCCGGCGACGCGGAAGCGGCCGCGGCGCAGCGCGCGCCTGACGGCCAGCGCGGCGGGGAAGCTGCGTCGCTCCAGCGCATGGGCCTGGCGGCGAGCGCTCGCCGAAGCGCGCCGGAACTGACGCCGCACCCTGAGTGCGGCGGGCCGTGCGCGGCGCCACAGCGCGTCCGCGGCGAGGACCAGCGACGCCAGCGCGCTTCGTGACGCACGGCGCGTGGAGACCAGCGCCGGACGGACTCGCCGGCCGAGCTCGCGCGCCGTGGCGAGCAGCCAGAGGAAGGTGCGTCGCACCGCGCGCCCGGCCTCGGCGAGCGCCGGGACGCCGCGCCGGCGCAGCTCCCGCCACGCTGCGACCAGGCTCGAGTAGGCGCGCTGGAGGGTCGTCATGGCGCCGAGCAGTGGATCGGCCTCGAGCTCCTGGCCGACAGGCAGCGATCCGTACGCAAGGGTGCGCGCTTCGAGCGTATGAGGAAGCTCGTGTACGTCCCGATCCGTCCGGGCCGCGTGACGCGGATCTGCAGCAGGATCCCGGCGCGCAGGAAGCGCTCGAAGCGGTGCACGCGCAGATCCGCGGTGGGCAACGTCAGGGCGCGCGTCGGGCAGCCGCGCCCGCTGCAGCGCACGGCGACCTTGGCCAGCCGTGGCCCGCGCACCGAGAGCAGCGTGATGCGCGCGCCGTGCCGCGCGAAGAAGCCGCGGATGCGGATCACCGGGAACGGCCTCAGGAACAGAGGCGTCGGTGCGACGGTGGAAGCGGCCACGATGGTCGCCGGCGCCAGCGCCGGAGGCGGAGCCGGCGCCGGCGCCGGCGGCGGTGAGACCGGCTTCGGCGCCGGCTTGGGCGCAGGCGGAGGCTTCGGGATCACCACGGCGGTCGGCGCCGTGGACTTGGTCACGGGGGGGTCCTCCCCGCTGGTGAGCGTGACCGCGGCCGTGAGCTGGTAGCCGACGTCGGCGGCCGTCAAGACGTAGCTCGCCTCCGTCGCGTCCGCGATGACCGTGCAGACGATGCTCCCCTGCGGACACCGCGCCCACGTGTACGTGGCGGTCGTCGCCGGCGTCGTCTCCTTCCAGGTCGCCAGGACCTTCAGCTTCGTCCCCACGATCGCCCGGCCCTGGATGACCGGGCCGGCCGTGAACTCGGGCTCCTCGGCGCGGGCCGCCGCCGGCAGCAGCACGAGGAGCGCCGCCAGCGCAGCGAGCATCACCGGAGCCAGGCGCCGGCGGCTAACGAAGATCCCGCACACGATTCCCCCTATGACTCCCGATCCTAGGCGCCGGAGCGGTGGTCTCTCCAGGAGTGTTCGGTTAAGAACGTTCGAATTTCCGGCCAGACGTTGCACTCCAGACGCCCAGCGGGCGCTCTATCGCGGCAAACGGCGGGCCAGCGCGTCGACGCGCTGCCGCACGGGAGCACCGGCGCGGCCGACCACCGCGCGCTCGGAGACGCCCATCTCCGGCCAGCGCGCACGCACGTCCGCCAGCGCCCGTTCGGCCTCGTCGAGCGCGTCGCGCGCGGCGCGGAACGCGCCCTCGCCAGCGGCACCCTCGGCCCGCCCGACGGCCAGCGACGCCTCGGCCAGCACCCGAAGATCGAGGTCCATCCACTCGCACCCTAGGCACCCGACCGGTCGCTACCATCCCCCTGCGCGGGGCCCCCCACTCGCCACGCGCGCGCGCCGACGTAGCTCAGCTGGTAGAGCACATCACTCGTAATGATGGGGTCGGGGGTTCGAGTCCCCCCGTCGGCTCTCGGAGTTTGCAGGGCCTTTCTCGATCGCCCCCCGGCGAACGCCCTGTTCAGAGGTACCGGACGGGTACATCTCGGCGCTCGTCGTTTCGGTGGAGAAGTGCGGGCCAGATCAGGCGCTCGCCCCTCTGTGTACGCGAGGGATCACGTGCGCCGAGAGAGGAGACCCCATGTTCCTTCGCCCCGTCGAGGCCGCCGAGCTGGCCGGCCTCTCCACCCGAGCGATCCACCGCGCGATCGCGCACGGAGACCTACCCGCCGTGCGGTTGTGCTCGCGGTTGCGGATCGCGCGCGAGGACTTCGACGCGTGGGTCGTACGCAGCGGTGGTCCGCGTCGAGGAACCGCCGCCGGTCGTCGTCCGCCCGCTGTCGCCCGCGCCACGCGGAAGCTTCCGAAGGCTGCTCGGAGACGAACGGAGGGCCGCGTCGTGAGTATCGAGCGCGTGCAGCGCAAGGACGGGACCGCCGTCTGGCGGGTGCGCTGGCGTCAGGGCGGCCGCAACCGTTCCAAGGTGCTCGGCCGCACGAGCGACGCCGAGGCCTTCGACGCCGAGCTGGTGCGCCGGAAGGGCGCGGGCGAGCTCGCGCAGCTTGACGCCGGCAAGGAGCCGCTCGCGGACTTCGGCGAGGAATGGTGGCGGCTCTACGGCGAGCCGAACCTCGCGAAGTCGACGCTCAACAACTACGCGTCGATGTGGGACACGCACGTGCTGCCCCGCCTGGGCTCGCTGCCGCTGCGCGAGCTGACGCCAGACCTCATCACGCGGTTCCGCCTGGAGCTCGAGGCCAGCGGAGTCGGCGGGAGCGGGATCGCGGGCGAGCTGGGTTGAGTGGCAGTGTCGACGCGGTTGCGGGTGGCGGTCTTGGCTCGTGTGTGCCGACGCTCGCTCGGCCGTCCTCGCCCGCGCCTCGTCTCTGCTCCGATCAGGTCCGTGCCGGCGGCTACGGTCCGCCGCTTGATGGCATCGCGTCCCGCCCGCCGAAGCCGCGTCACGCTGCGGTGCGTGCGCGAGGATCTCGGGCTGGACCTGCCGCCGGTCGAGGTCGACCTCGGCAGCCTCGACCACCCGCTCGTCGCGGAGACACGCCGGATCGCCCCGTCCGCCCCGCGCGGCCAGAAGCGCATCCTCGCGATCGACCATCCGCTCGTGTACCGGATCCGGCACGCGCGCTGGCGCGGTGCCACCTGGCTCGAGACGGACGCGGGCCGCTTCTGGCTCTGCGCCGGCGCTCAGCGCGAGGAAGGCTCAGGCGACGACGCCTACGAGCACTTCGTCGCGCTCCACGACGCTGGGCGCCTCCTGCCCGACGATGACGACCGGCTGCGCGATGCGCTCGAACGCAACGCGCGCATCATCAATGCCGCGGCGGCAGCGATCCCCGACGCACTTGGCTGCGCGCTCGGTGAGCGCGGACAAGACGTCACGGTTCGCTTCGGCGAGCTCGTCGACGCACGCGTTCACGCGACCGCGGCCGGCGACGAGATCTGGGTCGCGATCGCGACTCAGGCCGCGGACGGACGCTTCGTCGACGAGCGGCTCCGCGACGTGCTCTTCCGCCTCGTCTTCGACGCCGCGGAAGCAGAGCTCTGGGAACCGCGCGCCGACTGGCCCTTGGGCGAGCTCGCCTGGTTCGAGGTCGCGCGCCTCGGCTTGCGCGAACCGGCCTGATCCGCGCTCACGCCGCCGACGCGCGAGACGTCTTCCTCGGTCACCCCGGTCGCGTACGCAAGCGTCGAAGCCTTGCCGCCCAGCAGAGCCTCGCGAGCACGCTCCATACGCCAACCGAACTCCTCACGATGCCGCTCGACGTACTCATCGACCGCGCGCTCAACGAGCTCGGCCTGCTGCAGCCCAGACATGAGCGCCGCGTAGCGGACCTTCTCCTTGGTGGACTCGTGAACCTTAATCGGGGACTGTGCGCGTGCCATTCGGTACCTCGGTACCAATCTTAGCAGCGAGCGTCTTGGCGAGGACGGCGGCAGCCACTTGGACCGAGAGCTCTGGCGAATGAGAACCACGGTCGCTCAGGCCGGCGGCAGGCCAAGCAGTCGCTGCTCCACCAGGCTGAAGCCGTAGCCCTGCTCCCATGGGAAGCGGTTGTCCGTGTCCGGCCAAACGACTTGCACCGCGCGGAACCCCGATTGCAGCCTCAGCGCCACAGCGAAGTCTTCGGTCGTCGTGTCAGCGACCTCGATGTAGGTCACCTCGAACGCCTCGATGACCGATGGATCGCGGGCACCGACCCGCAGGCTTTCGCCCGCCAGCAGGCGTTCAGCGAGCATACTCAAGGTGCTGTGCTGCCCCTCGCTTGAGAGGCCACCCACGATCACAAGCTCCGGCAATCCCGCTGAATGAAGACCCACCGTGTAGGACCACGGCGGCCCGTGCTCGCCGCCTCCAACCGCGACCACGGCGAACCCATGGTCGTGCATCAACTGGCGCACCTGCTCCAGGATCTCCGCTTCCTCCGAGTCATGCACGAGCCCAAGCTACCGCCCCACACAGTCGATCCCGCTGGGTGGCATCGCAGCACCGGCCATGCCCGGCGACCTGGTTTGTGCGACAGCCTCACGCGAAAGCGCAAGTGTGGCGCGCGGCCACAGAGGCGCAGCGGCTGCCGGCGGGAGCGACGACTGCAACGGCTTGCCTTTTCGCCGTCAGTTCGTGACCCCGGGTTCGAGCGATCGCGGCGCCAATCTCCCGGGGTCTTTGGGCACTACTGAAGCTTGTTGAAGTGCGCCAGGACCCCGAGCATTGACCCACCGATCACGCAGATGAAGATCGCCTCGGCGAACACGGCCTTCGTCTCTACGTAAGGCTGCTTGACCCACCCATCGGGGATGCGCCGCTTCATCGCCAGCCGGTAGTACTGATAGTTGTCAACAAGGGCGCCGACGAAGCCGAAGATGTGAGGCAACAGGAACACGCCTGCGGCCAGCGTGACGATCCAGACGCCGAAGTTGCCGGCGTCCGTCGTGAGCTTTGGACGGGGCGGGCTTATCTCGTAATGATGGGGTCGGGGGTTCGAGTCCCCCCGTCGGCTTGGGAAGCGCACGTCAGCTGGCGGCCCGCATCGCGCGGTGCCACGACTGCCTCGCGACGAAGTGTCCGATCAGCGTGCGCGCGAGCATCAACGGCCAGTCGTCGCGCGCGCTGCTGTCTCGATGGCGGTGGTACAGCCGGCAGGGCACGACGGCCAGCAGGAGCGCGAGATGCGCCCCGCCGACGATCCGCTGCGGCGCCGTGGTGATGCTGAGGCCCAGGTCGCGGGCGCGACGCCGCTCGATGCGCTTGCGCGCCCCTGTGGTGAACGCGGTGAGGGCCAAGAGGGGCGGCACGCGGACGATGGTTCGGGCAAGCCCGCGGACCCCGGCCGCCCACACGATCGCGAAGCCCTCCAGAGCCAGCAAGGCGGCGTCGAGGGCCAACGGCGGCGGCGCCCGGACCGGCTCGCGCCGAGCGGCGAGCAGGTAGGCACGCCGGGCCTCGCGGCCGAGTGTCGCGAGACGATCGAGCTCCTCGGCGCTCAGGATGGAGGGCTTCTCACGCGAGGACCGAGCGGCGGCGTCACGCACGCCCTGGTCGTAGGCCGCCCGAAGGTCGGGATCGTCGAGTCGCGGCGGCGGTCGGAACCGCTCGCCGGGGACGACGAGGAACATCCTGGCGCAGACCGAGGGCTTTCCGGTCGCACGACGTGCGCGATGTCCCCCGCCGAGCCCCACGGCTCGATGCTACGGGAGCGTCGCCCCGCGGCTCATGCCCAGAACGCGGTCACGGCCGGCGGGTCGCCGACGAACTGGTCGACGCTGCCGACGTGGTCGCCGTCGAGCGTGAAGAGGAGGACCTGCTGGTCGTCGAACGAGCGGCCGTCCGGGCGCGTGGCGCTCACGCGCACGACCACGGCGACCTGGCCCTCGCCATTGGCCATGATCGACTCCGGGACGGCGCGCAGCGTACCGGCGGTGAGCTGCGCCGACTCGCCGACGAAGGCCACGATCCCGTCGCGCCCCTGGTGAACGCCGCCGAAGCGGTCGTCGTTGCGGTGATTCCAGGTCGCGTCCTCGTTGAACAGGGCGGCGAACGCGCCGAGGTCGCCGTTCGCGAACGCCTGGAAGCCTGCGCGGACGACGCCGATGTCGTTGGCTGCAGCGGTGTCGGTGGTCATGGTCGCTCCTTTCGCGGTTGCCTTGGCGCAACCCTAGGGACGCCGCGCCGCCACGACCATCGACCGTTCAGGTGATCTTTGCGACCACCCGGCCGGTCCGCGCCGTGAGCCCGTGCTCCATCGCGAACATCGCCAGGCCGGCGCGCGTCGAGACGCCGCACTTGGCGTAGATGTGGACCGTGTGCGTATGAACGGTCGAGGGTGAGATCACGAGCTCGGTCGCGACCTGGCGCTCGGTGCGCCCCGAGACGAGACGGCGCAGGACGTCGAGCTCGCGCTCGGTGAGGTCGGCGGGCAGCGGCGGCAACGCCGGCGGCGGTGCGCCGGCGGCCTCGAGCACGGCACGGATGGCGTCGCGGTCGAGCGGCAGGTCCGAGAGGACGCGCGACGCGCCGGCCGAGTCGAGCACGGGCCGATGCGGTCGCGGCTCACCGAGCGCGTGGAGCACGTCGGCGGCGGCGAGCAGGCAGGCGCCGGCCTCCAGCTCCGACGCGCGCACGCCGGCCGGGTAGCCGGAGCCGTCGGTGCGCTCGTGGTGGCGGCTCGCGATCGACCCCAGCGGGGCGAGCACCGGCGAGCGCGCCAGGATCCGTCCGGAGTGGTACGGGTGCAGGCGCACGAGCTCCCACTCCTCGGGCCGCAGCGGCCCCGGCCGATCCCAGACGCCGGTCGGGACGGCCACGCGACCGAGGTCGTGGAGCAGCCCGGCCCGGTGGACGAGCTCCGCGTCGACCGACGCGTCGAGCGACGCCGCCGCCCGGGCGAGGGCCGCGACGCCGCGCGAGTGGCCGTGGAACCACGGCGACTTGAGGTCGGCGGCGTCGCCGAAGCCGGCGAGGGCCTCGTCGAGAGCGGCCTCGTCGCGGAACGCGCGCCGCGGCGCGCGCTCGGCGTCGACGACCGCGGCCCAGAGGTCGTCCGGGCTCGAGATCTCCAGAAGCTCCGCCGGCGCATCGGCGAAGACCGCGACGATCGCCGGATCGAGCGCGCGTCCCGACCAGCGAGCGACGGTCTGCCTCGCGGCCGCGCCGCCGCCCACGGCGTCGAACATGACGGCCGCGTAGCCGACCGCCGCGAAGCGCGCCGCCTCGGCGATCTCCTCGCCGGCTCGCCCGGCCGGCACCCCGCGCCCGTCGAAGCGCTCGAAGCCGTCGAGGACGGCGCGGCTCACGGTGTCAGGCAGCCGCAGGCGCCGCGTCAGGTCGGCGCCGACCTCGCAGTCGGCGCGCGCGCCCTCGGCGAAGAACTTCCCCGCGCCCGCGGCGCGGCTCAGCATCCGTAGACGGCCGGCGCCCTCGCCCAGGCTCGCGAGCATCCGCAGCGCCTCGATGGGCCGCGTCTCGTCGATGAGATCGCCGCGCGCGCGGACGACGATGTCGTTGCCCCCAAGCGCGGCGGCGATCTCATGCGACGTCGCGGCGCAACCGGCGAAGCGCAGGAGCGTCGTGTAGTAGACGTCGCCCTGCCGCGCGTCGTCGAGCCCCGCCCGGCGCGCGAGCTCGGTCGCGAGCAGGCACGCGCGCATCGCCTCGCCCGGCGGATGCCCGCGGGTCAGGTCGCTCGTCACGGACAGCGCCGCTACGACGCCGGCGATGCCGACCGGCTCGCGCACGGGCGGCAAGTCTAGTGTCGAGCAAGCCTCCCTACGCGGCGGCCGCCGGCTCGGGAAGCAGCCCGAGCTGTCCGAGGAACTCGATCTGGTCGAAGTAGAGGTGCACCGAGCGGATGAGCTCGGAGTCGGCGTCGCGGGTTCCGACCATCACGAAGTGCAGGGTCACCGCGCGGCCCGTGGCCGGCATCTGCTGGCCCTCGGGCGTCAGGAGCGGTCCGTCGTTGACGCCGTTCCAGGTGCCCTCGACGGCGACGACGTCGTCCCCGCCCTCGACGGTGCGCGAGATCTCGTGGTGGTAACGGCTGAAGCCGAGCCAGAACGGCTGCAGATACTCGCGCAGCGCGTCGTGGCCGCGCGCCTCGGTGCCGGGCGCGACCCACTCGCAGTCGGGCGCGAACATCCCGACGAACCCCTCCAGGTCGCGTGCGTCGGAGCGGCGGAAAGCCTCGATGGCGAGCTCCTTGGCGGTCATGTGACTCCTCCTTCGATCGGGTCGGTGACGTCGTCAAGCATGCGCTCGCGGCCGCGCTCCTACATCGGGAGTTCACCTGAACTTTGCGCCGTGTCGAGCAGGTCGTGGCGCATGGCGAAGACGGTCGCGGCCGCGCGCGTCGAGACGCCCGCCTTGGCGTAGATGTGCTGGATGTGGCTGTCGGCGGTCTTGGGCGTGACGACCAGGTGGCTGGCGATCTCGCGCGTCGAGAGCCCGCGAGCCAGCAGCCGCAGCACCTCGAGCTCGCGCGCGGTCAGGCCCGCGACGTGCTCGCGCCGGCGCCGCGGAGCCTCGCCGGCGGCGACCAGCACGCACGCGACGGCATCGCCGTCCAGGCGGCCCGCGCGCGCCTCGTCCCGCAGTCCCTCGGCGGCCCGCGCGGGCTCCAGCGCCGCGCGGTGGGGGCGCGGCTCGGTCATCGCGTGGAAGACGTCGGCCGCGGCGAGGAGGCGCGCCGTCTGCGACAGCGAGCGCGCGTCGAGGCCGCGGTGGTAGCCGGTGCCGTCACAGCGCTCGTGGTGGCGCGACGCGATCGCGGCCAGGCGTGCGAGCCCCCGTGAGCGTGCCAGCGCGCGCTCGCCGTGGTAGGGGTGCAGGCGCACGCGCTCCCACTCGTCGGCGTTCAGCGGGCCGGGCTTCTCCCAGATCGTCGAGGAGACGCCGACGCGGCCGAGGTCGTGGACCAGGCTCGCCGCGCGCAGCGTGGCGACCTCGGCGTCGGGGAGGCCCGCGTGGCGGCCGGCCTCCGCCGCCAGGCGCGCGACGCCGGACGAGTGCCCGACGGTGAAACTCGACTTGAGGTCGACGAACTCGGCCACGGCCTCGAGCGCGGCGTCGAGGGCTTCGCCCTCCAGGGGGCCGTCGTCCGCGGGCGCCGCGGCCAGGACGACGTCCCACAGCGAGTCGTCGACGCGGGCCAGCACGGTGTCCGCCTTGCGGGCCAGGACATCGGACAGGCGCGGGTCGAACGCGCTTCCGGCGCGCTCGCGCACGACACTGACCGCCGCCTCGGGACCGCCCAGCGCGCGATAGACCGACGCGCACTCGGCGATCTGCACGACCCGGTCCGCCACCGGGACGTCCTCTCCCTTCACGCGCTTGAGGAAGCTCTTGCCGTCCCAGCGCTCGTTGAACAGGTACAGGTCGCGCTGGATGTCGTCGCCGAGGCCAAGCTGTGCGGCCAGCAGCTCGGCCACCTCGCAGACGGCCAGCACGCCGGACTGCAGCCGGTCGCGGGCGCCGGCCATCTCGACCAGCTTGGCCGCCGTGCCCAGCAGCCCGTTCGTGCGCACGAGGTGGCGCAGCATGTAGGCGCCCATCGCACGCGGAGCCGACATGTCGATCGTCGTCCCGCCGTGGCGGAAGGCGATCTCGTCGCCGATGATCGAAGCGAACGCCGCGTTCTCCGCCGTGCACCCGACGTGGCGCAGCAGCGCGACGTGGAAGACGCGCACCCGCTCGGCGTCGTCGAGCCCCGCCTCGTCGCTGAGAGTGAGGGCGATGCGGCAGATGTCCAGCCCTGACTCCAGCGGCTGCCCCATCGCGATGTCGCTGGCAAGCGAGAGCGCCGCGACGATCTCCGTCCGCGTGATGCCCGTCGCCTCGCGCGCTGCGTCAGTCGCCACCATCAGGGATCCGAGCTGACGCTCACTCCTGCGCTTGCGCGGGCGCAGGAGCGGGGGGCGGCGGATCATCCGTGGGCGCGACGGGGGCCGCATCGGGCGGGACGGTGACCGAGTCGGGCGGCGGCGCCGGCGTGCCGGCGTCCGCGGGCGCGCTCGTGGTGCCGGTCGTCGTCGTGGGCGTCGTGGTTGCGGCGGGCGTGGTCGTCGTCGACTCGGCCTCCGTCGTGGACGTCGTCGTCGATCCCGGCGACGGGTCCGGAGCGAGGTCCGATGCGGGCGCGGTCGACGCCGACACCGGCGCCGACGCGGGCTCGGGGCCGTGGACCGGCGCCGGTGCGGATGCCGCGGGCGGCAGCGCGTCCGCGCGGGCAGGCGCGGGCGCCGGCCCACCGGTCTGCACGAGCGGATCGGCGGGCGCCGCCTGAACGGGGGGATCGAGCGCGGGGTGGCTCTTCGCGTGGCGCCCCGGCGTGTCGGCGGCGAGCTGCGGCTTGGCCGCGAAGGCCGGCGTCGCCACCGTCGGACTCACCGGCGTCTCGCTGGCGAGGTGCCTGACCTCGCCGGTCCCGCCGGCCACGACGACGACGGCGAGGATCTTGGCCACGAGCCCCTTGGCGGCGATGCCGCCGCCGACGTGCGCGCCGGTGGCCAGGCCCCCCGCGACGGTGGCCGCGGCACCGCTGCTGAGGGCGCCGGCCACGCCGGCTCCTGCGCCGCCGGCGGTCGTGGCGCCGGCCGCGAGCGCGCTGCCGGCCGCCACAGTGGCCCCACCGCCGGCGCCCGCGCCGGTCAGCGCCGCCGCTCCGCCGCCACCGCCCAGGGCGAAGCCGAGCACCGACGCCTTCAGGCCCACGGTCGGCGCGACCGGGAGGATCGCCGCCAGCGCCGACCGCTGGCGCCGCACGTCGCGCTCGAACGCGGCGCACGCGGGGCAGCGATCGACGTGGGCGCGCGTCATGCCTCGCGACGGGAGCCTCCCGACCGCGGTGGCCAGCTGCTGGCGGACGTCGAGGCAGGAGGCGTCGCGCGCCTCGCGCGCGCGCAGCAGCCCCGCGCGCGCCTGGAAGACCAGCGCCTTGACCTTCTCCCGCCGCACCCCGAGGACCGCAGCGATCTCCTCGTGGGACTGGTCGCCGAGCTCGAAGAGCACGAGGGCGGCGCGCTGGTCGTCGGGCAGGCGCCGGACGTCATCGACCAGCTCGCGCAGCTCGGCGCGCAGCTGGATCTGGGTCGCCAGGCCGTCGAGCGAGCCACGTTCCAGCTGGCGCCCATCCACGCCAAGCTCCTCGCGCTGCGAGCGCAACGCGGACAGGCAGCGGTTGCGTGCGATCGTGTAGAGCCAGGGCCGCAGCTCGATCACCGCGTCGCCGCCGCCGCGCAGCGCCCGGTAGGCGGACGCGAAGGAATGCTGCAGAGCGTCCTCGGCCTCGTGACGGCTGCCGAGCATGTGGCGGCAGAAGGCGAGGAGTCCGCGGGCGTAGCGGTCGTAGATGGCCTCGAACGCGGCGTCGTCCCCGGCCCGGACGCGAGCGACGAGCCGATCGTCGCCCACTCGCCGGATCGACGGCCCGCGTGAGCGGCGTCGAGGGCGAAGTGGGACCGCAGTGGCCGCCATCTGCTCAGTATGCGCCAACGCGAAGAGAAAATGTTGGCCGGACGTCGCGATGTGGTGAAGGCGCGCGCGAAAGGTGCCCCGGCGCCCCCGGCACGGCGTTTGGGGGGCAACCGGCCGAGGGGCCGGGGCGCGCTGGAGCCGATTGGGGCTCCGGCTCACAGCGCGATGCGTCCTTGCAACGTCGACGTTACGCCGTAACGCGGCGAGTTCGTACGCCTGCGAGCCAAATCGCACAGAATCTGCCCGTGAGTGCGAAGTTCCGCGTCGCCCGGCGAAGGTGGACAGCGACCCCGGACGTCTTGTCCGGGGCCCTGTCCCCCCAACGCCGGCCTGTTCCGTGACCGGTCGACGCAGCCGTCCTGGCGGTTGCCCCCGTAGAGAAGAACGCGCGGGCATGGCGTAGGTTGGTCCTGACGCGCCGCCTGGTTCGTCAATCGTGCGGGGCGACCTAGTGATGTGGTTTGGAAGCGCGTTGCCGCGGCTAAGCAGCGCTCACGTCCCGCACCCCGCCCGAGCGATGAAGACCGAGGACCCTCCGGCGCGCACCGCGTTCATCACCGCGCTGAGCGACGCGTACCTGGTGCCGCGCGATGATCGCTACGCCATCTTCTGGCGCACGTCGGGGTGCGACCTCTGCGTCGTGGAGCAGCACGTCGCCGAGCAGGCCCTGCGCAGCGCGGGCGAGGCCGTCCGACTCGGGAGCTGGTCGGGCACGCTCCGCGGGCGCCGCGACGACTGGACGCTGTGGTGGGCGCGGGGCGTCCCGTGGGCCTCGACCAGCGACGTGGCCGACGGCGACCAGACGCTGCGCCTGATCGAGCGCTGGCGCGCCGCCGTCGCGCAGGCCGAGGCGCGCGGCCAGCGCTGGGACCCACCCACGCCAGCGCCGCCCGGGCCGCCGCGGCCGCCGGCTCCCGCCGCCCGGCGTCGGCCCCGCCGCGGCCGCGTGCGTGCGGGGGTCCTCGACGGGCTGCGCGGGCTGCTGGGCGGTCGGTAGCACCACCTTCGTCCAGGCCGCGCGGCGCCGCGCCAACTATGGTGGGCGTCATAGCCACCGAGAAGCCGACCATTGAGAACGACGTCCGGCGGCGCATGGTGCAGAGCGCCGCACAGCTGTTCGGCGAACGCGGCTTCGCGGGCGCCGGCCTGCGCGACGTCGTGGCCAGCAGCGGCGCGCCGCGCGGCTCCATCTACCACCACTTCCCCGGCGGCAAGGCGCAGCTTGCCCAGGAGGCGGCGCAGCACGCCGCCGATGCGGCCGCTCGCCCCGCCGAGGTGACGTCGGACCCCGTATCCGCCCTGCACAGCTACCTCGACGGCTGGCGTGCCGAGCTTCGGGCCAACGACTTCCGCGCCGGCTCCGCGCTCGCCGCCGTGGCGACGGCCCCCGCCGACGTGACGGGGGCGCGCGAGGCGGCGGCCGCGGGCTACGAGCGCTGGAGCAACGCGTTCGCCGAGGCGCTGCGCGAGTCCGGCGTGCGGCGCAAGAAGGCGGCGCGCCTCGCGACCCTGGCGGTGACCGCCATCGAGGGCGCCGTGGTGCTCTGCCGCGCGCGCCGCGACACCGCCCCGCTCGACGACATCGGCCGCGAGCTCGAGGCGGCGATCGCCAACGCGCCTCGGCGCTGAGCGCCAACCGCGCTCCGCCCCCGGCGCTGAGCGCCAACCGCGCTCGTAGCATGTGGGCGCATGCAGCCCGAGATCGACGTCCTCGGCCTCTCGATCAAGACGTTCGGCGTGTTCTTCGCGCTGAACTTCGTGGCGTGGGGCGCCCTGGTCAACCGTCGGCTGCGCGAGATCGGCAAGCCGCCCGACTGGGCCTACGAGATCGTGGCGGCCGCGCTCATCGGCGGGCTGGTCGGCGCCCGGGGGTACTGGCTGGTCCAGAACCACGAGTCCCTGAGCCTTGGGAACGTGCTCGGAGGCTCGGGGCTGATCTGGTACGGCGGGCTGGCGGGCGGCGTGGTGGCCGTCCTGCTGTGGGCGTGGCGCCGTGACTTCCTCTCGTTGTCGCTCGTCGACATGGCCGGGCCCGGGCTGGCCCTCGGCTACGCGGTGGGGCGGATCGGCTGCCAGGTGTCGGGCGACGGCGACTACGGCAAGGCGTGGGACGGCCCGTGGGCGATGGGCTATCCGCACGGCACCGTCCCCACCGCGCCCGGTGAGACGGTGCATCCCACCCCCATCTACGAGACGCTCACGATGGGGCTGGTGGCGTACTTCCTGTGGCGCCTGCGCGACCGCGTGCGCCCTGGCGTGCTCTTCGCCCTCTACCTCGTGATCGCCGGAACCGAGCGCTTCCTCGTCGAGTTCATCCGCCGCAACGACGACGCCGCACTGGGGCTCACGGCGGCGCAGCTGTGGAGCGTCGGGCAGTTCGTGATCGGTGCGGTGTGGCTCGTGGTCGCGCAGCGGCGCGGCGGGCTGCTTCGCCGCGACGAGCGTCCGGCGACGAGCCAGGGCGCCGCGCTACCGGCGACCTGAGCGGCGCGCTACCGGCGCTACCGGCCGCCCGAGCCGCCGCCGTCGTGGCAGCCGGAGTCGTCGTGCTCGGAGCCTGCGCTGTTCGAAGGCGTGGTGTCGTAGCCGGCGGGCGTGGTGTTGTCGTGGTTGGTCGGCGGTGTGTCGTCGTCGTTGGCGGGCGTCGTGTTGTCATAGCCCGCGGGCGGGGTCTCTTCGTCGTGCGGCGTGTTGTCTTCGTTCGCGGGCGGTGTGCTCTCTTCGTTCGCGGGCGGCGTGTTGTCGGCGGGCTGCGCCGGAGCCGCCGTGCCGGAGTCGGCCGCCTGCGACGTGGCCTGGACCGGCGGGGAGGACGGATCGGGCGTCGTCTCCGCAGGCGGGTTGGGGTTGGCCGGCGTGGCGGGCGCGGGGGTCGGGTCGCTGGTGGCCGGCTGCGTCCCCGTGCTGGCGGGCGCGCCCGTCGCCGGCTGACCGTCTTCGATCGGGCTGGCCGGCGTGTCGTCGGCGCCCGCGTCGGTGTCGGCCGGCGGGCGCTCGCTGGCACGGTCGGTGTCGGCATCGGTCGTGCGCCCCTGCGGGCGAGTGGCCGAGGTGCTCGTGCCGGTCGGGTCGGCGGCCGCCGGCGCGGTGTCCGACACCGCCACCGGCGCGGGGGCGGCGGGGGCGGCGGTCGGTGTGCTGGGGATGGTCGTGCCCGTGCTGGTGGGCACGGAGCTCGTGGGCTGGCCGGCAAGGCCGCCGGTGGTCTGCTCGCCCGTTCCGGCGTTGCGCGTCGGCACGACGGGGCCCGTGAACGGCCGGCCCCCCGGCAGGCCGGGCAGGGCACCGCCCGGGCCGGCGGCCGCGAGCGGCGTCGCGCCGGGGGCCCTCGAGAGCGCGCTGGACGGCTGCGGCGGGGGCGGGAGCTCGCTCACCTGCGTCGGTGAGCCGTGCGTACTCGGCCATGCGCCCTGGAACGGAAGGACGTTGCTGCGCAGGACCGCGAGGCAGGTGCCGATGAGGGCGCAAGCGATCATCGCACCGGCGAGCCAGGCAACGGTCGCGCGGGTCCTTCCGTGGCCCTGTGGGGTCATGCTGGACGGAACATCGACATGTGGGGGCCGGGACTCAAGTCCCACGCGGACAGGCCGAGCGCTCCAGATTCCAGTTTGTCCGTTCTTGCCGAGAACCCGGAAGACGGCTCGGTGCCAACTTGGCGCGTTGACGCTCGCCCCAGAGATTTCCGGGGAGTTGGTTTGCTTATTTCCAGCGCGTCGCGTACGACATGTGTCGAGGGATCCATGTCCGCCGACGAACCTGGCACAGTCACCAGCATGCGGATCCTTCGCCGACCCTCCCCCGCCATGGCGGTCGCGCTCCTCGCTCTGTTCATCGCTCTCGGCGGTCCTGCCCAGGCAGAGCGAGTTATCAACGCGAAGCTGCTCGCCAAGGGCACCGTGACGAGCCGCGCGATCAAGAACGGGACGATCAGGAAGGCCGATCTGAGCAAGGCCACGGTGCGGTCGCTGACCACCACGCCGCGGAACTCGGTGCGGTCGGCCCAGATCGTCGACGCGCAGGTCCTGGCGCCGGACCTCGGCGCGGGCGCGGTCACGGCGCAGGCGCTGGCGCCGGGCTCGGTCACCGCGTCGAAGCTCGCTCCGGACTCGATCGGCGGCGGTTCGGTGGCGAACGGATCGCTCCAGACGGTCGACATAGGCTCGTTCGCAGGCGCGATCTCGGTGCCGAGCCTCGTGTTCAACAACCCCGGCTCGCTGTGCCAGGCGGCGGAGGCCCCGGCAACCCCTACGGGCGGCTCGCCGAACATCGCCGACGACATCATCGTGGTGACGCCACCCGCGAACTGGCCGGACCAGGTGGTCGTGACCGGCAAGCCCGCCCCTGGCAACCGCATTCGGATCGCTGCCTGCGTCGCTGACCCGACCGACCCGACGCTGGGCAGCTTCCCGATCACGATCGCGGGACCGTCGATCTTCCGCTACGTGACCTTCGACAACCCCTAGGCACGGGTCGCGTATACGCGGCGGCGCGGCCATGGAGCGGCCGTTCTCGCGCTCAGCTGGCGCGCGCCTCGAGGGAGCCCAGCACCGTACGCACGGTGTTGGAGGGGACCGCGAAGCCGATGCCGATGTTCCCGCCTTGGGAGGAGCCGGCGCCCGAGCCGCTCTCCACCTGCGAGTTGAGCGGCGGATTGGTGGATGCCACGCTGGCGCCGGTCCTCGCACCCGACGCCGCGGAGCCCGCCGGCGCCGCACCCCTGCTGGGCGAGCTGACGCTCACCGACGGCGCCGCCGCGACGAGCGGCGTGACGCGACGCGGCTGGCGTCTGCTCGACCCGAGCACGGCGCGCCCGGCCCGGACGGGGATCGTGGAGGCGACTGCCCCTGGCGCCCACCGCGCTCGAGGCCGAGGTCCGCGCCAAGGCCGCGCTGCTGGCCGGGCCCATGGGCGCCCGTGCCCATCTGCCCCATGGCTCTGGGTATGACGATCGTCATAGCGATATGACCCCTGTCTGGACCACGAGCCGCGCCTCCATCAGGCGCGCCCCCGCCACCTTCGCGCTCATCGGCGTGCACGCCGTGTCGCTGCTGGTCGATCCCGTCCTGCGGCCCGGGCCGGCGGGCATCCGTGCCCTTCGCCGGCCCCTACCGGCCCGTCGCCACGGCGCTCGGGCAGATCGCCGCCTACGGCATCCTCGCCCTTGGCGCGACGTTCTACGTTCGCCGCCGAGTCGGTGCCGCGCGGTGGCGCCGCGCACATCGGCTGCTCCCGGTCTTCTGGGTGCTCGCAGTCGCTCACGGCCTGCTGGTGGGCAGCGACACCACGAGGCCGTGGGCGCTGGCCGCGCTCGCGGCTCCGATCGCCGTGGCGGCGGCGCTGCTGGTCACGCGCCTCGCGCGCGTCACGGCGTGGATTCCCCCGCTGACATCGGGCCTGGCGGCGCGTATACGCACCGCCGGGCCACTCCTCTTCGGAACGCCGCCCGCTCGCACGCGATGGCGGGCTAGAGTCGGCCTCGATGACGGCCCCGCTGAACGCCGGCCCGTCGGTCGAGCAGGCCGTCGCGCTCTACGCCGCGGGCTACTTCCCGATGGACGACCCCGCGGACGCTCGTGGGCCGCTGCCCTTCTACGCCGCCGAGCAGCGCGCGGTGTTCGAGCTCGACGACGGCTCGCGCGCCGCCATGCGCCGGCGCCTGCGCCGCAGCCTGCGGGCGGGCGAGACGGCCGGGTGGCGCCTCGCGCGCGACACGCGCTTCGAGGAGGTCATCGGCCGCTGCGCGCGCCCGCGCGCGCCCGCCGACGGCGTGTGGATGACCCCCCGCCTACAGCACCTCTACCGCCGTCTGCACGAGGCCGGCCTCGCGCACTCCTACGAGATCTACGCCGGCCCGACCCTGGCGGGCGGCCTCGTCGCCGTGATCCTCGGC
Organism: Solirubrobacteraceae bacterium; assembly: GCA_036379935.1. Lineage (GTDB taxonomy): Bacteria > Actinomycetota > Thermoleophilia > Solirubrobacterales > Solirubrobacteraceae > JAOPZW01. The sequence goes on along the minus strand of DASVFT010000022.1, from coordinate 37,620 downwards.
CGCGCCGCGATGCTCGAGTCGATGTTCCACCGCGTCCCGCACGCCGGCAACGTGCTCCTCGCTCGCACGCTCGACGAGCTCGCCGAGAGCGGCTTCGCGCTGTGCGACATCCAGCTGCCGACCGAGCACACCACCCGCGTCGGCGCCCGCCTGATCCCGCGCGCGCAGTACGAGGCGCGCCTGCGCCGCGCCCTCAGTTGAGCGACGGGTCGATCGGCATGGTCGAGAGCAGCGCGTACTGCTGACCCTTGCGCCGCAGGACCAGCGACCAGAGCTCGTCGGGCTCGGGGGTGAACACGTCCTCGCGCGTGGCCGGCTCGATGATCCAGGACTCCTCCTCCAACTCGGCCTCGAGTTGACCCGGCCCCCAGCCGGCGTGGCCGGCGAAGACGCGGCGCCGGCGCAGCGCCTCGGACACCGCCGAGACGTCATCGACCTCGGCGGGGACGAAGCCCAGGTCGTCGTCGACCAGGAGCGCCGAGAGCTCGGGCTGCTCGAACTCGGCGAGCACCACGACCGCCTGCGGCGCCACCGGGCCGCCGACGTGCACGACCGTGTCGCCTTCAGCCAGCCACGCCAGGTCCGGGACCGCCTCGCCCACCGTCGTCTCGGCCGCCCGGTTGAGCACGAGGCCCATCGCCCCCTCGTCCCCGTGCTCGGTCATGTAGACGACTGTGCGCCGGAAGTTCGGGTCGTGGATCGACGGCGAGGCGATGAGCAGCTGGCCCCTGAGCGAATCGGGCATGCCGGCATTGTGCCCGGCGGGGACGCGGCGCAGCACCATCTTCGCGGGTGGGATGCGGGCGCGGCCGCCGGGTGGGCTACAGGCGCGGCAGCCCGCCGGCGCTGCGCGGCAGCGCGGCCCACACGTCCGGATCTCGATCCAGCACGGTGCGCAGCGTCCAGCGCGTGGCGCTCAGGCGGCGGTCGGAGAGCTCGTCCCAGCGCAGCGGTGTGGCCACCGGAGCGCCCGTACGCGCGCGCACTGCGTACGGCGGGACCGCCGTCGCCGCGTACGCGTTGCGGTTGACGTCGACGAACAGCCGCCCGTCGCGCTTGCGCTTGTAGAACTCGGTCGTCAGCTCGCGCGGACGTCGCGCCACGAGCTCGGTGGCCACGGCGAGGGCCGCCTCGCGCACCTGATCGAAGCCGTACCGGCGCCGCAGCGCGACGACCACGTGGATGCCCTTGGACCCCGTGGTCATGGCGAAGGGCTCGACGCCCGCCTCGCGCAGGATCTCCCCCAGCTCGCGCGCGGTGCGGCGCACCAGCGCGAAGTCGCCGTCACCGGCGGGATCGAGGTCGAAGATCATCCGATCCGGACGCTCGAGCCGATCGGCGCGCGCGGTCCACACGTGCGGCGTGATGCAGTTCTGGTTGGCCAGCCATACGAGCGTGGCGGCGTCGTTGGCCAGCACGTGCGAGACCGAGCCGCCGCGCTTGCCCACCCGCACGCGACGGACCCACGCCGGGACGCCGCGCTCGACGTTCTTCTGGAAGAAGCCCTCGTGGTCGATGCCGTTGTTGAACCGCTGCAGCGAGACCGGCCGGTCGCGCACGAGCGGCACCATGAGGCCGGCGACGTCGCGGTAGTAGGCGGCGAGATCGGCCTTGGTGATGCCGTCGTCCCCGAACAGGACCTTGCCGGGATGGCTCAGCGGGACGTCGCGACGGCCGGCACGCATCTGACCGTCCTACCCGATCGTCCTGGACGCGGCGTGCCGGCGGATCGCAAGCGGCGCCTTGGTGAGGAGCTCGGCACGCTCCGGCCGCGAGCCGGACGCCTCAACCGCCGAGCAGCACACGGAGGAGCCCGCCGAGGCTGCGCGGGTTGACACCGTGCTCGCGCTGGAAGCGCCGGGCCTCGGACTCGTCGGCGAGGGCGAGCACGAGCTCCTCGCGGGAGGAGTGGAGCTTGCACGCCGTGCGGTCCAGGAGCGCGAGCGCCTGATCCTGGAGCATGCCGCCGAGCCCGCCGGCTTGCGGCGGCACCCGCTTGGCGGTGCACGGGTCGAGGATGGCCGGCACCTCGGGCGCCAGGGCGGCGTGCAGCGCGAGATAGCTGGCCGGGGTGGCGAGGGTCAGCGCGCCGGCCGCGGCCAGCGCCACCAGCTGCGCGCCGGCGGCGAGCAGCAGCGCGGCCAGCAGCCCGCACGCCCCGGCCAGCAGGAACGACGAGCGGAAGGCCTCCCCGACCGCGGCCACCAGCGTCTCGTCGGCGCGCTGGCCCAGCCTGTCGTAGGCGGCGCGCTCGCGGCCGGTGAAGCGATCGCGCTCGGCGTCCAGCGCCCGGCGCAGGCCCGCTCGCGGCTCGTCGGAGTCCACGCCCTCCAGCAGCGCCGGGGCCAGTTCGAGCTTCTGCTCCGGCCGCAGCGACGCGTCGAGCACGAGCGCGACGCCGCGCTCCTTGGCCGTCTGCGTGGCCGCGTCGAGCTGGTGGGCGGCGATCGGCGCCGCGATCGCCAGGACGACCGCGATGCCGGCGTGGCGCACGGCCAGCAGGCGCGCGGCGTCGCGCGGCGTGCGCTCGGGGAGCAGCCCGCCGCCCAGCGCCGGCAGCGCCATCCCCATGCCGACTCCGGCGAGGACCTGGGGGATCACGGTCCACCACAGGCTGGCCCCCGGAAGCCAGGCCAGCGCGAGCACGCCGCCGCCCACCAGCGCGCAGCCGGCCGCCGCGCGCGTCCGCAGCTCGCCGCGGATGCGCGCGCCCGCCACCGCGGCCAGCGGGATGACCGTGACCGCCAGCGCCGCGGCGAGCGGGGTCTCGTTCCAGCCGGCCACCAGCAGCAGCACGAGCAGGAAGAGGACCGCGGTGAGCGCCGCCGAGACGAGGGCCAGCGCGAGCGCGGGGCGCAGGGCGAAGCGCTCGGGAGGCCCGGCCGCCGCCTGGTCGGCGCGCTGCACGGGCCCGGTCAGCACCGCGACGGCGCCCGCCGCCGCCAGCGGCACCTGGAACGCGAAGATGGCGCGCCAGTCGAAGGCCTGGGTCAGCACGCCGCCGAGCGCCGGCCCGACCGCGGTGGCGAAGACGGCCGCGCCCAGCCAGAGGCGCCTGCCCTTTCCCGCTCCGCCCAGCAGATCGAAGACGGTGGCCAATCCCGCCGCGGCCCCCATCGCCTGCGCGCAGCGCGCCGCGAGCAGGGTGCTGAGATCGCCGGCGCCCGCACACACCGCGCTGGCCAGGGCGAAGAGCGCGAAGCCGCCGACGCCGACCACGCGCAGCGAGAAGACCGAGGCGGCGCGTTCGAACGGCACCAGCGCGATGGCGAGCACGACCGTATACGCACCGACGACGGCGGCGACGCCCTCGACGCTCGTGTCGAGCTCGCGCAGGATGTCCGGCAGCGCCAGCGTGACGATCGACGCGTCGGCCAGGGCCAGCCCGGCCGCGAGCGCAAGGACGTAGGCGCGCGGGGTCACGCCGGAGACCGTGGGTGGGGGCTGGGAAGCTCGATGAGAGGCAGTATCGGGTAGCGCAGTGCCGGTGGCCGGGCGCATCGTCATCGGCACGTCGAGCTGGGCCGATCCCGGCTTCGTCGAGGAGTGGTACCCGACGGGCCTCCCGCCGCGCGAGCGCCTGCCCTACTACGCCGAGCGCTTCGAGGGCGTGGAGGTCAACTCGACCTTCTACGCGGTCCCCTCGACGAAGACGACCGCCAACTGGGCCAAGGTCACGCCCGACGACTTCACCTTCGACATCAAGCTCCACCGACTGCTCAGCCGGCATGCGGCCGGATCCTCGTCGCTGCCACCGGACCTGCGCTCGCGCGCGCGGACCAACGAGCGTGGGCGCGTGAAGCTCACCAGGCGCCTGGAGGCGGCCCTGGCCGACGAGCTGCTCGAGTCCGTCGAGCCGCTGGGCGGCAAGCTCGCCACCTTCCTCATGCAGCTCACGCCGGCCTTCGGGCCGCGCGACCACAAGCTCGACGAGCTCGCGCCCCTCGTCGAGCGGTTGAGCGCGGCGGCGCCGGTCGCCATCGAGCTGCGCAACCGCTTCTGGCTCGACGAGCGCCGGACCGAGCGCACGCTCGGGTGGTTCGAGGACCACGGCGCCGTCTTCGTCAGCGTCGACGCGCCGCAGGGTTCCAACGCGCCGACGATCATGCCGCCCGTCGACGCGGTCACCCACCCCGACGTCGCCTACCTGCGCGCGCACGGGCGCAACCTCGAGGGCTACCTGCGAGGTCGATCAGTGGCCGAGCGCTTCGGCTACCACTACGACGACGACGAGCTGCGCGAGTTGGGCGAGCGCGCGCAGGAGCTGGCCGGCGAGGCCAAGGAGGTGCGGATGATGTTCAACAACAACCGCGGCGCCGACGCGCCCCAGGCGGCCGAGCGGATGCGGGAGCTGCTGTCGTCGTGAGCCCGCGCGACCCGCAGAAGCTCCTGGACGCGATCGCGCAGGAGATCCGCGGCCACGTGCCGTGCGGCTTTCAGATCTGCGAGCAGGCCACCAACCTCGTGCCCGGCGAGGGCAGCGCCACGGCGGACGTGGTCATCGTCGGCGAGGCGCCCGGGGCCAGCGAGGACAAGCAGGGCCGCCCCTTCGTGGGCCGCGCGGGCAGGCTCCTCGACGAGCTGCTGGCCGAGGCCGGTCTCGATCGCGACGACGTCTTCATCACCAACGTGGTCAAGGCGCGCCCGCCCGGCAACCGCGATCCGCGCGCCGACGAGGTCGCCCACCACCGGCCGTGGCTCGAGGCTCAGCTCGAGGTCATCCGCCCGCGCCTCGTCGTGCCCCTCGGGCGCCACGCGCTCAAGCACTTCGCCTCCGACGCCAAGATCGGCGAGAGCCACGGCCACGTGCTGGAGCGCGACGGGCGCACGCTGTTCCCCATGTACCACCCGGCGGCGGCGCTGCACAACCAGCGCCTGCGCAGCACGCTGGTCGAGGACGCGCGCGCTCTGCGCGAGACGCTGTGAAGAGGCCGGCGAAGCCGGCCGGTCAACGGCGGCCGGAGGCCGACGAGCCGTCTCAGAACGCGGGGCAGGATGCCCCGCGGAGCATTCTCATCGGTTGCTCCGGGTGGAACTACGCCTCGTGGCGCGGCGTCCTCTACCCGCCCGGCTGTCCGCAGCGTCGGTGGCTGGCGCGCTACGCCGAGGAGTTCGACACCGTCGAGGTCAACAACACCTTCTACCGCCTGCCGTCGCGCGACGCCGTTGCCGCCTGGGTCGAGCAGACGCCGCCCGACTTCACCTTCGCCGTCAAGTCGAGCCGTTTCCTGACCCACATGAAGCGCCTGACCGACATGGACCGCGGCGTGAGGCGCCTGCTCGAGCGCCTCGAGCCGCTCGTGACGTCGCCCAAGATGGGTCCGATGCTGTGGCAGCTGCCGGAGAACTTCCGTCGCGACGACGAGCGCCTGGCGTTCGCGCTCGATCGCCTGCCGCCGGGTCGTCACGCCTTCGAGTTCCGCCACCCGAGCTGGTTCGCCGACGCGGTGCTCCAGGCGCTGCGCTCCCACGACGTGGCCCTCGTGATCGGCGACCATCCCGAGCGTCCATGGCAGCCGCACGAGGTCACCGCCGACTTCTCGTACGTCCGCTTCCACCACGGCCGGCGCGGGCGGCGCGGCAACTACTCCGACACCGAGCTCGACGAGTGGGCCGCCGAGCTGCGGCGGTTGGCACGACGCGCGGAGGTCTTCGCCTACTTCAACAACGACTGGGAGGGCTTCGCCGTACGCAATGCTCAAGGCATACGCGAGCGCCTGGACGGGTAAAGCCGGTCCGACCATCCACCAGGAGGTAGGGACGCTGTGCTGCTGATCCTCGCGATCATCTTGCTCATCATCGCCATCGCGGGCGGCGTGATTGTGCACCCCATCCTGTTCGCGCTCGCGATCCTGGCCCTCGTGCTCTTCTTCACGGGACGCCGCGGCGCCGCCTACTAGCAGCCCCGCAAGGACGCATCTCGCCGCCGCCGAATTCGGCGGCGGCTTGCGTTAACCGCCATGTCCAGGGCTTCTGGCCGGCCCGAAGATCTCAGTTGAGGGGACTCAACTCATTGCTACCATTGGGTCCTGCAACAGTTGAACCCTGCAAAGGTTGACATGGCCACCACCCTGCTGCTCATCCCCCTCGACGACACGGTCGTCTTCCCGACCATGGACGTCACCCTCCCCGTCGACGTCGGCGACGAGGAGCGCGTCCTGCTCGTCCCTCGCCACGACGGCGAGTACGCCTCCGTGGGCACCATCGCCCGCGTGGCCGAGCGCGTCCGCCTTCCGGGCGGCGCTCGCGGCGCCGTGCTGGAGGGCGTCGCCCGCGGCACCGCCGGTGCCGCGCACACCGACGCCCGCGGCCGCCTGGTCGTGGACGTCACCGAGCACCCCGACGACGTCCCCGTCGACGGCCGCACGCGCGAGCTCGAGCGCGAGTTCCGTGCCACGATCGAGGAGATCCTCGAGCTGCGCGGCGACGACGGGCGGATCTCCGCCTGGGTCCGTGCGATCTCCGATCCCGGCCCGCTGGCCGACACCTCGGGCTACTCGCCCGACCTGACCTTCGAGCAGAAGCTCGAGCTCCTCATCACCCTCGACGTGACCGAGCGCCTGGAGAAGGCGCTGGCGCTCCAGCGCGAGCGACTCGCCGAATTGCAGGTGCGTCGCAAGATCCGCGAGGACGTGGAGTCCGGCGCGGCCGCGCAGCAGCGCGAGTACGTGCTGCGCAAGCAGATGGAATCCATCCGCCGCGAGCTGGGCGAGGACGACGGCTCGATCGTCGACGAGTACCGCAAGAAGATCGAGGACGCCGGCATGCCCGACGAGGTGCGCGAGCAGGCCGAGCGCGAGCTCGGGCGCCTGGAGCGCATGGGCGAGGGCGGCGGCGAGGGCAACATGGTCCGGACCTACCTGGACTGGCTCATCGCCGTGCCGTGGAGCAAGCGCTCCGAGGAGCGCCTCGACCCCGTCCACACGCGCGAGGTGCTCGACGCAGACCACGCCGGCCTCGAGGACGTCAAGGACCGCATCGTCGAGTACGTGGCGGTCAAGAAGCTGCGCGAGGAGCGCGGATTCGGTGTTTCGCGCTCCGGTGACGGGAACGCGTCACCTTCGCGCGACGTCGCCAAGGCGGGCGCCATCCTGACCCTCATCGGGCCGCCCGGCACCGGCAAGACCTCGATCGGCGAGTCGATCGCCCGCGCCATGGGACGCGAGTTCGTGCGCATGTCGCTGGGCGGCGTGCGCGACGAGGCCGAGATCCGCGGGCACCGGCGCACCTACATCGGCGCCCTGCCGGGGCGCCTCGTGCGCGCGCTGCGCGACGCCGGCACCATGAACCCGGTCATCCTCTTCGACGAGGTCGACAAGGTCGGCGCCGACTGGCGCGGCGACCCGAGCGCGGCCCTGCTCGAGGTGCTGGACCCGGCGCAGAACTCGACCTTCCGCGACCACTACCTCGACGTCGAGCTCGACCTGTCGGAGGTCGTGTTCATCGCGACCGCCAACCAGGCCGAGACGATCCCCGGCCCGCTGCTGGACCGCATGGAGGTCATCCGCTTCGACGGCTACACCGTGGCCGAGAAGACCGCCATCGCGCGCGACTACCTGTGGCCGCGCCAGCGTGAGCGCAACGGCCTGCACGAGCACGAGGTCTCGGTGAGCGACGAGCTGCTGGGCACGATCGTCAGCGAGTACACGCGCGAGGCCGGCGTGCGCCAGCTCGAGCGCGAGCTCGGCACCCTGCTGCGCAAGACCGCGACGCGGATCGCGTCGGGCCAGGCGCAGGCTCCGGTCGTCATCGACCTGGAGCTCGTGCGCGACGCGCTCGGGCGCCAGAAGGTCTTCCAGGAGGCGGCCGCCCGCACCGCGGTGCCCGGCGTGGCCACCGGCCTGGCGGTCACCGGCACCGGCGGCGACGTGCTCTTCGTCGAGGCCAACGGCATGAACGGCACCAAGGGCGGGCTGACCCTGACCGGCCAGCTGGGCGACGTCATGAAGGAGTCCGCACGCATCGCGCTCACCTACGTGCGCGCGCACGCCGACGAGCTCCAGATCCCCGACGACGCCTTCGACGAGCGCGAGTTCCACGTCCACGTCCCCGCGGGCGCGATCCCCAAGGACGGGCCGAGCGCGGGCGTCACCATGACCACCGCGCTGGCCTCGCTGCTCAGCGGCCGCCCCGTCAAGCACACGGTGGGCATGACCGGCGAGGTCACGCTCCAGGGCCGCGTGCTGCCGATCGGCGGCCTCAAGCAGAAGGTGCTCGCCGCGCACGCGGCCGGGCTGACCGACGTCATCCTGCCCGAGCGCAACCGCGGCGACCTCGACGACGTCCCTGAGGACGTGCGCGAGCAGATGACCTTCCACCCGGTGATGACGGTGGGCGAGGTCCTCGACATCGCGCTCGAGCCGGCGCGGCGCAAGGGCCTGTCGGAGCCGCTGGCGGCGTAGGCCACCGAACCCTCTCCTCCCCCAGGGCCCCGGGGCGGCCACCGCCGCCCCGGGGCCTTCCCGCTGTCAGGCCACCGCCGCTCGGAGGCGCTCGACGTCCATACGGGCGGCATCGAGGTCGTCGGGCGGCACGTCGACGATCACCTCGTCGACGCCGACCGCGGCCAAGGCGGGCAGGCCGGCCGCGACGAGGTCGCAGCGGCCAAGCGACTTGACGATGCGGACCACGACGCGCGGCCGCTCGGCGCCGGCCTCGCGCATCATGTCGATCCCCGCGCGGATGTGGCCTGGGTCGAGCGCGTCAGCCTCCTGGTGAGCGAGCCAGCCATCGCCATGGCGCGCGGCCCGGCGCAGCGCGAATCGCGAGTGACCGCCGATCAGCACCGGGATCGCGTGCGCTGGCCTGGGGTAGACGAGCGTGTCGGCCGGCAGCGTGTAGCGCTCACTTACCTGGGCGTCCGGCCGCCCGGTCCACGCGGCGCGCACCAGCGCGATCCACTCCTCCAGGCGCGCGCCGCGACGCTCGAACGGCACGTTGAGGGCATCGAACTCCTCCTCCAGCCATCCCGCGCCGACGCCGAGCTCGAGGCGCCCCCCGCTCGCGACGTCGATCGTCGCCGCCTGCTTGGCGAACACGAGCGGCTCACGCAGCGGCAGGACGAGCACCGCGGTCCCCAGCCGTACGCGCTCGGTGACCGCCGCCGCCAGGGCGAGCGCCACGAGCGCGTCCAACCACGGCATGTCCGTCTCCCAGGTTGCGCGCCCGTCGGCCGCGAACGGATACGGGGAGACGATCCGCTCCGGCATGACGACGTGGTCGCTGACCCAGAGGCTGTCGGCGGCCGCCTGCTCGAGCACGCGCGCCATCGCCGCGACGCCTGGGTCCAGGGACTTCGGACCGCTGTTCGGAAGCTTGAGGCCGATGCGCATCCGCTCGTATAGTGACCGCTTGACCGGTTTGCGAGCAACCCGAGGCCACAGGACGACGGCGTGCGGCTGACGGTCGCCGGCGTGGCGCCCGGGCCGCTCGACCTGCGGATCGCCTTCGAGGGCCGCGAGATCGCGTGCTCGGCGTCGGACAGCGTCGCCTCCGCGCTCACGGCGGCCGGCGAGGTCTCGTGCCGCGAGACGCGCCATGGCGACCGGCGCGGCGTCTTCTGCGGCATGGGCGTGTGCCAGGAGTGCCTCGTCGAGATCGACGGCCTGCCTGGCCGGCGCGCCTGCACGACCCTGGTGCGCAACGGCATGGTCGTCCGGCGCCAGCCGGCCCGCCCGGACGCCGCAGCGGCGCCCGCCATCACGTCCTCGCCACTCGTCGAACGCGAGGTCACCCCCGACGTGCTGGTCGTCGGCGGTGGCCCGGCTGGGATGGCGGCCGCCGTCGCTGCCGCCCGTGCCGGCGCGCAGGTCACGCTGGTGGACGAGCGGGCCAAGCTCGGTGGCCAGTACTACAAGCAGCCGGCGGCCGAGCCGACCCGTGTCGAGCCGGAGCGCTTGGACCGGCAGTTCCGCCGCGGCCGCGAGCTCGCCGATGCGGTGCGCACCGCGGGAGTCGAGGTGCTCGCCGGCGCCGAGATCTGGAGCGCGTTCGCGCCGGACGATCTGCGCGCCGTGGACGAGGCGACGCGCTGGCGACTGCGGCCGCAGCGGCTCGTGCTCGCGACGGGCGCCTACGAGCGAGGCTGGGCGATCCCCGGGTGGACCCTGCCCGGCGTGCTGACGACCGGTGCCGCGCAGTCGCTGCTGCGCGCGCATCAGGTCGCCCCGGGGCGACGCGTCCTGGTCTCCGGCAACGGCCCGCTGAACATGCAGCTGGCGGCAGAGCTCGTGCGCGCGGGCGCCGAGGTCGTCGCGCTCGCGGAGCTCGCGCGCATCACGAGCCCCCGGCGCGCAGCCGCGCTGGCACGGATGGCGGCGAGCGCCCCGGACCTCGTACGCGACGGCATCCGCTACCGCGCCGCTCTGACGCGTGCCCGCGTCCCGGTGCTCACCGGCGCAGCGGTCGTCGCCTGCGAGGGCGATGGGCGGTTGCGTAGCGCGACCGTCGCCCGCATCGACGACAACGGCGCCGCGGTCGTCGGCTCCGAGCGCACCTTCGAGGCGGACGCCGTCTGCCTTGGCTTCGGCTTCGCCCCCGCCCGCGAGCTGGCGCTCGCCCTCGGCGTTCCGCACGACCTGGACGCCCGCCTCGGGATCGCCGTGCCGCGTCGCGACGACGCCGGCGGCACGCCGGTAAAGCACGTCTGGATCGCGGGAGACGCCGCGGGCGTCGGCGGGGGGCGCGTCGCGCAGGCCGCAGGCACGCTCGCCGGGGCGGCCGCCGCGCGCAGCCTCGGCCACGCGCCGGACCCGGCCGTCGTCGCAGCTGCTCGACGCTCGCGCGACCGCGCGGCGGCGTTCCAGCGCGCGCTGTGGACGGTCTTCGACGCGCCCACGGTCGTCGACGAGCTCGCCACGCCCCAGACCCCGATGTGTCGCTGCGAGAGCGTCACGCGCGCGCAGCTCGAGCCGCTGCTCGCCGAGGACGACGTCGGGCACATCGGCGCGCTCAAGCGCGCCACGCGCGCCGGCATGGGCGGTTGCCAGGGGCGCTACTGCGCCACCGTCCTGGCGCAGCTCGCCGCGCGGCGCAGCGGTCGGCGGCTCGACGAACGCTCCGGATTCGCTCCCGCCGCCCCGGCGAAGCCCGTCCGCATCGGCGATCTGCTGGGCGACTGACTCGCGGTCAGAACCGGTCGACGGCGAACGGCGTGAGGTCGTGCTCCGGCGTGCGGTCGAGCGCGAGCGCCGCGAGCTCGCGTCCGACCACGGGCCCGGCGGTGAAGCCCATGTAAGGAAACGCGCCGACGAAGAACCCAGGGACGTCAGGCAGCTCGTCGATCACCGGTAGCCAGTCCGCGGTCGCGTTCACGAAGCCGGCCCAGGTGCGCACCAGCCGCACGTTGGCGACGGCGGGAACGACGCGGCGCGCCACGCCGAGGTTCGCGTCCAGCGATGCCGGCGAGACGGCGGGCCGACCGCTGCCCGGGTCCAGCGCCGCTGGCCACCCGCCGCCTATCAGGACGGTGCCCACGGCGGATTGCTTGAGCGTCAGCATGTCCCCGGCGAAGTACACGAGGTGCCTGACGAGCGGGGCGACGGGCTCGGTGACGCTCGCCTGGATCGCCTCGCCGGTGATCGGCAGGGGACGCCCGACCATCGCGGTGATCCGCCCTGCGTCGACGCCGCCGGCGCTCACGACGCGGCGGGCGCGGATCGACCCGTTCGACGTCAGCACCTCGAAGCCGTCGCCGTCGCGCGCGATCGCCGTGACGTCCGTGTGTCGGCGCAGGCGAGTCCCATGCCGCTGGGCGTCGCGCGCGAGCGCGGGCGCCGCAATCAGCGCGCTGGCCTTGCCCTCGCCGCGGCAGAGCTCGCCGCCCGCCATCCGGTCGGAGACGTACGGCGCGACGCGACGCAGCCCGTCGCGGTCCAGCAACTCGACGTCGAGCCCCTGCTCGCGCTCGATCGCGACCTTGCGCTCGACGTCTCGCAGCTGTGCCTCGGTCTCGGCGACGAGGACTCCACCCGGCGTGTCGACCTCGAGGTCCACGCCGAGCTCGTCCGCCAGCGCCGCCCACCCGTCGCATCCGGCGCGCAGCAGCGCCGTCGCGGGCGCGTACGCGCGCGCCCAAGCCTCGCCGCGCTCGCGGAACGGCGCGTGCTGGATCTGCAGGTGCAGGCTGCCCGCGTTGTATCCCGAGCCCTGCGTGCCCACGTCGAAGCGGTCGACCAGCACGACATCCGCGCCCGCGCGCGAGAGCTCGCGCGCGGTGACGGTGCCGGTGATCCCCGCGCCCACGACGAGGACGTCGCACGCGATCCTGGTGGCCTCGGCGCACACGGCTTGGGGTACGATACGCCTGCTCGCATTACGCACATACGCTCGCATGGAGAACACGGTGTTCAGAGGCAGCTACACGGTCACCATCACCCCCTTCACCGAGGACGGCTCCGCGATCGACGTCGAGGGCTTCAGGCGCTTCCTCGACTGGCAGCTGGAGTCTGGCGTCCCAGGGGTGATCGTCCTCGGTTCCACCGGTGAGTTCCTGACCGTCGGCGACGACGAGCGCGAGCTGCTCGTGCACACGGCGGTGGAGCACGTCGCGGGCCGGATCCCCGTGCTGGTCGGGACGATGAACGCCCACACGCCGACCGCCGTGCGCTATAGCCGGCAGGCAGAGCAGGCGGGCGCCGATGGGCTGATGATCATCCCGCCGTACTACTACACGCCGACCGAGGACGAGATCTTCGGCTACTACCGCGCCATCTGCGAGGCGGTCGACCTGCCGATCATGCTCTACAACAACCCGGTCACGTCCAACGTGGACATGAGCGCGAAGCTCGTCGGCCGGCTCGTGCGCGCGTTCGAGAACATCCGCTACATCAAGGAGGCGAGCCTCGACGTCGCGCGGGTCTTCGACGTCGTCGAGGAGACCGAAGGCGTCATGAACGTCTTCGCGGGCGAGCGGATCGTGGAGTCGTTCCTGCTCGGCGCCGTCGGGTACGTCAACCCGTACGGCAACTACATGCCGCGCGCGTCTTCGCGCATCTGGGACCTGCTGGTCGCCGGCCGCACGGTCGACGCGCGGGCGATCCAGCGGCTCATCAACGACGTGGACCACATCATCGCCGAGGGCCACCCGACCTACGGGCACCAGTGCTACTCGAAGGCCCTCGCCGCGGCAGCCGGCTATCCGGTCGGGGACGTGCGCCCGCCGCTCACGACGTTCGCCGCCCTCGGCGACGAGGGTCGCGATCGCGTCGCGCGGATCCTGCCGTTGCTCGAGCGCCTCGACGCGCTCGTCGACGAGCTGGAGCCCGTCGGCGCTACTTGACGTTCGGCAGCGTGCCCAGGCCGAACAGCAGACGCCGCGGCCGCCGTACCTGCTGCACGTGCAGATGCCGGCCCGAGTACGCCTCGAGCCGCCGCCAAGCGATCGTCACCAGCACGACGATCAGCAGGTAGATCGCCGCAGCGGCGGTGTAGAACTCGAACGGCAGCGAGTAGAACTGCGCCCAGCGCTGGCTCTCGCGCAGCAGCTCGGTCACGCCGACGATCGACAGCACCGAGGTGTCCTTGATGATGTCGACGAAGACGTTGCCGACCGCCGGCAGCGTGATGTGCGTGACCTGCGGCAGCTGGACGCGCGTGAACCACGTGCGCCGCGGCAGCCCCAGCGCACGCGCTGCCTCCTCCTGCCCGACGGGGACCGCGTCGTGGCCGGCGCGGAAGATCTCCGCCAAGTAGGCGCTGTTGAGCAGCGCAAGGGCCAGGATGCCGGTCGGCACGGGCTCGAGCTGGAAGCCGCCCGCCGCGGCGACGCCGAAGAACAGCCACAGCAGCAGCACGTAGAGCGCGATGCCGCGCATGACCTGGATGAGCAGGAAGCCCACGACGCGGATCGGCGCCGAGCGCGAGCGCCGCATCGCAGCGAGGATCAGGCCGCCGGCGATCGCCAGCAAGAACGAGACGACGGACACGATCGCCATCGTCCCGATGCCCTTGAGCAGCTCACCGCGCTGCTCCCAGACCGGGCCGAAGTCGAGGGCGGCGATGACGGTGCTCATCGATACCCCCGTGAGAGCCACCGCTCGGCCAGGCCGGCGGCCGAGGCGGCGATCAGCGTGACGATCACGATGAGAACGGCCGCGGCCGAGTAGAGCTCGAACGGCCGGAACTCGTCGACGGCGACCAGCTTGGCCTCGTAGAACATGTCGGCGACGCCGATCACCGACAGCAGCGCGGCACCCTTGAGCAGCATCACGAAGAGGTTCATCGCGGGCGGGACGGCGGTGCGCAGCGCCTGCGGCAGGACCACGCGGTCGAACGCCGCGCGGCGCGAGAGCCCGATCGCCGCGGCGGCCTCGCGCTGCCCTCCCGGGACGGAGATCAGCGCCGTGCGGTAGATCTCGGCCATGTAGCCGGCGCCGGTGAGGCCGAGCGAGAGCACGCCGGCGACGAACGCCTGGAGGCTGAAGAGGTTGCGCTCCGCGGCGGCGTAGTACACCCAGTAGATGAAGATCAGCAGCGGGACGCCGCGAGCGACGCCGACGCAGGCGCTGGCCGGCATCCGCAACAGCGGCGACGCCGACATCTGGCCGAGCGCCAGCGGCAGCCCGACCAGCGCGGTAACCGCGAAGCCCAGCGCCGCGATCTCGACCGTCAGCAGCAGCCCGTGCAGCAGTGCGCCCGAATGCTCGGAGACGATATGCAGGTCGAATGCGCCGACCGGCACGCGGCTCACCCCGCGGCGTTGATCGATTGCAGGAACGCTCGCGTGCGCTCGTGCGCCGGCGCCTTGAACGCCTCCGGCGTGCCGTGCTCGACGACACGTCCCTCGTCCATGAAGATGAGGCGGTCGGCGACGTCCATGGCGAAGCGCATCTCGTGCGTCACGACCAGCATCGTCATCCCCTCGCGCGCGAGGTCGCGCATGATCTGCAGGATCCCGGCCACCAGCTCGGGGTCCAGCGCCGACGTCGCCTCGTCGAACAGCATGAGCTTTGGGCTCAGCGCGAGCGCGCGGGCGATCGCGACGCGCTGCTTCTGGCCGCCGGACAGCCGCTCTGGGTACGTGTCCGCCTTGTCCGCGATGCCGACCTTCTCGAGCTCGGCGAGCGCCCGCTCGTCCGCCTCTGCCTTGGAGGCGCCGCGCGTCTTTCGCAAGCCGAGCGCGACGTTCTGGCGTGCGGTCAGGTGCGGGAACACGTTGAACTGCTGGAACACCATCCCGATCTCGCAGCGCATGCGTTCCAGGCGCTTCTCCTCGGCGCGGCCGAGGATCGGCAGCAGACGATGGTCCTTCGGCGGGTGGTAGTCGGTTCCGTCGAAGGAGACGACGCCGGTCGTCGGCGGCGCGATGAAGTTCACGCAGCGCAGCAGGGTGCTCTTGCCCGAGCCGCTGGGCCCGATGATGCAGACGACCTCGCCGCGCCGAACCTCCAGGTCGGTCGGCGCCAGCACCTGCGTCGCGCCGAACGACTTCGTGACCTGCCGAAGCTCGAGCAGCGTCTCCTGGGCCGACCCGGCGGTCGTGCGACGGTCGGCCGTCGGCCGGGCCATCGGGTTCTCCGCCTCCGCCGCGGCGGGGCGGAACGTCACACCGCCTGAGCGGCCGCCAGGTATGGGTCGCGGACGGGCGATGACTTCACCCCATGCTCTTCGATCCCGGCGGCGACGAACTTCTGCCAGAGGTTCGCCAGCGTGAGGTCGGCGGCCTTGTTCTGCAGGAACGTGGTGACGAACTCGTTCATCGTCGGGTCGCCATGGGGCATGAAGAACGTGTTCCACGCCGTGGCCACCGGCTTGGGGCTGATGAGCCTGAGCCCCTTGCCGATCGCGTCGCCGATCGCGTAGTCGCCGACGAAGAGCGCGTCGGAGCGCTTGGTCTTGACGTCCGCGGTGGCCGCAACGTCGTCCGGCAGCTCCTTGAGCTTGGCCTTCGGGAAGAGGATCTTCGCGGCGTTGGCCTGGGCCGAGCCGGCAAGGATCGCGATCGTGATGCCCGGGTCGTCGAGCTGCGCGGGCCGCGTGAGGTTGAGTCCCTGGCGCTGGAACAGGTAGGTCCCCTCCAGGAACGCGGGTGCTGCGGCGAACGCGACCTCGAGCGCGCGCTCGGAGGTGTTCACCACGGGGATCCCGGCCATGTCGAAGCGACCGGCGGCCTGGGCCGAGATGATCTCCTGGAACGGGACCTCGACCCACTTGGGCTTGGCCCCGAGGGCCGTGGCCAGCAGCTTGGCGACCTCGACCGAGTAGCCGGTCGGCTCCTTGGTCTTGTCGTCGCGGTACTGCAACGGCTTGAAGGAGAGATCCACGCCGTAGCGGATCTCCTTGGCGCGCTTGACGCGCTCGAGCAGCGACTCGCCGTCACCGGTTCCCGCCGCGGCGGTGCCCTTCTTGGACTCAGAGCCGTCGTCGGCGTTGGACTTGTCGCTCTTCGTCAGGCCGCAGCCCGCGGCGCCGGTCGCGGCCAATGCGGCCGCGGCACCGTAGAGAACGCGGCGACGACTCGTGCCGCGCGTGGGCAGGTCCTCGGCGGCCAGCTGGTCGGGCTCCATCGATCGTTCCCCTCTCCCGGTAACGACTGCTCGCATTGCGAGCGATTGCACGCATAATGATACGTTGCCCTGCCGGGAAAGGCAACGACGGAACTCCCAGGCATCCCCGCCGCTCAGGACGACAGGCGTACGGTCTAGCGGGGCAGGCGGCCGAGGCCACGGACGGCCTTGGCGACCCGCCAGAGCCACGAGCGGTGGATGGTCCGCAACGTCGCGCGGACCTCCTCGAGCTCGGCGAGCAGCACGCGCTTCTCATGGCGCAGCTGGGCCTCGACCTCCTGCAGATGGGCGACATCCGCAAGGGCCGTCTTGGCCCTCGCCCCCTGGAGCAGCCCGTCCCGAACCTCGTCGACGCTCCCGAGCACGACACGGCCCGGCATCGCGCGTAGAGGTTGCTGGCTGGCGATGGCGAGCGTGTAGGTCTCGGAGCCCGGCTCGTAGCCGACGACCTTGCCGACGTCGGCGTCGAGGGAGCCCAGCTCCGCGTCGGAGACCTGGCCGTCGTCGAGTACGGCGGAGGCGACCCAATCGTGTTGGCGGCGCAGCTCGACATGGGCGAAGGCCATCGCGAGCTCGGCGCGAAGCTCCTCGGGCGTGTACTCGTGCACGTGGTGCGGGTTGCCCGACGGGTAGACGCCGCGATTGGGCGACGAGATGGCGAGCACGCCGTCGGGACGCAGGACGCGGGCCAGCTCGGCGATGACCTCCTGCTGCCGATCGACGTGCTCGATGACCTCGAAGCACGTCACGACCTCGAACCGATCGTCCTCGAACGGCAGGGCATGGACGTCGCCGGTCACGAAGGTCAGCTCGGGATGAGCCTTCCCGGCGGCGGCGACGCTGTCGGGCGACAGATCGAGCCCGATGGCCTCCGCCGCTCCCGCTCGCGCGAGCATCGCCGTGCCGTAGCCCACGCCACAGCCCGCGTCGAGAAGCCGCCGCCCGGCGACCATCTGGCTGGCCCACCAGTAGCGAGCGAGGTGCTCGGCCTCGATGAGCTCGCCCCGCCGCTCGCCGGGGACGAAGCGCTCGGCGGCCTCGCCCACGCGATTGGACAGGTCCACGTCCACGGCGAAGACCGTAGCGAAAGGCCCTGCTCGCCCTCGGCCTCCACGGCCCACCTAGACGATCAGCCAGCGCCCCCGTACGCACCGGTGCACGCGGAAGTCCGGGGGCGTCCCAACCGTGTATGGAGCGATGAGCGCAAACGGTTCGATCTTCCTCCCTGCCATGGGTCGCGGCAACGGGCTTGCGCCCGAGGCCCCGCGGCCCGGCCAGACCATCCTCGTGGCCGGCGGCGCCGGCTACATCGGCAGCGTCCTCGTGCCGCGGCTGCTGGTGCGCGGCTACAAGGTCCGCGTCCTCGACCGCCTGTACTTCGGCGAGCAGTCGCTGGCCGACTTCCGCGAGCGCATCGAGCTCGTGGTCGCCGACGTCCGCGACGTCCCCGAGGAGGCGCTCGCCGGCGTCGACGGCGTCATCAACCTCTCCGGCCTCTCGAACGACCCGACGGCCGAGTTCGATCCCGAGGCCAACTGGCAGATGAACGCGATCGCGACCGAGACGCTCGGGCGCATGTGCGTCGAGCGCGGCATCGAGCGCTACGTCTTCGCCTCCTCGTGCTCGCTCTACGACGGCATGCCGCCCGGCATGCACGACGAGACCGCCGACATCCAGCCGCGCGCTGCCTATGCGACGTCCAAGCGCTACGGCGAGGAGCGGCTGCTGGAGATGGTCGACGAGGGGCTGTGCCCCGTGCTCCTGCGCAACGGCACCGTCTACGGCTACTCCCCGCGCATGCGCTTCGACCTGGTGGTCAACACCTTCACCAAGGACGCGCTGCTCAACGGCAAGCTGCTGCTCCACGGCGGCGGCTGGATGTGGCGGCCGCTCGTCGACGTGCGCGACGTGTCCGACGCCATGATCGCCGCCTTCGAGGCGCCCGCCGAGAAGGTCCGCGGCGAGATCTTCAACGTCCTGCACTCGAACTACCAGATCCGCGAGCTGGCGATGCTCGTCGCGGGGTCGGTGCAGGTCGTGACCGGTCGGCGCGTCGACCTCGAGGAGACACCCGCGCCCAAGCTGACGCGCGACTACGAGTGCTCCAACGCCAAGCTGTCGACCACGCTGGGCTTCATCCCGCGCCACTCGGTGCTCGAGGCGGTCAGCGACATCCTCGCCCGCGTCGGCGACTGGGACCGCATGAAGCTCACCGACCCGCGCGGCTACAACATCCGCTGGCTCGAGCTGCTCAGCGAGCTCAAGCCCGGGCTCGAGCGCTTCGAGACCGTCCTGTGAAGGCGCTGATCACGGGGGGCGGCGGTCAGCTGGCCTCCGACCTGCAGGAGCTGCTGGGCGACGACGCCGTCGCCCTGTCGCACGCCTCGCTCGACGTCGCCAACGCCTACGCGCTGGCGCGCGCCATCGAGGACGTCCAGCCCGACGTCGTCATCAACTGCGCGGCCTTCCACAACCTCGACGTGTGCGAGACCGAGCCCGATCAGGCGTGGGCGGTGAACGTGCGCGCCGTACGCAAGATGGCAGAGCGCGCGCCGCGGCTCGTGCACCTGTCGACGAACTACGTGTTCGACGGGCGCCGCGAGGAGCCGTACGGCGAGGACGACGTCCCCGCCCCGCGTTCGATCTACGCGATCACCAAGCTCGCGGGCGAGTACGCAGCGCTTGCGTACGGCTCGCGTTCGCTCGTGGTGCGCGCCGCCGGGCTGTACGGGCTGCACGGCAGCGTCTCCAAGGGCGGGAACTTCGTCCAGCGCATGCTCGCGCGCGCTCGGGAGACGGGCGCGTTGAGGATGGTCGCCGACCAGCGGCTGCAGCCGACCTTCACCGCCGACCTCGCCGCTGCGATCGTCGACGCGCTCGAGCGCGAGGCTTCGGGCGTGGTGCATCTGACGGCTGCCGACGCCTGCTCGTGGCACGAGTTCACGGTGGCGATCATGGAGCTGGCCGGGCTCGAGGTGCCGGTCGAGGCCGTCTCGACGGTCGTGCCCCCGGGCGGCGTCGACCGTCCCTTGAACGGGGTGCTGGCCCGCCCGCGCGCCGATGCGCTCGGCCTGGGTGCGCTGCGGCCGTGGCGCGACGGCCTGGAGGACTACATGTCGCGCGCCGGGCTCGCCGCCGCTCAGGCTCGGTAGACGAACGGCAGATCGGGTTCGATCTCGGCCAGCGTCGGCGCAGTGGCGTCGCGCTCGGAGGGCTTGAGCTCGTCGACCGGCAACGGCCACTCGATGCCGACCGCGGGGTCGTCGTACCTGATGCCGCGCTCGGTGGCGTCAGCGTAATAGCGGTCCTGCTTGTAGAAGACGTCGGCCAGATCCGACAGCACGCAGAACCCGTGGGCAAAGCCGACCGGGACGTAGAGCATCCGCCCGTTCTCGTCGGTCAGCTGGAAGCCCTCCCACTGTCCGAAGGTCGGCGAGCCACGGCGCACGTCGACGATGGCGTCGAAGATGGCGCCGCGCCCGCAGCGCACCAGCTTGGCCGCGCCGCGGTCGATCTGGAAGTGCATGCCGCGCACGATGCCGTGGCTCGAGCGCGAGTGGTTGTCCTGGACCATCTCCTCCTGGATGCCCAGCTCCATGTAGGTGCTGCGCCGGTAGGTCTCGACGAAGAAGCCGCGCTCGTCGCCCAGCACCTTGGGCTCGATGAGGATGGGTCCGTCCAGCCGTGTCTCGAGGCGTTGCATGGGCCGGGCACCTTAGCGGTCCGGCTCGCCTCGGCACGGGGCGCGGCGGCCCCGCGGAAACGTCCGGAGGATGCGGCAACATCGTCGTGCGCTCGATTGCGCGCCGCCGTCCGGCGGTGTTGCATTGAGCGCGGAGGAAGCTTGGAGCGGCCGCCCGGCATCTACGCCAGCTCCCTGTCGCGGCGCGACCTCGCCCGGCGACGGGCTCGCATGCGCTCTTCCCTCGTGGCCCGCGCCGCCAACTGGATCGGCGCCGGCGCGGTGATCGTGCTCGCCGTGGTGCTGGCCGAGCGGCTGGCCTGAGCCACCGGCGGCGACGCCTTGCGCTGCCGTGCGGCGGCGTCGTCTTGCGCTGCCGTGGGGCGGCGTCGTCTTGCGCGGCATTGGCGCAATCCGCAACAGACATGTAACGCGACGCCGCCCACCATGCGTCCATGCCCGCTCCTACCCCCGCCGAAGCCGAGGAACGCCTGCGCCGCCTGCTCGCCGAGAGCGGCCTCCCACCACCCGACGAGGTCCACCACCGTGTCGGCGAGGTGGTCCTGCTCTACCACGAGCAGAAGCTCGCGTTCGTGTTCGAGCTCAGCGGGCCATGGCCGGAGGACCGCTGAGCTCGCCGGCGCCCGCGCGCACCCGCGAGGGCACGCCGACCTGCATGGCCGCCAGCACGATGCCCACCCAGAGCAGCGTGGCCAGGACGACGTGGACCCAGACCATCTCCGCCGGCAGGTCGAGCTGGAACTGGGTGATCCCGATCGCGCCCTGCGCCGCCAGGAGCAGGCAGATGCGCGTCAGCCGCCGCTGAAGCTCGGCGTTCGCGCCGCGCCGGCGCGCCAGCCACCACGTCGCCACGGCAAGGAGCCCGAGCCCCGCCGCGAGCACGCCGTGGCGGTCGATGAGCCACGTCGCCGTCGACGCGCCCTTGAAGCTGAACCGGTGCACCACGTCGCCGGTGCCGGAGCCGCCGGCGTGCGGGCCACCGGCGGTGGCCGCCGTGCCGACGAAGATCGTCACGGCGCCGAGGACGAACAGCGCCCACACGGCCCGCGCCGTGGCGCGGTCCGCCGCCGGCTCCTCGCCGCGCTCGAAGGCCGGCCGCGACCGCCACGCGAGCGCGCCGGCGGCGACGAGGATCGTCATCGAGAGCAGGTAATGGGCCATGACCCAACCGGGCGCCAGCCCGTACAGCACCGTCAGCCCGCCCATGACGGCCTGTCCCATGACCCCGATGGGCAGCAGCACGCCCAGGACCGCGAGGTCGCGCCGGAACGGCGTGCGGAAGAACGCGAGCAGCCCCGCCGCGATCGCTGCCACGGCGACGAAACCAGTGAACGTGCGATTGCCGAACTCGATCCATGCGTGCGAGTTGAGCTCGGCCACGAGCCGCCCGTTCTCATAGCACTGCGGCCAGTCCGGACAGCCCAGTCCGGAGCCGGTCACGCGCACCGCGGCGCCCGTGAAGACGATGACGGTCAGCGCGACGAGCGCGACGGCCGCGACCACGAAGTAGCGCTCGGGGGAGAGGCGCACACGGGTGCGTGCGAGGCGAAGGCGGGCGCGCATCGGGCCAGAAAGGATGACAATCTCCCCAGGTGACTTCGTCCACACCACTGCCGGCCGTCAGGGTCGACGCGGTCAGCAAGGACTTCGTGCTCCCGCACGAGCAGGTGCACACGCTCAAGGAGCGCGTGCTGCACCCCTTTCGCGGCCACTCCCACGAGACGCTGCACGCCCTACGCGACGTCTCGTTCGACGTCGCGCCCGGTGAGTTCTTCGGGATCGTCGGCCGCAACGGCTCGGGCAAGTCCACGCTGCTGAAGTGCCTGGCCGGGATCTACGCCACCGACAGCGGCGCGATCTACGTCAACGGCCGCCTCTCCACGTTCATCGAGCTCGGCGTCGGGTTCAACCCCGACCTGCCCGCGCGCGACAACGTGATGCTCAACGCCACCATGCTCGGCCTGTCCCCGCGCGAGGCCGCCCGCCGCTTCGACGAGGTCATCGCCTTCGCCGAGCTCGAGGACTTCGTCGACCTCAAGCTCAAGAACTACTCCTCCGGCATGGAGGTCCGACTGGCGTTCTCGGTGATGATCCAGGTCGACGCCGACATCCTGCTCATCGACGAGGTGCTCGCCGTCGGCGACGCCGCTTTCCAGCAGAAGTGCTTCGACGAATTCGCGCGCATCCGCCAGCAGGGCCGGACCGTCCTCCTCGTCACCCACGACATGGCCGCCGTCCAGCGCTTCTGCGACCGGGCGATGCTCCTGGAGAACGGCCGCATGGTCGAGCTCGGCGACCCCGAGCGCGTCGGCAACCGCTACCTGGAGCTCAACTTCTCCGACCGCGCCCGCGCCGGCGTGGACCGCGACGAGCCCGACCGCTACGGCGACGGCCGCGCGACCATCGAGGAGGCCTGGTTCGAGGACGCCGATGGCGCGCGTACGGATGTCCTGGCGTCCGGCGAGCCATGCGCCTTCGTGTGCCGGGTCCGCTTCCACGAGCGCGTCGAGAACCCGCTGTTCGGGGTCAACCTGCAGAACGCGAACCGGGACACGCTGCTGGCCGCGTCGAATCTGTGGACGGACCCCGAGCCAGGGACGTTCGGCGCCGGCGAGGAGATCCAGTTCCGCATCACGTTCACCAACCACCTGGCTCCTGGCCGCTACGACGCCACGCCGGCGGTCGCCCGCGGCGGCGGCGCCGGCCTGGCCTGGATCGACCGGCGCGAGCGCTTCGCCGACGTGCTGGTTACCGGGATGCGCAGCACGGGAGGGCTGGTCGACCTCCCGTTCGAGGTGGCCCTCCAGCGATGAACTCGGTGACGACGCACCCCGAGCAGACCGATGCGCGCGCGGCGCCGGACCCCGCCGCGCTCGCGGCAATGCGCCCGATCAAGGGCCCGACGGCGCTCGGCTCCGATCCCCGCCGCTTCTGGCACCTGACCCGGACCCTCGCCATCACGGAGTTCAAGCTGCGCTTCTTCGGCTCGGCACTGGGCTACCTCTGGCAGCTCATGCGCCCGCTGCTGCTCTTCGGGATCCTCTACGTCCTCTTCTCGAAGATCCTGGCGCTCGACTCCGCGCCCTTCTACGCCGAGGCACTCCTGCTGGGCCTGGTGCTCTACACGTTCTTCGCGGACGCGACGAAGGGCTCGCTGAGCTCGCTCGTCAACCGGGAGAGTCTTCTGCGCAAGATCGAGTTCCCGCGCCTGGCAGTCCCGCTGGCCACGGTGCTCACGGCTCTCTTCAACCTCGCCCTGAACCTGTTGCCCGTGTTCGTGTTCCTGCTCGTCGACGGCGGCTCGGTGCGCGTGCAATGGCTGGAGTTCCCCATCCTCATCGTCCTGCTTGTGGTCCTCTCGACGGGGCTCGCGATGCTGCTGTCGTCGCTGTATGTGCGCTACCGGGACATCGAGCCGATCTGGGACGTCGTGTTGTCGCTGATGTTCTATGGGACGCCGATCTTCTACACGATTACGACGGTGGCGGAGAGATCGGAAACGCTCGGGCAGCTGGTGATGCTCAATCCGTTCGCTGCCATTTTGCAGCAGTCCCGCTATGCCATCTTCGGGTCAGGCCACCCGAGCGCGGCGGAGGCGATCGGCGGCACCCTGCGACTGGGCCTGCCGCTGGCGATAGCCATTGCGATCCTGATCATCGGCTGGCTGGTCTTCAGCCGCCGCGCACCGCGGATCGCGGAAGAGCTCTAACCCCTACTTCTTGATTAGCAGCTTGGCGATCGAGCGTGGGTTGGACACGACGTCGAAGTGCTCGGCGACGTAGTCCTCGATCTCCCTAGAGAACAACTGGTCGGAGATCTTCTCGTCGCCGGAATCGTGAATGTAGTGCTCCTTGAGCTCCGGCGTCCAGTCCTTGGCGAGCGTCGTCGTGACAAAGATCCCGCCAGGCACGAGACCGCGCGTGATCGCGTCCGTGCATTCGACCAGATCGTAGATGTGCTCGAAGACCGACCACTCGATGACACATCCGAAGCGCCGCCCATCGGCCCCTGAGTCGTAGTAGTCGCGGTCTCCCTCGGCCTGGCAGATGTCGGGCATCAGGCCACGGCTCTCGAAGAGGTAACGGACGAACGCGAGCTCCTCGGGGACCTTGTCGGCCGAGACGACGCGATAGCCGTCGAGCGCGAAACCCAGCCCGATCTGCCCGAGCCCGCAGCCGAAATCCAGCACGGGCAGCTGCTGTGGCCCGCCGAGCCGCTCGAGCCGCCGCAGGATCTCGTCGTATACCCAGAACATGTCCTGCCGCTGAGGGCTGTACCGGTTGAAGAGCGCGTACTGATGCATGACCGCGTACTCCCAGTACGAGATCCCGAGGTTCTCCAGGAAGCGAGGGTGCGCGGCGTCGTCGCCGAAGAACCAGCGCTTGCACGCCTGGGCCTTGTGGCCGATCTCCCAGCCGAAGTAGTCGATGAGCTCCAGCTGCCGCGACTCCTCCTCGCTGACCTCGGGAAAGCGGTGCAGGCGCTCGTGGACCGAATGGGCACGCGGATGCCGGATCGAGAACTCGACCTTGCCGGACGGGGGCGCCAGCCGATCGGCGGCCGCGCGCAGCGCGCGCGCCGCGACGACCTGCGCCCTGCGGGCGTTCGTGCTCGTGCTCATGGGGATCGCAGGCTAGCGAGGGGAGCCGAACGCCCGCAGGTCAGCGAGGAGGTCAGAGACGATCCGCGGGTAGACACGCGAGGCTCGGAACTGCTCGGCCTTGCGCCGTCCACGCACGCGCACGGCGTGCCAGAGCGTGGCGTCGCGCTGCAGCGCGGCCAGCAGGCGCTCCAGGTGATCGGCTCCTCGAAACTCCAGGAAGTCGATGTCGGGCTCGAGGCCGTGCGACGGGCTCAGCGCCTCGCTCAGCACGAGATGCCCGGCCGCGAGGTGCAGGCACACGCGATTCTCGAAGCTCGGGTAGGGCTCGTTGTGAGCGTTGATGGCGCGCCAGTGCTCGCCCATGAGCCGCTGCAGTCGCGCCGCATCGACGCCGAACGCCAGGTGCAAGACGTCGAAGCGGTGCTTGGACGGCGTGAGCAGCCGCTCACGATGCTCGGTCGAGCGCCCGACGAACAGCGGCGGGGAGGCCGGATCGGGCGCGGCCACCGGACGGAAGTAGCGATCCGAGACGGGGATGGGGACCGCCCGCCAGATCGGCAGCAGGCGATCGGCGGTCTCGGCGATCAACGGGTCGAAGGCGACGATCCGGTCGTAGTTCGACGCGTCGACCTGGCCGAGCTCCCACAGCCGGCGCTCCAGATCCTCGTGGGCGGCGGCGTTGCCGTTGCTTGTCCGCGGCAACGGCTCGGTCAGGAAGCCGACGGTCGTCGCGCGCAGCGGCGCGAAGGCGCCGGCCGGGATGATCTCGGGGCGGAAGACGAGGATGACGTCCGGGTCGAAGCGCTCGAGCGAAGCCAGCAGGGCGGTGGCGTCGCCGCCGCCCCGGAACTCGTGAAAGCGCGGCTCAAGGCGCGGATCGACGCCGGGCTCGAGGACGCACGCCTCGAAGAAGGTCGACTGCCCGACGAAGGCCAGGCGCAGCGGCCGGTCGGTCATCGCGGCGAGCATCGCCGCTCAAGGGTAGCCCTTGGGCCGCCATGTACTCGTCGTCGACGATCGCCCGCCATAGCGCCCACAGGGCGCCGAGCGGGAGGCCTACCACGCACATGAAGGCCAGCGGCCAAAAGAGCCACGGGCCCAGGAACGCGGGCCGGAAGACCTGCATGCGGTGAACGATCGTCGGCAACCGAGCGGCGATCGACACCGGCTTGCGCTCGTAGAAGGCGAACTGGACCGCTGTCCCGCTGTCCTTGCCGTCGACCGTGACCTTGAAGGGAGCCTTGGTCTGGTCGTTGGCTCCGAACAGCGACATCTTGCGGTTGCCCGCGTTGCGCATGCAGATGCGTACCGCAAGGTCGTGCTTCGGCGGCTGGACCGGTACATGTAGGACCTCGTTATCGGCGTAGCCGCCGCGCGTGCGACCCGCGAAGCGGTAGCCAGACCCCTGGATGGTCAGGTTGATCGGGCTTCCCGGACGCTTGGCGGTGCTGACCCGGAAGACCGCGAGCTCGCTTTGGGTGTCCATGACCGCGGGGCCGAAGCACACCTGCGCTCCGCGTATGAGGTCCACCAACGGGATTGTGTAGAGCGGCGAGGGCTGCGGGATCGACGCCGGGTAGCCGCGCTCCGTCGTCAGGAACGGGCGCCACCACGACAGTGCGCCGATGATGACGACGACAAGACCGGCAAGGACGGCGACGAGCGCCAGCCTACGCATAGTACCTCGCAAGGGCGAACCCCAAGGCCCCCACGGAGAGCAGAGTCAGGCCGCCCACGACCACGCCAGCCGCGACGGGGGCGAACCGCCGCGGCAGCCACGCGACGGCCAGGGCGATAGCCATCCCGTAGACCGGCATGAACGGCAGCAGGTAGCGGCCGGTGAGGACCGGATCGCCCGCCCCGGAGACGAGCGACCGGAAGGCCGCAAGGTGCATGAAGAACAGGTAGGCGGCGCCGGCCACGACGAAGAGGCCGACGATGTCCGGCCAGCGGCGCACGCCGCGGCGGCGTCTCACCAAGCCGACGAGAGCGAGCACGATCGCCGCCCTGGACAGGTCGTTGAGCAGGTTCAGCGCCCCCGGCGTGAAGACGACGTCGAGGCCGCCGTACGTGCCATAGAAGCGATCGATGAAGACCTGGCGGGCATGCCACACTGGCCCGATCGCGGGGTTCATGAAGCTCAGCTTGGGCAGGTAGAACTGCCATAGGTAGGACGCGAACTCGCGCAGGCGCAGCGACGAGGGGTCGCCGAGCGTTGCGTATGCGACAGCACCGTACAGCGCGACCGCGGCGACCGCCGCCGTGGCGATGGCGCCCACGACGAGCACCCTGCGCCCCGGCCGCCGATAGCGGATGACCAGGCTCGCGGCGACGAGCGCCGCCGGCACGACGATCGGCAGGCCCCGCCCGTGCGTGAAGCCCGACGCCACGCACAGCGCCACCATGCCCAGCACCCGCCCCCGCGTGGGCCCGTGGCGGATCGCCATGATTGCCAGGTAGAAGAATCCGATCCACTCAACCGACAGCAGGATGTCGGGGTTGACCACCGCGCCGAGCTGCATCAGCTGCGGGTTGAGCGCGACCGCCGCGGTGGCCAGTGCCTGCGGCCATCGTCGCCGACCGAGCAGCTCGCCGGCGATCAGCCAGCTGAGCCACACGATCGCGACAACGAGCGGCAGGTTGAACGCGCGCATGGCGAACGCGCGGTCGAAGATCGAGAGCGAGCTGGTCGCCGCGTAGGGGATCGCGGCGTAGAGGTAGTACAGCGGCGGATAGGCCATCGACGACGTGTAGCCGCCGTTCGCGCGGTCCTTGTGGGTGAGCGGCCGATCCGCTTCGCGCCACAGCCGCTCGGCCACGGGCGAGCCCGGAGGGCGCCCGCTCGGGTTGAGCAGGACGCCGAGTGTGCCGCCCCAGCGGGCTGCCGTGTCCGCCTCGGTGGAGTAGGACACTCTCGGATCGCCGGGGTTGCCGCCTGGAAACCACGGGATCGAGCGCGTCTCCACCATCCGCTGGACGTAGGCGAAGTGGGAGATCTCGTCCGCGCCCTGCCACGGCGGAAGCAGGATGCTCCATGCCAGCGTCTGCGACACCGCGATGGCAAGCAGCACGAGCAGCGGCCGCTCGATGCGGCCCGCCCGGCCGGCGACCCGCCTCAGCACCTGCGGCACGTCGGCAACGGTAGCGAGCGCCGACCAGGCCCGCGGCTACCATCTGGCGCCATGTCGGCCAGTGAGCAGACCCCCAGCCCGTCCGCCGCGCGCGAGCGCGCACTGCTGGCCCGGCTCGTGCAGGAGCTGGCGGGCGACCAGGCGATAGTGGACGTCGCGTCGCTCACAGGCGATCCGCCCGAGGCAGACGCGCTTGTCGCCGCTCTGCACGAGCACACGGCCGACGGTGCCGTCATCGCGTGCGCCGGAGTGCTCGAGCACCTCGCCGATTTCGTCGCCGTCGTCGAGGCCCTCGTGGCCATCTCGGCCAACCGCGGAGCCACGGTGGTGCTCGCCGTCCCCAACCAGGCCTACGGCGGGCAAGCGTATGCCGATCGAGCAAGCGCATGGGGCGAAGGCGCCGTCGGGGAGCTTCGGCGCCTGCTGCCGCCCGACCATGTCCTGTTCCACGAGGTCGCATTGCGCGGGGCGGCGCTCCTCCCAGAAGGCGAGAGCGTCGAGCTCCCCACGAGCGTCGAAATCGATCCGCGTGTCACGGCGCCGGTCGCCTTCGTGCTCGCGTTCGGGCCGCGGGCTACGCGCCTGGCCGCGCAAGCGGAGGTTGCGGCCGCCGACGTGCGTGCCGAGCGCGAGCACGAGCGCGCGCTGACCGCCGAGCTCGATGTGCTGCGCGCCGTCGCGGGCTCCGCCGAACAGCAGCCCGCGCTCGCCCCGCCCAACGGGGCGCAGCCCACCGAGACGACCGCGTGAAGGTCGCCTTCCTCGTCAACGATCTTCAGCTCAGCGGCGGCGTCGGAGTCGTCGTGGCTCACGCCCGCCAGCTCCACGAGCGCCACGGCTTCGACGTGACGCTCGTCCTGGCCCGCGAGCAGGACGATCCCCACTGGGACCACGAGCCGCTTCACGGCTTGTCGGTGGTCTCGCTCGACGAGGCCAGGCGCCGGCACTACGACGTCGCCGTCTCGACGTGGTGGGAAACCGCCTTCGCTCTCTTCGAGCTGCGCGCCGAACGCTACGCGTCGTTCGTACAGAGCCTCGAGGACCGCTTCTACCGTCCTGGCGAACCTGAACGGCTCGGCGCCCGCCTGGTCCTCGACCTGCCCGTCTCATTCGTCACCGAGGCGAGATGGATCGCCGACACGCTCCAGGACCTGCGCCCCGAGGCGCCGTGCTTTCTCGTCCGGAATGGGATCGACAAATCCATCTTCGCGTCCCCGGCGAAGCTTGTGCCCCACACCGAAGGGCCCCTCGAGATCCTCGTGGAGGGCTACGCGGCAGCGTGGTTCAAGGGCGTCAACGAGGCCATCGCCGCCGTGGGCCAGATGGACGAGCCGCATCGCCTGACCGTCGTGACGCCGTACCGCGATGGCCTGGAAGCCGACGGCGCGGAGCGAGTGCTGGGGCCGATCACGCAGCGCGAGCTCGCCGGGCTCTACGCCCAGACCGATGTGTTGGTCAAGCTCTCGCGCGTCGAAGGGATGTATGGGCCGCCGCTCGAGGCCTTCCACATGGGAGCGACGTGCGTGACCACCGAAGTGACCGGTCACGAGGAGTACGTCGAGCACGGCGTCAACGCGCTGGTGTGCGACTGGGACGACCCCCGCGGCACGTCGCGTCTCCTCGACCTGCTGGCTCGCGACCGCGTCCTGTTGCATCGTCTGCGGCTCGGCGCGCTGGAGACGGCGCGAGCCTGGCCGACGTGGGAGCAGGCGGGACAGTTCATGGCCGGCGCCCTGCGCGCCATCCGCCGCGACCCGCCACCCGAAGCCAACGCCGCCCTCGGGCGCCTACTCGCAGATGTGCGCGCGGGGATCGAGGAGCAGCGGCACATCGCCGCCGACCGCAACCTGCTGGCATGGAAGGTGCGCCGCTACGAGCGCCTGCCGGGGCTGCGCCACGCGCTTGGACTCAAGCGCCGACCCTGGGGGCGCGTCGTGCTCCGGCTCGGCAGGCCGGTCAAGCGGAAGCTGCTCGGCAGCTGAGCACGTTGCGACCGCGCGCCGCGCTCCGCCGCCTGGCCGGCCGCAAGGATCCGGGTCTGTTGCGCGTCGGCGCACCGGTCGCGCTGCTCGACGTGCTGCGCGACGGTCCCGTGCCGCTTCAGCGCGATGTCACTCCGCGTGCGGCGAACGGCTCGCTCTCGGTCGCCATCGTCGTGCCACCGTTCCGGCGAGGCAGCGGCGGACACGGCACGCTCGCCCAGCTCGTCCGCGGCCTCGAAGCGCGGGGGCACACCTGCTCGTTCTGGATCCTCGACGAGGAGGGCCGTCACGAGGGCGAGTCCGCTGCGCGGACGGCGGAGCTCTTCCGGGACTTCTTCGGGCCCGTGCAGTCGGCGATCCACAAGGGGTTCGCGGCGTGGGACGGCGCCGACGTGGTCGTCGCCACCGGCTGGCAGACCATGCCTGCCGTCCTTCGCCGCCCCGGCACCACCGCGCGTGCCTACCTGGTCCAGGACCACGAGCCCGAGTTCTACGGCAGCTCGGCCGAGCGCGGCTGGGCGGAATGGACCTATCGCCAGGGCGTGCATTGCATCGCCGCGTCGCGCTGGCTCGCCGGCGTGCTGCACGAGCGCTACGGCGCCAGCGCCTCGTCGTTCGACCTCGCGGTCGATCACGCTCGCTACCGACCGGCCAGCGAAGCACGCCGTGACGACCTGGTGCTCTTCTACGCGCGCGCGGTCACGCCGCGGCGTGCCGTCCCGCTGGGACTGCTTGCCCTCGAGGAGCTCCACCGCCGGCGCCCGGCGATCGAGCTCGCGCTCTTCGGGGAGGCACGGCCGATCGCCACGTCGTTTCCGCATGCCCATCTCGGCGTGCTCGAGCCCGATGGCCTCGCTCGGGCCTACGGCTCGGCAGCGGCGGGTCTCGTGTTGTCGCTCACGAACCCTTCGCTCATCCCGCTCGAGATGATGGCCTGCGGCCTCCCGTGCGTCGAAGCGGCGAGCGCCGGGATGCTCGCGAGCTTCGGCGAGAACGCACCGATCAGCCTCGCGCCGCTCGACCCGATCGCCATCGCAAACGGACTCGATCGGCTACTCGCGGATCGCGATCTGCGCGCTCAACGCTCCCGGGAGGGCATCGCCTGGGCGGGGCGTCGCACGTGGGAGGCCGCTGCGGCCCAAGTCGAGGACGGCCTTCGCGAGGCGTTGCGCGGCGCCGCGGGCTGATCAGGGCGGGGAAAAGCGCGAACCGCCGACCGGCGCGGCCACGGCATCCTCGTCGCTGTCCTCGACCGTCGCATCCTCGTGACGGCGGATGCGCTCATCGAGCCCGGCCACGCGCTGGGCCAGGATCTTCGTCTGGTCCGAGAGTCGCGAGATGACAACCGAGAAGTGCAGCAGCACCACGAGGATGGCCGCGAAGGCCAGGAAGAAGAGCGCGTTGGGCGGGTACGCGATCCCCACGAGATTGGCGACCTTGGTCAGTGCCTCACGCCAGGCGGCGAGGATGAGCAAGAAGACGGTGCAGACCAGCCACAGCAGCGCGTAGCGCTCCTGCAGGCGGCGGCGACGCACGAGCTCGAGCACCACGAAGAGGAGCGCGGCCGCCGCGATGATCGCCAGGATCTGGATGCGGCTGTCCATCAGATGCCGCGCTCCGCGGCAACTGGCGCTCGATCGCCGGGCTCGACGACGGGACGCGCGCGGGCCAGTCCGACGAAGAGCGCCAGGAGGACCTTCATCATGTAGTAGACCGACTTCCCCGCGCCGCCGATCGACGAGACGCCCCCACCGCGGGCGAGCATCTGCACGGGGACCTCGCGCATCCGGAGGCGATGGTGGTGGAGCATGAGCACCGCTTCCACCTCGGGATAGTCGTGCGGGTAGTCGCGCGCAAAGAGGTCGATCGCTCGGCGGTTGTAGAGCCGGAAGCCCGAGGTGGGATCACTGACGCGCTCGCCGACGATGCGCGAGAGCAGGAACGCGAACAGGTGGATGCCGGTCCTTCGGCTGACCGGCGCCGGGTATCCGCGGTCCTTCGTCATGAAGCGCGACCCGCACACCATGTCGACGGTCGGGTCCTCGCGCATGACGGCCTCCAGGCGCCCGATCTGGTCCGGATCGTGCTGCCCATCGCCGTCGACCTGGACCATGAAGTCGTAGTCGTTGTCGAGCGCGTAGACGAAGCCCGACTGCACGGCGCCGCCAATCCCGAGGTTGAACGGATGGCGCAGGACGCGAGCGCCCGCGGCCTCCGCCCGCTCGCGCGTGTCGTCGGTCGAGCCGTCGTCGATCACGAGGACATCGAGGCCGGGCATGCGCGCGTGGATCGCTCGTACAACTCGGGCGACCGTGGCCGCCTCGTTGTAGGCGGGCACGACGGCGAGGCGCTTGGCGTAGGGCGACATCAGAGCGAGTACGAGGTCCACAACGAGGGAGCAGGGCGAAAGATGCGCTGTCCCGCGGCCACGCGTCAGCAGGATAGCGGCGAAACGTTCAGGAATCGGGGTTACGTCGCCACGCGGCCACGCCCCACCACAGGCTGTGAACCGCATGCTCCACGCGCGCGGGGACGGGCCTCGCGCCCCACCACCAGCGGTAGATCGCCCGCTCCAGCGGGGACACGCCCGCTTCGCGAGCAAGCTCGGGCTCCCGCGCGTAGAGCGATGCGTGCTTCTCGCGCAGCCGCCGGTACCAGTGGCGGTAGTCGCGGCGATCGGCACGCAGCTTCGTCGATCCGTGGCGGCGGTAGTCGAGGGTGACCTCGTCCACGCGCCGGCCGCGCCAGCCCTCGCGCAGCGCGTGCAGCCAGAACTCCCAGTCCTCGTAGCCACGGAACTCGGGGTCGAAGCCGCCGACCGCATCGACGAGCTCGCGGCGCATGAGGGCCGTGACGCCAATGGTGTGGCGGTACAGCAGTTTGTAGGGGTCGTAGGGCGGCATTGTCATCTCGCCCTCCCACAGGCCGAAGAAGCGGGTGATGCCATAGGCGAAGCCGAGCCGCGGATCGGCGTCAAGCGGTTCGCGCAGGGCGTTCAGAGCGCCGCGAGGGAGTCGATCATCGGCGTCGAGGATCAGGACGTACGGCGTGTCGGCGAGCGCGAGGCCGACGTTGCGCGCCGCGACGACGCCCGCGTTGGCCTGGCGGTGGACGTGCATGTTCGCCTGCAGGCGGTCGAGCACGCTGAGCGTGTGGGGATCGGTCGAGCCGTCGTCGACCACGACGATGCGCGGAGCTCCGCCGTCCTGGTTCAGCGCGCTTGCGACGGCCTCCTCGAGGAAGCGACCGTAGTCGTGATTGGTCACCACGATGGTGACGTCGTCGTGACGAGTCGCCGGCACGGCCGGACACCGTAGCGAGAGCCGCTTAGAGTTCGCGCGCGTGAGCGAGGTCTCCGCTGTCATCGTCTCCTATGCCGATCTGGGCGCGACCAGCCGCGCCGTGGCGACGCTGCGTGCGCAGACGGTGGCGCCGACGCGGATCATCGTGGTCGACAACGACCCCGCAAGCGAGCTCGTCGCCCTCGAGGGGGCGAGCGTGGTACGGCCAGGTCGGAACCTCGGCTATGCCGGCGGCGCCAACCTCGGCGCCTCCCGCGCGGGGGGCGAGTGGCTGTTGCTCCTCAACCCCGACGCGGTGGCCGACCGCCACTGCATCGAGAGGCTGCTGGAGGCGGCCGACGATAGGACCGGCATCGTGGGCGCGCAGATCCTGCTGCCGGACGGACGCGTCAATGCCGGCGACAACCCGTTGCACTTCACCGGCGTCTCGTGGTCGGGGCGCTACATGGAGCCGGCAGAGGACGGGCCGCCGCGCTCGGTGGCGGTCGCTTCCGGCGCGGCGCTGCTCGTCCGCCGCGCCGCTTGGGACGCCGTCGGCGGGCTCGCCGAGCCGTTCTTCCTCTACCACGACGATGTCGACCTCTCGTGGCGCGTGCGACTGGCCGGCTGGGACGTGCGCTTCGCGCCGCGAGCCCGCGTGCGGCACGACTACGACTTCGACAAGGGCGCTCAGAAGTGGTACTGGCTGGAGCGAAATCGCGCCTGGACGGTGCTCTGCAACTACGACCGCCGGACGCTCGCCCTGCTCGCCCCGATGCTGGCCGCCTCCGAGGCCGCGGTCCTCGCGCGATCGGTGGCCCAGGGCTGGTGGGCGCAGAAGCTGCGAGCGTGGGCGGCCGTCCTGCGCGCGGCGCCGGCGATCGCAGACAGGCGCCGCGCGGTTCAGGCGACACGCCGGGTCGGCGACGCCGAGATCATGCGCCGCATGACCGGCGCCTTCGCCACGCCGCTGGCCTCGCCGGGCCTTGCCGGGCGCCTCGGGCCGCTGCTCGATCTCTATCGGCGCTGGCTCGTGCGCCGGCTCGATTGAGCAAGGCGCGACCTATCCTGTCGCGCTCGTGAGGATCCGTCGCCTGCCGTTTCCCCTCGCCGTCCTGCTCGTGCTGGCCTTGGTGCAAGGCCTGGCGTGGTCGGTCATGACCGTGCCCTTCAACGGGCCCGACGAACCCGGCCACATCGCCTACACCCAGCTCCTGGCGGAGACGGGCCACGGCCCCAACAGCAGCAGCGGCCGGGGGAGCGTGTCCACCGAGGTGGCGAGGGCGGAGTACGAGCTCAACATCGCCCCCAATGTCGGCCACTACGACGGCCGGCCGACGTGGAGCGCGCTGGCCCGCGTCTCCCGGGCCCTCGAGCACATCCCCGCCGCTCAGCGCAAGGACGGGACCGGTCCCAACGCGGTAGCACCCAATCCGCCGCTCTACTACGCCTACGCAGCGCTCGCCTACCGACTGTCGCCGAACCAGTCGCTGCTCGGACGGCTCTTCGCCATGCGCGCTGCCACCGTCCTGCTCTACGTCCTCACCGTCGGCCTCATGTGGCTCGTGGCGGGCGAGATCTTCGCGCGCCCATGGCTGCGCTTCCTGGCCACCGCCATCGTCGCGCTCCAGCCCAAGCTCGCGTCGCTGGCCGGCAACGTCAACCCCGACACGCTCCTGGTGACGATCAGCACCGGCTTCGTCCTCGCCGGCCTGCGCTTGGTCCGCCGGGGGCCGTCGCCGGGCCGCGTCGCAGCGGTGGCGCTGCTCGCCGGGCTTGGAGCGCTCACGCATGGGCGCGGGCTCTTCCTGCTGGTCCCGGCGGTGCTGGTGATCGTGGTCGCGCTGGTGCGCGCGCGGCCGCCGAGTCGCGTCGCAGTGCGCCAGGCGGCCATCGCCACGGCCGCGCTCCTGCCGTGCCTCGTGACCGCGTACCTGTGGACACGATCGAACTCGGGTGGCGCCTTCGGCGGCGAGGTCGGTCGAGCGGCGGAGCAGTCGTTCAGCCCTTCGCAATTCCTCTCCTACCTGTGGCAGTTCTACCTACCGAAGCTCGGCTTCATGTCGCCGATGCTCGGCCCTCCATATGGCTACCGCCAGTTCTTCATCGACACCTTCTTCGGTGGCTTTGCGAACTTCGAGGTCGGATTTCGCCCTGCCGTGTACGACCGTCTTCAGGAGCTCGTGTTCGTCGGCTTCGTCGCCCTCCTGCTGGCCGCGGTCCTACGGCGTCGCGCCGTGCGGGCGCGCTGGCCGGAGATCCTCTTCCTGGCCAGCGGGGTCGTCGCGCTCCTTGGGCTGCTGCACATCTCCTCCTATCGCGATCTTCAAGTGGGCGGCGACCCGCTCATCACGGGCCGCTATCTGCTTCCCCTGATCGCGGCGTTCGGGCTCGCCATCAGCTGGGTCATCGGCTCGCTGCCGCGGCGCCTGGCCCCATGGGCCGGGGCCATCGTGCTCGCCGGGTTCGTCCTGCTGGATATCGAGGGCTTCCTGCTCAACGCCCAGAGGTTCTATGGCTAGGCGCGCGGCGCTGCTCGGACTGGCCGTCGCGCTCGCCGGTGCCCTGTACTGGTGGCAGCCGTTCCTGAGTCGGGAGCGGCTGGTCGTCACCTCGACCCCGTCGCCGGGTCCGATTGGACCGTCCGTTGGCATCCCCCTCGGGCCGGGGTCGCGGGCCTGCGTGGCACCGGCCGCGATCGACCGGTCGACGGGTCAGGCGCAGTTCACGCTGGCACCAAGGACGCAGCCGGCCAGCGTGGTGCTCGAGGCGGAGGCTCCCGGTTATCGCTCCCGCCGCGAGGTGACGATCGCGCCGAACGCCAAGGCGCAGTCGGTCAGGGCGCCGCTGGCATCGCCCCCTCACGACGTCACCGGCAGCATCTGCGTGCGCAACGCCGGCCGGTCGCCGATCGGGCTGGCCGGCACGAACAACCCGGTGTGGATCGGCCTTGCCACCACGAGCGTCGATGGTCGCAAGCTGGACGGGCAGGCCGTCGCCTTGACCCTGCTCGAGCCCGAGAGGCAATCGCTCCTCGATCGCCTGGGCACCATCGTGCACCGCGCCAGCGACTTCACGGGCCACCTCATGCCGTTCTGGCTGGCATGGGTCCTCGTCGTTGCGCTCGTGATCGGCACCCCGTTCGCCGTCTTCGCCGCCTTCTGGGCGACGTTGCGCACCGACGAGCCCGGCTAGCGCGTCGTCCTGCGCAGGCCGAGGATGCTGAGCAGGAACGAGGAGAAGAAGACCTGGATGCCGACGATCATGAGCGTCGCCGCGGCAACCGCGAGGCGCTCCTCGGAGATGGCGCCAAAGCCACGGTTGATCCACGTCACGACGATGGCGGCAGCGATCACGCATCCCACGAAGGCCAGCGCGCCGCCCAGCATCAGCCCGTGCTCGAGGCGGAAGCGCGCGCGCATGCGATCGAACCAGGGGTCCTTCTCGCCCATGAAGTACGTCCCGTACGCGTGCGCGCACAGCCCGAGCGCCAGCACCTGCGTCCCGACGATCATGAACAGCGATCCGCCGATCATCGCGTGCAGGTCCCACGTGCGACCGAGGATGTCGATCTGGGCCAGCACCGTCACCGCCATGAGCGCCCCGATGACCGTGATGACGAGCCCCGGGATGATGAACAGGTGCGTCGGGCTGTGGACGAGCAGGAAGCGCAGGTGGCGCCAGCCGTCGCGGAAGCTCGAGAGCTTGCTCTCGCCGCCGCGCGGGTGGTACTCGATCGGGAACTCGGTGATCGCGAGCCCCTCCTTCGAGGCGCGGATGACCATCTCGGACGCGAACTCCATGCCGGTGGCGCGCAGGTCGAGCATGGGCAGCACGTCGCGCCGGACAGCCCGCATCCCGCAGTGGGCATCGCGGATGCCGGTGCTGAAGAAGAGGTTGAGCACGCCGGAGAGCACGGGGTTGCCCACGTAGCGATGCAGCCATGGCATCGCGCCGGGCTGGATGTTGTCCATCCGGTCGCCGACCACCAGCTGCGCCCCTGACTGGAGCTCGGCCACGAAGCGCGGGATCTCGTTGAAGTCGTAGGTCAGGTCCGCGTCGGCCATGACGATGTAGGCGCCGCGGGCGGCCGCAAAGCCCGCCAGGTAGGCGCTGCCGTAGCCGCGCCGCGGCTCGTGGACGACGCGCGCGCCGGCGGCCGCGGCCAGCTCGGCGCTGCGATCCTCTGAGGCGTTGTCGGCGACGACGACCTCGCCCTCGATCCCCTCGCGCCGCATGACCTCGAGCGCCGCCCTGACGCAGTGCTCGATGTTGTCCTCCTCGTTCAGGCACGGGATGACCACCGACACGACGGGATCGCCGCCCGGCATGGACGGCGCGGTGGACTCGACGATGGAACTCGGCTGGAACGTGCTCACGAGCGGGCGCGCGGCGAAGCGTAGCCCACGGTGTGG
>DASVFT010000021.1:0-34597 GCA_036379935.1 Solirubrobacteraceae bacterium | reverse complement strand
AGCATGAGCGGGGTGGTCGACAGCGCGCAGGCCAGCGAGGCGGCCGTGAACACGCCAAGGCCGACGACGAAGATCGCGCGCCGCCCGAGCCGATCGGAGGTCGAGCCCCAGGTGAGCAGGAGCGCCGCGAGCGACAGCGCGTACGCGTCGATCACCCACTGCAGGTCGCTGAACGAGGAGCCCAGCGACTTCGCGATGTCGGGCAGCGCGACGTTGACGATCGTGATGTCGATGAGCAGCATGAACGTCGCCACGCACACCGCGGCGAGCGTCCACCACTTGTTGGGCTCGACGGTCCGGCGCGCCATCACGCCTCTCCATAGACCGGAACGTGCGCGCCGCTGATAACCGAGGCCGCCTCCGAGCACAGGAAGCGGATGACGCTGGCGATCTCCTCGGGGCGCACCCACGTGTCGAAGTCCGCGTCGGGCATCGCCTCGCGGTTGGCGGGGGTGTCGATGACGCTGGGTAGCACCGCGTTGGCCCGTATCCCGTGCTCGCGGTACTCGGCGTCGAGGGCGTTGACGAAGCCGAGCACCGCCGCCTTGGACACGACGTAGCCGGCGGCGCCCGCGAAGGGCTGGAGCGCGGTCCGCGAGGAGACGCACACGATCGACCCGCCGGAGCGCTCGAGCAGGACCGGCAGCGCGGCCGCGCACACGAGATAGCCCGCGCGCAGGTTGAGGCGGAGCTGCTCCTCGAAGGTCTCGACCGGCGTCTCGTGGATGCGGCCGTGCATGGCGAAGCCGCCCACGAGGTTGACGACCGCGCACAGCGAGGAGCCGGCGGCCTCCACGACCGGCGCGACGGCCGCCGGATCGAAGAGGTCGGCGCGCACGAGCTCGAGCCGCTCGTGCTCGTCGAGCCGATCGAGCTCGCGCTCGGCGATCCACGGCACCACCACCCGCCAGCCGTCATCGAGGAAGGCGCGCGTGACCGCGGCCCCCAGCGCGCCCGTCCCACCCGTGACCACCACCGCTTGACCGCTCATGCCCCCAAGTGTGCCGTCCGCGCGCGGCCCTACGGTTTTCGACGTGCTCGTACGCGACCTCATCGACGGCCAGGAGCTGGACCAGGTCCTCCTCGTCCGCGGTCTCGAGGTGCGCACCAAGCGCGACGGCGAGCAGTTCCTCAAGCTCGTCCTCGGCGACCGCACCGGACAGCTGACGGCGATGGTGTGGGAGCGCGTGGCCGAGGTGCGCGAGCGCTGCCAGCCCGGCGTGCCCGTCCGCGTGACCGGACGCTACGAGGTGCATCCGCGCTGGGGCGCGCAGGTCGCGCTGCGCTCGCTGGGCGAGGCGACGCCCGGCACGTTCGTGCTCTCGGACCTGGTCGACGGCCCGCCGCGGCCGCCTGAGACGATGGAGGCCGATCTGCGCCAGCTCGTGGGCACCGTCCAGGATCCGCACCTGCGCGCGCTGCTCGACCGCGTGCTCGGGCCCCAGACGGCGACCTGGGAGCTCTTCCGCCGCGCGCCCGCCGCCAAGCTCTACCACCAGGCCTACGTGCACGGCCTGCTCGAGCACTGCCTCACGGTGGCCCAGGGCGTGGCGCTCATGGCCGGCACCTTCCCCGGCATCGATCGCGACGTCGCCGTGGCGGGCGCGCTGCTCCACGACATCGGCAAGCTCGAGGCCTACACGGCCGACCCGGCGGCGATCGACCTGACCGACGCGGGCCGCCTCCACGGCGAGATCCCCCTGGGCTACTACCGCATTCGCCGCGTCATCGAGGACGACCCGGGCTTCCCGCCCGACAAGGCCCAGGCCGTGCTGCACGTGATCCTCAGCCACCACGGCTCGCTCGAGCACGGCAGCCCGGTCGTCCCCTGCACGCGCGAGGCG
This sequence comes from Solirubrobacteraceae bacterium, assembly GCA_036379935.1. Taxonomy (GTDB): domain Bacteria; phylum Actinomycetota; class Thermoleophilia; order Solirubrobacterales; family Solirubrobacteraceae; genus JAOPZW01. The sequence continues at coordinate 32,753 of DASVFT010000021.1, read as the reverse complement.
TGGCTCGTGCACATGATCGACAACCTCGGCGGCAAGCTGGGTTCGTTCGACCGGCTCGAGAAGGAGCTCCCGCCGGGAGCCGCGTGGACCTCGTTCGACCGCGGCATCGGCGCCAGCGCCTACTTCGGCGCGATGGCCGGCGAGGCCGAGCGGCGGGCGGCCTGACGGTCCGTCCAGGCGCCATCAAGCGCCCGATGGGCGCGCCGATCATCCGATAGCCCAACCTCCGCCCCGAGCCCGCTGGACCGGACACCCCGGGCCAGGGGTGGGGGTCGGGCCTTAGATCATGCGTCCACGCGGCGGTCGAGGAACGGCCGGATCGCGCCGACCACAGAAGAAGGATGTGGTCTGGGTTCGCGCGTACTGCCGCCATCGCGTCGTTGCTCGTCTTCGGGCTGGCGCCGATGGCGCACGCGCACGGCGACGAGGGCGACCCCGGCGACGTGACGCACCGCGACACGCCGGCCGAGCTCGCCGGAGCCCAGATCAACCGCGCGCTGGCGCGCGGCAGCCTGACGAGCCGCAGCGCGGCCGCGCTGCCCGAGAACCTCCCGACGACCTGGTGCGGCACGCGCCGCGAGACCGACGACGTAGCCCATGCCGCCTTCCCGGCTTCCTCGGCCCAGATCAAGGTCGTCTACGCGTACGCGTCGGACCAGGCCGACGACTCCGCGCTGTGGGCCGACTCGCTGCAGGGCAACGTCTCGAACATCGAGCGCTACCTGGCGCTCCAGTCCGGCGGCCGGCGGGCGCTGCGCTTCGACATGGGCACGGACTGCGGTCCGCAATACGTCGACATCCAGGTCGTCCCGCTCCCCAGCACGCGCGCGTACTACCTCGACGACTTCGACCGCGTCCGCGACGACGTCGCCGCCGCGCTCTCCCCGGCGAGCGGGCCGCGTGACGTGTTCGTCCTGGCCGACGGCCTCTCCAGCGGGGGCGTCTACGGGATCGGCGAGATCTACCCGACCGCGGACCAGGGCGGCTCCGCGAACGTGCACAACGCGGGCGGCCTGACCGGCGTGATGTTCGTCACGCCCAGCACGACCCCGAACTCCTCGGGCTGGCAGCCGACGGTGATGCTGCACGAGATCAGCCACAACCTGGGCGCCGTGCAGGCCACGGCGCCGCACTCGACCTCCTTCTCGCACTGCACCGACGGCGAGGACGTCATGTGCTACGCCGACGGCAGTCCCGAGGCCCAGTTCTACGACGACACGGTGTGCCCGTACGCCTCGGGGGCCATCCCCCAGACCTACGACTGCGGGCACGACGACTACTACAACCCCGCGCCCGCGCCGGGCAGCTATCTGGCCACGCACTGGAACGTCTACAACAGCGACTTCATGGCCTCGTGCACCCAGCTGCAGACGGCGTGCGGCGCGGACGTGGTGCCCACGCCGCCGGTCAACCAGGGCGCCCCCGCGGTCTCCGGCACGCTCCAGCGCGGGTCGGTGCTGGCCGCGAGCGTCGGCTCGTGGCTGAACTCACCGTCGAGCTACGCGGTGCAATGGCAGCGCGGGAGCGGCGCGGCGTGGACTGACCTTCCGGGCGCCACGAGCGCGATGTACGTGCCCACGAGCGCCGACGTCGGCGGGTCGCTGCGCGTGATGGTGACGGCGGCCAACGGTGACGGCGCCGCGGTGGCCGCCTCCGCGCCGACCGCCCCCGTGGCCGACATCCCGGGCGTCGCCGCCGCGAAGCCGCGGTCGCAGCGCGTGCAGATCCGCCTGCGCGACCGCGCCCGACGCACGGCGGGCACGCTGACGGCCAAGGTCCGCGCGGTCCTGGGAGGCCGCGAGGTGAGCACGGCCGCCACACGCGTCTCGCTCCGCGCGGGCACCTGGCGCCTGCGCCTGTGCGCCGGCCCGTCGCGTCGATCGATGAGCTGCGTGCTGAGCTCCCGCGTGCGCGCGCGCAGCCGGCGAGTGCGCCTCCCCGCGGCGCGCCTCGTCGTGATCACGCAGCGCAGGATCACCGTGACGGCGGCCGTCGTCGACGGGCACGCGCGCGTGCGTGCGCGAGGACAGGCCGCGAGCGTCTAGCGCACCTTCGCGCCCGCGCGGTCGAGGAGCTCACGCAGCTCCCGTGCCGCCTCGGCGATGCGCTGCACGTACTCGTCGCGCTGGGCGGCGTCGAGCTCGGCGCCGCGGCGCACGAGCAGGTCGCTGAACCCCTCGACGATGGTGAGCGGCGTGCGCAGGTCGTGCACGAGCGTGCGCAGCTCGTCCTCGGCCATCGTCAGCCGCCGGCCGACGGCCCGTCGAGCGCGATCTCGCCGCGTTCGAGGGCCAGGGCGATCGCGTGCACGCGGTTGCGCGCCTGCAGCTTGCGGATGACGTTGCGAACGTGGGTGCGCACCGTCTCCACCGACACGCCCAGGTCGCTGCCGATCGACTCCGCGGTGCGGCCCTCGGCCATGAGGTGCATGATCTCGCGCTCGCGTGGCGAGAGCTGCGGGAGCTGCGCCGTGGCCCGCGGCGAGAGCAGGATGCGATCGAGGCGCGGGTCGACGTACGAGCCGCCGGCCACGATCCGCTCGATCGCGTCCACGAGCTCCTCCATGGAGCCGGCCTTGAGCGCGTAGCCGCGCGCCCCCGAGTCCAGGCCGCTGTAGAGGAGGTCGACGTCGGCGTCGCCGGTGTAGAGGACGACGCCCAGATCCGGGTCGCGGGACAGGAGCTCGCGCGTGAGGTCGATGCCGCTGCCGTCGGGCAGGCGGATGTCGATGATCGCCACGTCGGGCTCGGCGTGGTCGACCAGATCGATGCCGGCGGCGACGTTGCCCGCGGCGCCGACCACCTCCAGGCCGTGGCCGCGCAGCAGCGCGACGAGGCCCTCGCGCAGGGCCTCGTGGTCATCCACGATCACGAGCTTGGTCATATGGCCAAGTGCCAGCCTACAAGCGCCCGAAGACAGCGACGAAAGACCGGAAAAAGCGGGGCGATCCACGCACAGCGAGCCGCAGCAGCGGCAGCACATCTATCGTGAGTGGTTCATGGCGAAGGACACCGAGAAGCTCATCCGCCAGCTGTCGCTGATCTCCTACCTGATGGCCGAGCGGCGGCCGGTCACCGCGCTGGAGATCCGCCGCGACGTCGAGGGCTACAGCGGCATGAACGAGGACGCCTTCGCCCGGCGCTTCTACGCCGACCGCGCCGAGCTCGAGTCGCTGGGCATCCACCTGACCGTCGACAGGCCGATCGACGGCGTGGCCGAGCAGGAGAACTACTCCCTGCGGCCCGAGAACTTCCACCTGCCGGCCATCGCCTTCGCCGACGAGGAGCTGGCCTCGCTGCAGTTCGCGCTCACCCTGCTCGACGGCGAGTTCGCCTACGCCGAGCCGCTGCGCCTCGCGCTCCAGCAGATCTCGTGGGGCCGCCCGTCGCCGCTGCGCGCGCCCGACCAGGGCTCGCTGGCCCTGGGCATCACGGGGAGCGCCGGCGGCCATGACCTCTCGCAGCGCCTGGCCAAGATCGAGACAGCCATCTTCCGCCAGAAGACCATCACCTTCGACTACTACACGATGGAGCGCGACGACCTCGGCGCGCGCAAGGTCGATCCCTACCACCTGCTCTTCCGCAGCGGCCAGTTCTACCTGCTCGGCCGCTCGCACGAGCGCGACGCGCTGCGCGTCTTCCGACTCTCGCGCATCCGCGGCAAGGTGGCCTACGCGACCAAGGCCGAGCACGACTTCAGGCGCCCGACGGACTTCGATCCGCGCAGCTACGCCAACCGCGCGGAGTGGCAGTACGGCGACACCATCGGCACCGCCGAGGTGTGGATCTCCGAGCGGATCGCGTGGCTGGTCGAGCGCCACTTCGGGCGCTTCGGCGAGATCGCGCCCGCCTCGGACGGCGTGCACTTCACCACCGCCTACGCCAACACGCGCCAGCTCGCCTCGTGGGTGCTGAGCCTCGGCGAGCACGCCCGCATCGAGGGACCGCCCGAGCTCGTCGACGAGGTGGCCGAGCGCGTCGCGCTGCTGGCCACGCGTCACGACTCCGAGCCGCAGCTCGCCGCGCCGGCGCCGGCCGTCAACGGCGCCGTCCACGAGGAGAGCGCAGCGGAGGGCAACGGGCGCCGCGAGACGGCCATCCGTCCCGAGCGGTTCGCCCGGCTCGTCACGCTGGCCTCGATCCTGATCGAAGCCGGGCGCGCGGGCGAGCGCCTGCCGGTCGGCGACGTCTGCGAGCGCCTCCAGGTCACCGAGGCCGAGCTGCGCGAGGACGTCAACGTCCTCAACGTCGTCAACTTCGGCGGCGGCTCGTACGTGCTGTACGCCGAGGTCGGCGACGACGGCCTCATCGAGGTCGACCCCGAGCCCTATTCGGACAACTTCGCGCGGCCGGCGCGACTGCTGCCGGTCGAGGCGAAGGCGCTCGTGGCGGCCATCGACCTCATCGGCGAGCACCTGCCCGAGGGCGCGCTGACCAGCGCGCGCGAGAAGATCGTCGTGGCCCTCGGCGCCGACCCGATGGAGCAGGGGCTGCAGATCGCCTCGGCCGGTGGCGACGACTCCGCGGTGGCGCGCGTCGTGTCGGAGGCCATCGCCGCCCGGCGCCTGCTCAAGCTCGAGTACTACAAGGCCAACGAGGACGAGTTCTCCGAGCGCACGGTCGAGCCCTACGCGCTCATCAACGGGCGCGAGGGCTGGTACGTGGCCTCGTTCGACCCGGCCCGGGACGACATGCGCCACTTCCGCCTGGACCGCATCAAGCGCGCCGAGGTCCTCGAGGCGCAGTTCAGCCCCCGCCCGGAGGTCGATCCGGCCGCCGACGTCGAGGGCTGGCCGCGCACCGGCGAGGTCGAGGCCTCGCGCGCGGCTCGCGTCTGGATCTCACCGGAGCGCGCGCGCTGGGCCCGGGAGGACCGCACCGTCGTGCAGGAGCTCAGCGACGGCGCGGTCGTCGTCGAGCTCAGCTACGCCGGCGAGGACTGGCTCGTGCGCGAGGTGCTCAAGGAGGCCGGCGACGCCGCCGTCCTCGAGCCGCCCGAGGCACGCGAGGCCGTGCGTCGCGCGGTCGCCAAGCTGCGGGCCGCGGCGCGCGCGTAGCTGGACATACGTCCAACGCGGGCGCGCCAGCTCGCGCCAAGCGGTACGCCACGCCGGCCCAGCGGCGCGTCCCGGGCACGGCGCGGGAGGGAGGTGTTTGCGCAAGCCGGAGCCCGAGCACACGCTCCTCACCAGGCGCCGCCGTAGGGGAGGCGCGGCACATCGTAGGGAGACGATATGCGAGGCATTCAGGGGATAGGCGCCGCTCTGGCGGCCGCCGCGGCGAGCGCCGCGCTGGCCGGGGCGGCGCAGGCCGCGCCCAGCACATGGCAGTGCGGGGCGAGCGCGGTAAGCATCTCGACGGCGGGCAACCCCGCCATCGCACCGGTGACGGCCAACGCCAGCCCGTGCGTGTCCAACACGACCGGCGCGGACTCCGTGCCAGCGGGTGCCGGTGTTCCGTCGAGCACGCTCAGCGCCCAGACGCTCTCGGCCACCACCATCGCCACGCCGGCGGACGAGATCCCCGCGCGGCAGGGCGTGGGCGCCATCGGTCGCGTGGAGAACCTCGGGCTGCAACTGCCGCCGGGCAGCGGCACGACCGCGGTCGGCATACGCGAGGCCACGGCCCGCGCCGCGGCGGTGTGCGTCAACGGCCGGCCGGTGCTGGACGGCAGCAGCGACGTGAACGGCGCCACGCTCAACGGCCAGGCCGTCCCGATCGAGCAGCTCGGGCAGCAGCTCGCGACGCAGCTGGCGCCGCTCGGCGACGTGGTGGACCTCAAGTACGACGAGCAGGTGCGCAGCGGAAGCTCGCTCGTCGTCCGTGCGCTGCACCTGCGCGTGCTCTCGGCCGCGGGCGCCCCTGTCGTCGACGTCGTGGCCGGCGAGGCGCGCGTCGCCTCCACCGGCGCGGTGTGCGATCCCACCGGCCAGGTTCGAGGTAGCGGTGCGTCCGGCAATGCCGGCGCCGGCGGGGCCTTCAGCCGGCTGGCCAACGGCGTGCGCGGCGGGTCGTGCGGACGCCTGACGATGTACTTCGTCCGCAACCACAAGACGTCGTTCGGCAGTCGCTACGGCCGCCGCGCGGTCGTGCGCGGGCGGATCGTCAACTGCAAGGGCAAGTCGATCGTGCGCGCCCGGATCGACGTGATCCATGTCATCAAGGGCAAGCGCCACCTGATCAAGACCGGCCTGCGCTCGCGCGAGGGCGGCAAGCTCACGCTCATCCTGCCCTCGAACATCAAGACGCGCGACCTGCGCTTCGAGTACCGCGGCAACCTGCTGAGCACCAAGGTGACGGCGCGCTCGAAGTTGCACATCACCGTGCGCAACCGCCACGGCAGGGTCCTGCGCTAGCCGCGTGCCCCCCGAGGCCGCCCGGGCGCTCGCGCCTGGGCGGCCTTCGCCGCGCTAGGTGACCGGGTCGAGCTCGAACCAGACGCGGGCCAGGCCGTCGCGCCGATCGAAGCCCCAGCGGTCGGCCACGCGCTCGATGACCCGCCAGCCGATCCCGTCGATCGCATCGGCCGACGGACCGGGGCCGGGATCGCGCACCTCCATCCGCAGGGCTCCGCGTCCGTCCACCTGCGCGCGCACCTCGATCTGCTCGAAGGGATCGAGGCGGCCGTGCTCGATGCTGTTGGCCACGAGCTCGGAGACCACGAGCTTGACCGCTCCCGCGCGCGGCGGCACCAGCGGCAGCTCGTCCACCACGCGGCGAACGCGCACGATGCTCTCGGGATCGGGCGGCAGGAGCTGGCTGGCGTGGTGCTCGGACAAGGTGAGCGCGTGAACGCAAATTGCGGCAAGAGCTGGCGGTCAGCGCGGGGTCCTGTCGCGCTAGCGTTCAGCGCTCCATGAGCCGGCGCGACCAGATCAAGATGAGCGACGAGGAGGTCTCGGCCTTCCTCGACCAGCAGCGCACCGTCATCTGCGCGACCAACGGGCGCGACGGGTGGCCGCATCTCATGCCTCTGTGGTACGTCGTGCGCGACGGACGGCTCTGGTCCTGGACCTACGCCAAGTCCCAGAAGACCCGCAACCTGGAGCGCGACCCGCGCGCCACCGCCGAAGTCGAGACTGGACAGGAGTACGAGCAGCTGCGGGGCGTCATGTTCGAGTGCGAGGTGTCGCTGCACCGCGACGTCGACGAGGTGAGCGCGCTCGGCCTGGAGCTCTTCGCTCGCTACGAGGGCGAGCTGTCCGACGACGTGCGCGCCATGGTCGACAAGCAGGCGCCCAAGCGCGTGGCGCTCGAGTTCGTCGAGCGCTCGCGCGTCACGTGGGACCACCGCAAGCTCGCGGGCGTGTACTAGCCTCCTGGCGCCCATGGAGCGGCTCAAGGGCCTGATCCTGTCGGGCGGGCGCGGCACGCGCTTGCGCCCGATCACGCACACGAGCGCCAAGCAGCTCGTGCCGGTGGCCAACCGCCCGGTGCTCTTCTACGGCATCGAGGCGATGGCGCACGCGGGCATCGAGGAGGTCGGGATCATCATCGCGCCGGAGACCGGCGAGGAGATCCGCGAGGCGGCCGGCGACGGCGCGCGCTTCGGCGTGCGCATCACCTACATCGTCCAGGACGAGCCCGCCGGCCTGGCCCACGCGGTGCTCACCGCCGAGTCGTTCCTCGGCGCCGACCCGTTCGTCATGTACCTCGGCGACAACCTGCTGCAGGGCGGCATCGACGACCTGGTGGCTGCCTTCCGGGCCAATGCGCCCGACGCGCTGATCCTGCTCACGCCGGTGCCCGACCCCGAGCACTACGGCGTGGCCGAGCTCGACGGCGATCGCGTCGTCGCGCTGGCCGAGAAGCCGCCGGCGCCGCGGACGAACCTCGCGCTCGTCGGCGTCTACATGTTCACCGCGCTGATCCACGAGGCGGCGCGCGCGATCCGGCCCTCGGCCCGGGGCGAGCTCGAGATCACCGATGCGATCCAGCACCTGGTCGACAGCGGACGCCGCGTCGAGCCGCACGTGGTCAAGGGCTGGTGGAAGGACACCGGGCGCCTCGAGGACATGCTCGCCGCCAACCGGCTCATCCTCGACACCATCACCACGCGCGTGGAGGGCGAGCTCGTCGACTCGCAGTGCGACGGGCGCGTGATCGTCGAGCCGGGTGCGCGACTGGAGCGCTCGACCGTCCGCGGGCCGGCGGTGGTCGGGGCCGGCGCCCGCCTGGTCGACGCCTACGTCGGGCCCTACTCGGCCATCGGCGAGGAGTGCGTCATCGAGCGCGCCGAGGTCGAGCACTCGATCCTGCTCGCCGGCTCGTCGGTGCGGGGCCTCGACGGCCGCATGGAGTCCTCGCTGCTGGGCCGCAACGTCCACATCGGGCGCGACGAGCTCCAGCCGCGCGCCTACCGCTTCATGGTCGGCGACAACTCGGAGATCGCGATTCCTTGACTCCTACGCAACGGTCGTGTACCTATACGCACCGTCATCGGAGAGGAGAGGGACGGGATGGCCACGACGATCGCGGAGGCCCCGACCACCTGGGAGATCGAGCAGCGCTCGATCGACTGGGTGCCGGAGGAGGAGCGCCACGGCAAGCTCTGGCATCAGATGCCGCTGTGGTTCCTCGGGAACTTCCAGTACTTCTCGATCCCCATCGGCTTCATCGGCCCGTCGCTCGGCCTCTCGCTGGGCTGGACGATCGTGGCCGGCACGCTCGGCATCCTCGTCGGCACCGTCTTCATGGCCTTCCACGCCACGCAGGGACCGACGCTCGGGCTCCCGCAGATGATCCAGTCGCGCGCCCAGTTCGGGTACCGCGGCGTCGTCGTCCCGCTGTTCGCGACGCTCTTCACCTACGTCGCCTTCAACGTCGCCGACCAGGTCCTGCTCGCCGAGGGCCTCGACGCGGCCTACGGCTTGAACCCTGACGTCGTCGCGATCGTCGTCGCCATCGGAGCGGCGATCATCGCCATCTGGGGGCACGACTGGGTGCACCGCGTCTTCCGCGCGCTCCTCGTGGTCTCGCTGCCGCTGATGACGATCCTGACCATCGGGGTCCTCTTCGGGCTCGCCGACGGACATGCCCCGAAGGCGCCCCTCGGCTTCAGCCTGGCCGCCTTCATGGCCCAGTTCTCCGCGGCGGCGGCCTACAACATCACCTACGCGCCGTACGTGTCGGACTACTCGCGCTACCTGCCGCGGACCACGCCGGGCCGGCGGATCGTCGCGTCGGTCTTCTGCGGCGCCGGCGGCGCCGCGATCTGGCTCATCGCGCTCGGCGCCTTCCTGGCCATCCGGCTCGGGGCCACCGACGGCCTGCTCGGCGTCAAGACGGCGGGCAACAACATCTTCGACCCGCTCGGCGCGGTCTGCGGCCTGCTGCTGGCGGCCGGCCTGGCCGCGACGATGGGCATGAACGCCTACGGCGGCATGCTGACGGTCCTGACCGGCATCGACTCGGTGCGCAGCATCCGCCCCGGGCGCGTGGCACGCGCCGTCACGATCGTCGCCCTCACCGTCGTCTGGTACGTCATCGGCAAGAGCATCTCGACCAACGCCGTCAGCACCGTGTTCAGCGCGCTGACGCTCATGCTCTACCTGCTGGTGCCGTGGACGGCGACGAACCTCGTGGACTTCTTCTTCGTCCGCCGCGGCCACTACGCGATCACGGACCTCTTTACCCCGCGCGGCATCTACGGCGCGTGGAACGGCCGCGGGCTGACCGCCTACGCCGTGGGGTTCCTCGTGGAGATCCCGTTCATGGTCGTGCCCGACATCAGCGGGCACAGCTTCACGGGGCCGATCGCCAAGCAGATCAGCGAGGTGGACCTCGCCTGGCTGGCCGGGCTCATCGTCTCGGGCGCGACGTACTGGCTACTGTCGCGGTCGATGGACCTCAAGTCCGAAGACCGCGCCGTCGAGACCAGCGAGGCGCGCCTCGCCGGCGCCGGGCCGTGAGCGGCGGGCCGACGCCCCGCGCCGACGGCGCGCGCGTGCGGTTCGGGGCGCGCCTGCGTCACGCGCGCGAGGCGAGCCGGATGACGCTCGGCGAGCTCGCCGAGCGCAGCGGCGTCACGAAGAGCTTCCTCTCGCGCGTGGAGCGCGATGCGACGAGCCCTTCGGTGGCCAACCTCGTGGGCATCTGCGACGCCCTCGGGCTCACGATGGCCGACCTGTTCGCGGTGCCGGCCACCACGCTCGTGCGCCACGCCGACCGCCCGCGGCTCGACGACCTCCCGAAGGCGGCCGACGTCGTGGACACCCTCATCACGCCAGGGCACGAGCGCCACGTGACGGTCCTCGAGAGCGCCGTCGCCCCCGGCGGCTCGGGCGGCGGCGTCCTCTACACGCTGCCCAGCGAGTGCGAGGTCTGCTTCGTGCTGCAGGGCACCGTCGAGGTGCGCGTCGAGGACGAGACCTTCGTCCTGCGGGAGGGCGACGCGCTGACCTTCGGCGCCGCCGTCCCGCACACGTGGCGCAACGCCGACGCCGACGCCGGTGCCCGCATCCTGTGGATCCTCGCCCCCGCGCTCCCCGATCCGAGAAGGTCCGTCTCGTGACCCTCCGTACGCCGCGCTTCGGGCCGCCGGACGCCACCCTCGCCCCCCGCTATGCCGGCGTGCGCACCTTCGCGCGACTGCCGCACGTCGCGCTGCCGCACGAGGACGTCGACGCCGCGGTCCTCGGCGTGCCGTTCGACACGGCCACGAGCTTCCGCCCGGGGGCGCGCTTCGGACCCGAGGCGATCCGCGCGGCGTCCGCGCTCCTGCGGCCCTACCACCCCGTGCTCGACGTCGACGTCTTCGGGACGCTGTCGGTCGTCGACGGCGGCGATCTCGACGTCACGCCGGGCAACGCGCTGCGGACCGTCGAGCAGGTCGACGAGGCGCTGCGCCCCGTCCTCGAGGCCGGCATCGTCCCCATCGTCCTCGGCGGCGACCACTCGATCGTCCTCGGCGAGCTGCGGGCGCACGCCGCGGTCCACGGGCCGGTCGCGGTCGTCCTGCTCGACGCGCACGCCGACACCTGGGACGAGTACTACGGCGAGCGCTACTTCCACGGCACGCCGTTCCGTCGTGCCGTCGAGGAGGGTCTCGTGGCGCCGGAGCGCTCGCTGCTGGCGGGGATGCGCGGGCCGCTCTACGCGCCCGAGGACCTCGAGGTCCCGCGCGACATGGGCTTCGAGGTCCTCGCCGGCGAGGAGCTGCGCACGCTCTCGCCGCAGGAGTACGGCGCGCGCGTGCGTGCCCGGGTGGGCGCCGGGCCGGTCTACCTCTCCTTCGACATCGACGTGCTCGACCCGGCCTATGCCCCGGGGACGGGCACGCCCGAGGTCGCCGGCCTGCTGCCCCACGAGGCGCTGGGCTTCCTGCGCGCGCTGGCGGGCTTGAGCTTCACGGGCTTCGACGTCGTCGAGGTCTCGCCGCCGTACGACGGCCCCGGGCAGGTGACCGCCCTGAACGCCGCCGCGGTGGCCTACGACCTGCTCGCGCTGACCGCGATCGCCCGCGGGGGCGGAGACCCGCGATGAGCGCCGTCGTCGTCGCCTGCTGCCAGATCGCGCTGCGCGTCGCCGAGGTGGAAGCCAACCGCGCTTGCGCCGTGGCGGCGATCGAAGACGCGGCGGCGCGCGGCGCGCGCGTCGTCGTCCTACCGGAGCTCGTGAACAGCGGCTACGTCTTCGCCGACCGTGACGAGGCCGCGGCGCTGGCCGAGCCGCTCGACGGGCCGACGGTGACCGCGTGGGCGGCGCTGGCACGAGCCCATGGCCTCGTCGTCGTGGGCGGAGTCTGCGAGCGCGCGGACGGCGGGACGCTGCGCAACACCGCCGTCCTCGTCGACCGCGACGGCCTGCGCGCCGCCTACCGCAAGGCCCACCTCTGGGATCGCGAGGTGCTCGCCTTCGCGCCGGGCGCCGAGCCGCCACCCGTCGTCGCCACCGCCGCCGGCCGGATCGGCCTGGTCGTCTGCTACGACCTCGAGTTCCCCGAATGGGTGCGGCTGCCGGCGCTCGCAGGCGCCGAGCTCCTCTGCGCCCCGGTCAACTGGCCGCGCGCGGCCCGACCGCCCGAAGGCGAGCGACCGGGCGAGGTCGTGCGCGTCCAGGCGGCCGCGTCGAGCAACAGGATGTGGATCGCGGCCTGTGACCGCGTGCGCGCCGAGCGCGGGGTGAGCTGGCTGGGGGCGTCGGTCATCGTCGACCCCGACGGCTTCCCCGCGGCCGGGCCGGCGAGCGAGGACGACGAGGAGCTGCTGCTGGCCACGTGCGACCTCGCGCTCGCGCGCGACAAGGCGATCGGCGAGCGCAACGACGTGCTCGCGGACCGCCGGCCGGAGCTCTACGGCAGCGTCGCGGCGCACGGCTGACCGCGCGCCGCTCGGGCCTTTGCGCCAAGATGGAGGTCTATGCGTCTGCTGGTCACCGGCGGCGCGGGGATGCTCGGGCAGGCCGTCGCCGCCGTCGCCACCAGGTTGGGCCACGACGTCATCGCCCTCTCCCGCGCCGACCTGGACATCACCGACTCCGACCACGTGCGGCGCGTCGTGGCGGCGGCCGAGCCGCGCGCGGTGATCAACTGCGCGGCCTGGACGGACGTCGACGGCGCCGAGACCGCCGAGGCGGCGGCCATGGCCGTCAACGCGACGGGCGCGGGCAACGTGGCGCGCGCGGCGGCCGAGAACGGGGCGCGCCTCGTGCACGTGTCGACCGACTACGTCTTCGACGGCCAGAAGCGCGAGCCGTGGGTCGAATCGGACCCGGTGGCGCCGGTCGGGGCCTACGGGCGCTCGAAGCTGGCCGGCGAGCACGAGGTCGCGGCCGCCGGTGGCGAGCACGCGATCGTGCGCAGCGCGTGGCTGTTCGGCGCGGGGGGCCCCAACTTCGTCGACACCATGCTTGCGCTCGGCGAGGAGCGCGACGAGGTCAGCGTGGTGGCCGACCAGGTCGGCAGCCCGACGTGGACCGGCCATCTGGCCGAGGCGGTCGTCGAGTTGGCCGAGCGCCGCGGCGACACCGCGATCTTCCACGCCGCGGGCGCCGGCGCGTGCTCGTGGTACGAGCTGGCGGTCGAGGTCTTCGATCGCGCCGGCGTGAGCTGCCGCGTGCTGCCGACGACGACGGAGCGGTTCGCGCGCGCCGCGCCGCGGCCCGCCTACTCGGTCCTCGGCACCGAGCGTGACGAGGCGCCGATCCTCCCGCCCTGGCAGGAGGGCGTCGCGGCCTATCTGAGCGAGAAGGCGGTGCTCGCCGGATGAGGCTCCTGGTCTGCGGCGGCGCCGGCTTCATCGGCTCGAACTTCGTGCGCGTCCGCGTTCGCGACCACGGCGACGAGGTCGTCGTCCTCGACAAGCTCACCTATGCCGGGCGGCGCGAGAACCTGAAGGACGTCGACCACGAGCTCGTCCACGGCGCGATCGAGGACCCGCAGGCGGTGACGGCCGCGATGGAGGACGCCGACGCGGTGGTGAACTTCGCCGCCGAGACGCACGTCGATCGCTCGATCGCCGAGCCCGACGCCTTCGTCAGGACACATGCGCTGGGGACCCACGTCCTGCTCGAGACCGCGCGGGCGCGCCAGGTGCGCTTCCTGCAGGTCTCCACCGACGAGGTCTACGGCTCGATCGAGGACGGCTCGTTCACCGAGTCCTCGCCGCTGGCGCCGTCGTCGCCCTACAGCGCCACCAAGGCGGGCGCCGACCTGCTCGTCGGAAGCTACTTCCACACCTTCGGCCTGGAGACCCTCATCTGCCGCGGCTCGAACAACTACGGGCCCTACCAGTACCCCGAGAAGCTGATCCCGCTCATGGTCCTCAACGCGCTGCACGGTGACCGGCTGCCGGTCTACGGCGACGGGATGAACGTGCGCAACTGGCTCTACGTCGAGGACTTCGCCCGCGCGATCGGGCACGTGCTGGAGCACGGGGCGGCGGGCGAGGTCTACAACGTGGGCGGCCCCGACGAGTGCCCGAACATCGAGGTGGTGCGCGGCATCCTGCGCTGCACGGAGGCCAGCGAGGACCTCATCGAGTACGTGACCGATCGGCCCGGCCACGACCGCCGCTACTCGCTGAGCTCGGACAAGGTGCGCGGTCTGGGGTGGGAGGCGCGGGTGCGCTTCGCCGACGGCCTGGAGCGGACGGTGGCGTGGTACCGCGACAACGCGTGGTGGTGGGAGCCGATCCGCTCCGGCGACTACCGCGCCTACTACGAGCGCCAGTACGGCCAGACGCTGGGTTGAGATCGTCCGGCCTTCGGCCCGGGCGCGCTAGATGATTGATTCCATGGCCCGCGCGGCCAGATGGCCGTGCACCGTGGATGCCGGGCGACGCGGGCCGAAGGGGGACAGTGGCAGAGCCACGGACCCCTTCGGACCGTGGCGATCCGGCGCCGCGGGGCGCGGACAGATGGTCGTGGGGGTCGTGGAATCAGTCATCTAGCCGAAGGCGCTGATGCGCCAGCCCTGGCCCTGCTTGACCAGGGTCATGGGCTGCACGATGTCCTTCTTGCCGCGGTCGGCCTTCACGCTGACGGCGGCCTCGGAGCCGGTGATGCTGACCTTCTCGACGGTGAGGCCGAAGGAGTCGGTGTCCTTGAGCGCGCCGTCGACCGCCTTCTCGCACGTCCCGCCGCGCTGCGCGTAGCGCGTGACGAGCGCCTGGGCGAGGAGCTCGCGGCAGATCTTGCCCTCGTCGCTCTTGGACGCGGCGGACTCGAAGTCCTCGACCGTGTTGGCCACCAGGCGCTGGTCGCCCTTGAAGTTGCCCGACGAGTCCTTGGTCGGGGTCTGGGCCGTGCAGCCCGCGAGAGCGAGGGCGGTGACGACGGCGAGCAGCGGCAGGGGGCGGAGCATGCGGGGGCGGAGCCTACCTACCATTGGGGCGATGGCCGCCGCCGAGCGACCCGCCACGACCGTTCCGCGAGGCCGCCACGCCCCGCCGCTCGAGGTGCGCCTCACCGTGCAGCGCCGCCGCCTCTTCCAGGCCGCCGCCGCGGTCTTCGCGCGGGTCGGCTACGCCGAGGCGACGGCCGAGGCGGTCGCGCGCGAGGCCGGCATGTCGAAGGCCACGTTCTACGAGCACTTCGCCAACAAGGAGGAGTGCATCCTCGCGCTGTTCGACGAGGCAGCGACGGAGATCATGCGGGCGATGGGCGAGGCATCGGACGCCGAGGGGCACGCGTCCTACGAGGAGCGGGTGTCGGCCGGCGTGCACGCCTTCCTCCGGACCCTCGCCGCCTTCCCCCAGGAGGCGCAGACGCTGCTCGTGGCCATCATCGGGGCCGGCCCGCGCGCCGCGGCGCGGCGCGACGCGATCCTCGAGACGTTCGCCGACTCCCTGTACCGCGACAACCTGCGGGCGGCGCCGAGGTACGGCGCGCCGACCTTCGCCTCGCGCGACGACGCGTTCGCCATCATCGGCGCCTCCGTCGAGCTCGTCTCGCGCAGCATGCGAACCGGCCGGCCGGCCGACATCCTCGCGCTCCAACCGGTCATCGCCCGACTGATGCTGGGCGCCCTCGAGCGGGCGTGACCGCCACCACGCTCGCCGCGCTCGAGGCCGAGATCGTCGCCTGCCGGCGCTGCCCGCGCCTCGTGGACTGGCGCGAGCGGGTCGCGCGCGAGAAGCGGGCCGCCTTCGTCGGCGAGGAGTACTGGGGTCGGCCGGTGCCGGGCTTCGGGGACCCGGCCGCCCGCGTGCTCGTCCTCGGCCTGGCCCCCGCGGCCCACGGCGGCAACCGCACCGGCCGCGTGTTCACCGGCGACCGCTCCGGCGACTGGCTGTTCGCCGCCATGCACCGCGCCGGCTTCGCCAGCCAGCCGACCTCGATCCACGCCGGCGACGGCCTCGAGCTCCGCGACGCGTGGATCGCCGCCGCCGTGCGCTGCGCCCCGCCGGCCAACAAGCCCACGCCGGCCGAGCGCGACGCGTGTCTGCCGTGGTCGCTGGCCGAGCTGGACCATCTCGCGGACCTGCGGGTCGTCGTCTGCCTCGGCGCGTTCGCGTGGGACGCCGCCCTGCGCCTGCGCGCCGCCGCGGGACATCCGCCGCCACGGCCGCGCCCGCGCTTCGGCCACGAGGCCGTCTTCGACGACGGCGTGTGGCTGAGGCTGCTGGGCTGCTTCCACCCCAGCCAGCAGAACACGTTCACCGGCAAGCTCACCGAGCCCATGCTCGACGCCGTGTTCGCGCGCGCCCGCCAGCTTGCCGGCTAGCCGCACCTGAGGACCCTGGCTCACGCAGTACGCTCGGAGGGTTGCCGCTGTCCTCCTTCACACCCCCCGTTCGCGACTGGTTCGAGCGTGCGTTCGAGGCGCCCACGCCTGCCCAGGCGCAGGCGTGGCCGGCGATCGCCACCGGCGAGCACGTGCTCATCTCCGCCCCGACCGGCAGCGGCAAGACGCTGGCCGCCTTCCTGTGGGCGCTCGACAAGCTCTCGCGTGAGCCCGCGGCCCATACCCGGCTGGTCTACGTCTCGCCGCTGAAGGCGCTGGCCTACGACATCGATCGCAACCTGCGCGCCCCGCTGCGGGGCATCGGTGCCGACCTGTCCGTGGGCATCCGCACCGGCGACACGCCGCAGCGCGAGCGCGCCGCGATGCGCCGCACGCCGCCGGACATCCTCATCACGACGCCCGAGTCGCTGTACCTCATCCTCACCTCGCAGGCGCGCGAGATGCTGCGCGGCGTCGAGTCGGTCATCGTCGACGAGATCCACGCCGTGGCCTCGACCAAGCGCGGCGCCCATCTGGCCCTCACGCTCGAGCGCCTCGCCGAGCTCTCCGACCACGACCCCCAGCGCATCGGCCTGAGCGCGACGCAGAACCCGCTCGAGGAGGTCGGGCGCTTCATGGTCGGCCCGCGGCGCACGGCGACGATCGTCGACGCGGGCCGGGCACACGCCGCCGAGGGCGGTGGGTCGGTGAAGCCGCTGGACCTGAAGATCCACGTGCCGGTCGAGTCGATGGTCGAGCCCGAGCAGACGCCGGCGCCGGACCTCGGCGTCGCGGAGCGTGGCGACGTCACCCGCAAGTCGATCTGGCCGGCGATCTACCCCGAGCTGCTCAAGCTCGTGCGCGAGCACCGCTCGACCATCGTCTTCGTCAACAACCGGCGCGGCGCCGAGCGCCTCGCCCTGCGTCTGAACGAGCTGGCGGAGGAGGAGATCGCGCGCGCCCACCACGGCTCGCTGGCGCGCGAGGAGCGCACGGTCGTCGAGGAGATGCTCAAGGCCGGCGAGCTGCCGTGCTTGATCGCCACGAGCAGCCTCGAGCTGGGCATCGACATGGGCGCCGTCGACCTCGTCCTCCAGGTCGAGTCGCCGAAGTCGGTCGCCCGCGGGCTGCAGCGCATCGGGCGCGCCGGCCACTCGGTCGGCGACGTCAGCAAGGGCCGCATCTTCCCGAAGTTCCGCGCCGACCTGCTCGAGTGCGCGGTGGTGGCGAAGCTCATGCGCCAGGGGCGCATCGAGCCGACCGTCGTGCCGCGCAACGCGCTCGACGTCCTCGCCCAGCACATCGTCTCGATGGCGGCGAGCGCGGGGGACGAGGCGCTGTCGGTCGACGAGCTCTTCGCGCTGGTGACCCGCACGCACTCCTACGCGGAGCTCAGCCGCGAGCTTTTCGAGAACGTCCTCGACATGCTCGACGGCCGCTATCCGTCGCAGGAGTTCGGCGAGCTGCGTCCGCGCATCGTGTGGGATCGCGTGGGCGGCACCATCCGCGCGCGCAAGGGCGCGCGCCAGCTGGCGGTCACCAACGCCGGCACGATCCCCGACCGCGGCCTGTTCTCCGTCGTGCTCCCCGACGGCCGCCGCGTCGGCGAGCTCGACGAGGAGATGGTCTACGAGGCCCGCCCTGGCCAGACCTTCCTGCTGGGCGCCTCGACATGGCGGATCGAGGAGATCGGCCGCGACCGCGTGATCGTCACGCCCGCCCCGGGCGTCCCCGGTGCGGTGCCCTTCTGGAAGGGCGACGGCGTGGGGCGCCCGAAGGAGCTCGGCCGCGAGATCGGCGCCTTCAGCCGCTGGGCGGTCGACCAGCCGGCCGACGTGCTCGAGCGCGACTACGACCTCGATCACCTGGCGGCGAGGAACCTGGTCGACTTCCTGCGCGAGCAGCAGGACGCGACGCGCGTGGTCCCGAGCGACCGGACGATCGTCATCGAGCGCTTCCGCGACGAGATCGGCGACTGGCGTCTGTGCGTGCTCAGCCCGTACGGCGGCCGCGTGCACGCCGCCTGGGGCCTGGCGCTCTCGCGTCGCATCCGCGAGGAGTACGGCCTGGAGTCCGACGCGATCTGGTCCGACGACGGCATCATCGTCCACCTCCCCGACGCGGACGAGCCTCCGGGCGCGGACCTCGTGATGATCGACCCCGACGAGCTCGAGGACGCGGTCGTGGCCGAGCTCGGCACGAGCGCGCTGTTCGGCGCGCGCTTCCGCGAGAACGCCGGCCGGGCGCTGCTCATCCCCCGCGCCTACCCGGGCAAGCGCACGCCGCTGTGGCAGCAGCGCCTGAAGTCGCAGTCGCTGCTCGAGGTCGCGCGGCGTTACGCCCAGTTCCCGATCGTGCTCGAGACCTACCGCGAGTGCCTGCGCGACGTGCTCGACCTCCCGGGCCTGATCGGGCTGCTGCGCGCGCTCCATCGCCGCGAGCTCTCGGTCGTCGAGGTCGAGACCCCCACCGCCTCGCCCTTCGCCTCGAGCCTGCTCTTCGACTACGTCGCCACGTACATGTACGAGGGCGACACGCCCAACGCCGAGCGGCGCGCGGCGGCGCTCTCGCTCGACCGCGAGCTGCTGCGCGAGCTGCTGGGCCAGGAAGAGCTGCGCGAGCTGATCGACCCGGCCGCCCTCGCCCAGGTCGAAGACGACCTCCAGCATCGCTCGGACCGCACGCGCGCCGACTCGCGCGACGCGCTGGCCGACATCCTGCGCCGCCTGGGCGACCTGACCGGCGCCGAGGTCGCCGACCGCGTCCTCGCCGGGCTCGATCCCGCGGCCATGCTGGCCGAGCTCGAGCTCGAGCGCGAGCGCCGGGCGGTGCGCGTGCGCCTCGGCGGCGACGAGCGCTGGATCGCCGCCGACGACGCCGGGCTGTATCGCGACGCCTTCGGCGTGGTGCCTCCCGGCGGCCTGCCCGCGGCCTTCGTGGCCGACGTCGATGCGCCGCTTCAGAAGCTCGTGGCCCGCTACGCGCGCACCCATGGTCCGTTCACGACCGGTGAGCTGCGCGAGCGCTACGGCGTCGATCCGTCCAGCGCACTGGCCGCGCTGGAGCGCGAGGGCGAGCTGGTGCGCGGCGAGCTGCGTCCCGGAGGGGCCGAGCGCGAGTGGTGCGACCCCGAAGTCCTGCGGCGCCTGCGCCGCGCGTCGCTGGCGGTGCTGCGCAAGGAGATCGAGGCCGCCGACCAGAAGGCGCTGGCCGCCTTCCTGCCCTCGTGGCAAGGGGTCGACCGTCATCCCGCCGCCGGCGCCGGTGTCGATCGCCTGCGCGAGGTGCTCGTGCCGCTGCAGGGCCTCGCCCTCCCCGCCGACGTGTGGGAGCGCGACGTGCTGCCGCGGCGCTGCGGCGCGTACTCGCCGACGTGGATGGACCAGCTCTGCGCGAGCGGCGAGATCGTGTGGGTGGGCGCGGGCGCGCTCGGGCGCAACAGCGGCCGCGTGGCCCTGTACTTCCGCGACGACGTCGCGGCGATCGGGCCGCCCCCGAACAAGGCCGAACGACCGCAGGCGCCCGAGCACGACCTGCTGCGCGACCGCCTCGCGTCGGCGCCGTGCTTCTTCACCGACCTGCTGGCCGAGCTGGCGATCGCGCCCGAGCAGATCCAGGAGGCGCTCTGGGACCTGGTGTGGGCCGGCGAGGTGACCAACGACGCCTGGGCGCCGCTGCGCGCGCCGCGGCTCACGCTCGCGCGTGCCCAGCGCGCCCGCGACCGCCGGAATCGGACCCCACCCACCCAGCGCTTCGCCTCGCGCCGCACCGGCACCCAGGCGCAGGTCCAGGGTCGCTGGTCGCTCACCGACGCGCTGTTCCGCTCCGAGCCCGAGGCGGGCGAGCGCCGCCGCACGCTGGCCGAGCTCCTGCTCGAGCGCTACGGCATCGTCACCCGCGAGCAGGTCCTGGCCGAGGGGATCCCTGGCGGCTTCTCCATCCTCTACGACACCTTCGGCCAGCTCGAGACCCTGGGCGTCTGCCGGCGCGGCTACTTCATCGAAGGGCTCGGCGGCGCGCAGTTCGCGCTGCCCGGCGCGGTCGAGCGCCTGCGCTCGCAGCGCGCCGACGCGGAGGCGGCGCCGGTGGTGCTCGCCGCCACCGACCCGGCGCAGCCCTACGGAGCGGCGCTGCCGTGGCCCAAGCGAGAGGAGGACGCTCGCCGTCCCCAGCGCGTCTCGGGGGCGTACGTCGTGCTGGCCGGCGCCGAGCCGATCCTCTACGTCGAGCGCGGCGGCAAGGGCATCGCCACGCTCGTCGAGGCCGATGATCCGCGCCTGCGGCCGTCGCTCGAGGCGCTCGCCGCGTTCGTGACCTCAGGCCGGGGGCGCAAGCTCTCGCTGGAGAAGGTCGACGGTGAGCCGGTCGTGGGCTCGCCGTGGGAGGCGCTGCTCGTCGAGCTCGGCTTCCGCTCCGGCCCGCGCAAGCTCACGCTCAGCGCGTGATCACCGCCGTCGACCACGTCCAGGTGGCGGCGCCGCGGGGCGGCGAGGCCGCGGCGCGCGCGTTCTACGGCGAGCTGCTGGGTCTGCCCGAGCTGCCAAAGCCCGAGCGCCTGCGCGCCCGTGGCGGGGCGTGGTTCGCGGTCGGCGACCAGCAGCTCCACGTCGGGATCGAGGACCCGTTCGCTCCCGCCCGCAAGGCTCACCCCGCCTTGGCCGTCCCGCGCGCCGACGACCTGCGCGTCCTCGCCACGCGGCTGGAGGAAGCGGGCCACGCCGTCACGTGGGACGGCCCGCGGATCTACGTCGATGACCCGTTCGGCAACCGCCTCGAGCTCCTCGCGCCCCATGCGGAGCTGCACGTGCGAGCGCTGCGCGACGACGAGCGCGCATGGGCCGCAGGCGTCGTGCGCGAGAGCTGGGGCGCGGACGTGCTCGCCTACGGTGACGGCCGCGAGCACCGGCCCGCCGCCCTTCCGGCCCTCGTCGCCGAGGCGGACGGCGAGCGCGCGGGCCTCGCCACCTATGCGATCGAGCACGGCAGCTGCGAGCTCGTGACCGTCAACGCGTTCACCATCGGCGGCGGCATCGGCAGCGCGCTGGTCGAGGCGGTGGCCGACGCGGCCCGCACCGCGGGATGCGGCCGCATCCGCGTGACGACCAGCAACGACAACCTGCCCGCACTGCGCCTCTACCAGCGCCACAGATTCGTCCTCACCGCCCTGCACCCCGGCGCCGTCGACCGCGCCCGTGAGCGCAAGCCCGACATCGGCCCGATCGGCCACGCCGGCATCCCGATCCGCGACGAGCTCGACCTCGTCCGCGAGCTCTGACCTACCCTCGGACGCAGCCATGCCCGAGGGCGACACCATCCACTACGCCGCGCGCCGGATGCGACCGGTGCTCGCCGGGCGCGTCCCGGACGCGGTGACCACGCCGCATCCGCGCTTCGCCGCGGATCGCTGGCCGCAACGACTGGCGGGGCGGGCGGTCGAGGGCGTCGACGCCCACGGCAAGCACCTGTTCCTGCGCTTCGAGGGCGATCTCCTCATCCACTCGCACCTGCGGATGACGGGCGTCTGGGGCGTGTACGGCGAGGGTCGGCGATGGGGACGCTCGCCGCGTCGCGCGTGGCTCGTGCTCCGCGCGGCCGGGCACGAGGTCGTCCAGTTCGACGGCCCCGTGCTCGAGCTCATGACCGCCTCGCGAGCGCGCTTCGACCAGCGCATCGCCGGCCTCGGCCCCGACATCCTGGCCCCCGCGCTCGACGAGCAGCGCTTCTTGGCGCGGCTGCGCGCCGACGACCCGACGCGGCCGGTCGGCGACGCGCTGCTCGACCAGCGCACCATCGCCGGCATCGGCAACCTGTGGAAGTGCGAAGGCTGCTTCGCGGCTGCCGTCGACCCGTGGCGCCCGACCGGCGACGTCACCGACGAGGAGGCGCTGCGCATCGTGCGCCTGACGCGCCCGCGGATGCAGGAGTCCGCACGCGACGGCCACCAGTCACGCCACCGTGTCATCTACGACCGCGCGGGACGCCCGTGCCCGCGGTGCGGCACGACGATCGCCCAGCGCGGCCAGGGCGACGACAACCGCCCAACCTACTGGTGCCCCGGATGCCAGCGCTGAAGCGCATCGGCCACAAGGGCGCCGACCTCATCGCGCCCGGCAACACGCTCGAGTCCTTCGATGCGGCGCTCGCGGCCGGCGTCGACATGGTCGAGTTCGATGTGCTCCCCGAGTACCCGGACGGCACGGGGCGCCTCGTCCTCGCGCACGACTTCGCGGCCGCCGCCCAGCGATCGCCGCTGACCCTCGAGGAGGGGCTGGCCCACTTCGCCCAGGACGCGTGGATCGACGTCGAGCTCGACGTCGACCTCAAGACCGTGGGCTACGAGCGGCGCGTCATCGACGCCCTGCGCTCTTTCGGCCTGGCCGAGCGCGCGCTCATCTCCACCATGGAGGAGCAGAGCCTGCTGGCGGTGCGGGCGGAGGCGCCCGAGATCCGCCTGGGCTGGTCCGTGCCCAAGCTGCGCCGCAACTACCTGGGCAACCCCTTCACCAGGGTGCCGGCGCTGGCCGCCGCGCGGTACGCGCGGCGCGTGCTGCCGGCCCGCGCCGCGCGCGCGATCCGCGACGGGCACATCGACGCCGTCATGTCGCACTGGGCGCTCGTCACGCCGCGCCTCGCGCGGGCCGTGCACGAGGCCGGCGGTGAGCTCTACGTCTGGACCGTCGACGACGCCAGGCGGATCGCCACGCTCGAGGCGCTCGGCGTCACCGGCATCATCACGAACGACCCGCGCCTCTTCGCGAGCGCTACCGCTTGATCTCGCACGACGAGCGCGACACGCGGCGGTGCACGTCGGCGGCCACCGCGTGGCCGTCGGTCGTGCGGACGCGAGCGCGATCGACGACGTCCTTGCCGTCGCGCCATTCGATGTCGACGACGCCGCGCAGCACGATCCGCATGCCGACCGCGGGAGGCGCGAACGTGAACGTCGTGCCGCCCTCGACCAAACGTCTGCCGATCCCGATGCGCGTCCAGCCGGCGTCGCCGCCCGACGGCACCGCACGCCACGCCAGCTTGGTGGCGTCGAACCACTGAAGATGGATCCGCGCCCACTGCTGCGGTGCTCCGCGCTCGCGCGGGATCGAGACGCGGACGCCGACGCCGCCCGGCCTGGTCGGCGTGTCGCACACGTTGACCGTCGCCCACAGGTCGGGGTGCGTGGGCGGCTTGGCCGCCACGGCAGCCGGCGCGAGGAGCGCCACGGCAGCGCCGATGAGAAACGGCATGGCACGCTTGCTCATGGACGTTTGATCGGCCGCGCGGCGCGGAGCTTCAGGTGATCGTGCAAGTCGGCGCGCTGAAGCCCGCCGGGTCCGAGCCCTTGGTATCGGGATGACCGCCCGCGGTGCGCTTGCGCGCGCGCCTGATGACCTCGCCGTCCTTGCGCCACTCGAAGGTGATCACGCCGCGCAGCAGATACGGGGCGGAGCCAGGTCGCGGCGGGGTGATCGTGAACGTGCGACCCGACTGGCGCGTGCGGAACCTGCCCGATCCGACCGCGACGAACCCCGAGTCGGCGCCCTCGCCGAGGTTGTGCCAGAGGCTGTCCGTCGCGCTGTAGTACTGGACCACGAAGCGCATGAACATGTCCTCACGGCGATTGCCGCTCCCGGGCATCGAGCCGCGGATCCCGATCGAGTCGGGGTGGCCGACGGTGTCGCACACGTTGACCGTGGCCCACAGGCGCTTGTTGTGGTAGATCGAGGGCCCGCCACGGGCGGTGGCCGCCGTCGGTGCGAGGGCGACCAGAAGCGCGGCGATCGCGCCGAGCGCTGCGCGCGGGGGTCTCACAACCTGACGATACCGTCGCGCACGCAGGGGTTTCGGTGGCCGTGTGACGAATCTCGTCCTGGTCCGTAGCACCGGTGTGGAGCAGACGCTGACGATGGCCATCGACCAGCCGCCCGTAGCGGCCGCCGCCTCCTTCGAGGCGCTCTATCGCGGCAGTGCCGACGCCGTCTATTCCTACGTCGCCTCGCTGCTGCGCGACCGCTCGGCGGCCGAGGAGGTGACGGCCGCCGCCTTCGAGCGCGCGTTCCGCAAGCGCCGGTCGTTCGACCCGCGACGCGGCAGCCAGCGCGCGTGGCTGTTCGGCATCGCGCGCAACGCCGCGCTCGACGAGCTGCGCCGCCGCAAGCGCGCGGCCACGCTGACCGACGAGCCCGCGGCCGACGAGCCGGCCGTCGAGAGCGAGGCCGAAGCCGCCGAGCGGCGGGCCACGGTGCGCGCCGCGCTGGCCGTCCTCGAGGCCCACGACCGGGAGCTCATCGCCCTGAAGTTCCACGCGGGGCTCGGCAACGCCGAGATCGCCGCCGTGCTCGGGATCTCGGCCTCCAACGCCGGAACCCGCGTCCATCGCGCCCTGACCCGACTCCGAGAGGCCTGCCATGCGCCGTCGTGAGAACCCCCTCGACCCCGCCGTCGTCGCCGAGCTCGAGGCCCTCGAGGCCGCCCTCGCGGGCGACCCGGCCGCCGAGCCCCAGCTCCTGGCGCTCGTCGACGACGTGCGCGCGCAGGCGCCGGTCATGGCACCCGCGTTCCGCGCACGGCTCGACGCGCGCGTGTGCAGCGAGTTCGAACCCGAGCCCAAAGCGGCCGCCACGCGCAGCGGCCCGCTCGCCCGTCGCCGCGCGCTCCTCCCCGCCCTCGGCTTCGCCGGCTGCCTCCTGGCCGCCCTCGTCGCCGTCGTCCTCGTCGGTGGCGGGTCGGGCAACGACCTCAGCCGATCGAGCGGCGGCGGCGGGGTGGCCTCGCAGGCCCAGCCCGCCCAGCGCGACTCCTCCGGCGCCGGCGCCGACAGCACCACCGGCAGCGGCGGCGGCGCCGAGCTCGCCGCGCCGGCGCCGAGCAAGGCCGCACCGCCGGCCGCTTCCGGCGCGCGCACCCGGCGGGTCGAGCGCACCACGCGCCTGGAGCTGACGACCACCGACGTCCAGCGCGTCGCCGACCGCGTCGTGCGCGCGACCCAGTCCGTCGGCGGGTTCGTCCAGCTCTCGCAGGTCAGGACCGGAGACGGCAACGGCGGCGCCTCGTTCGTCGTGCGCGTCCCCACGGCCCGACTCGACGACGCCCTCGCCCAGCTGAGCAAGCTCGGCCACGTCCGCTCGATGGAGCAGAGCGCCGACGACATCACCGGCGCCTACGACAGCGCGGCGTCGCGGCTGGCCGACGCGCGCGCCGAGCGCCGCGGCCTGCTGCGCGCGCTCGGCAAGGCGACGACCGCGCAGGAGATCTCGAGCCTGCGCGCCCGCCTGGCCGACAACCGCCGCGCCCTGAACGTCCTTCAGCGCGGCTTCGACGCCGTGCGCCGGCGCGCGGACCTCGCGACGATCCAGGTCGACGTCGTCGGGCGTCCCCACAAGCAGGTGGCCGCGCCCGGCGGCGGGTCGTGGAGCCCGGGCGACGCCGCGCGCGACGCCGTCCGCGTGCTCGAGGTCTCAGCCGGCGTGGCGCTCATCGCCGTCGCCGTGCTCGTCCCGGTGACCATCCTCGGCGGCGCGGCCGCCTTCGCCGCCGGCGCGTGGAGGCGCCGGCGGCGTGAAGCGGCGTTGACGACGATCTAGCTCAGCAGCTGGGCTTGTACAGCGCGTCCTGGTTCTCGGACAGGTTGTCCTTGGTGATCGACGTGAACCCGGTGCCGATCTGCTTCTCGGTCGGCTTGCCGGTCAGGGCGTTGTAGGCCTGCTGCACGCCGTCGGCGCCGATCTCCGCGGGCTTCTGGGCGATGAGCGCCTGGACGATGCCGTTCTTGAGGTCCTCGACCTGCTTGGGCCCGGCGTCGAAGCCGACGATCTTCACCTTGCCGAGCTTGCCCGCCTCGCGGATGCCGCTCGCGGCGCCCTCCGCGGAGAACAGGTTGGTGGCGAAGATGCCCTTGAGGTCGGGGTTCTTGGCCAGCGCGGCCTTCGTGACCGCCGCGGCCTTGGCCGGGTCGTCGTCGTCGTACTGCTGGCCGACGTAGGTCAGGCCGGCCTCCTTGGCGCCGTCCTCGAAGCCCTTGCCACGGGCGTCGGTGGTGGAGATGCCTGGCTTGACGTTCACGACGAAGACCTTGCCCTTGCCGCCGATCAGCTGCCCCAGCGTCTTGGCCGCCTCCTTGCCACCGCCCTCGTTGTCGGAGGCGATCTGCGACACGGCGAAGTCGGCCTGCTCGAGCGTGGTGTCGACGAGCGCGACCTTCGCGCCGCCGTCGGCCAGCTGCTTGATGGGCGCGTACATCGCCTTGGTGTCGGTGGGCGCGATGAGCACGGCGTCGGGCTTCTTCGCCGCGACGGCGTTGACCACCGGCGTCTGCAGCGACGCGTCGAACTTGTCGGGGCCCTGGAAGTCGAGGGTGACCCCGAGCTCCTTGGCCTTGGCCTGGGCTCCGCAGTTCATCGTGATGTAGAACTCGTCGCCCTTGACGCCGGCGACGAGCGTCATCTTGTAGCTCTTCTTGCCGCCGGCGGACGAGCTGCTCGTGCCGGTCGACCCGCCGTTGTCGTCGCTGCCACACGCCGCGACGCCGAAGGCGAGGAGCGCGGTACAGGCGGCGACGATCCAAGTCGTGCGTGCCATGGTGGGAACGGACCTCCTCCTGCTGGTGGTGGGTGTCACCGCTGGTATTGCGACCGGCGGCGCAACTGGTCGAGATACACGGCGCCTACGAGCACCGCGCCGACGGCGATCTCCTGCCAGAACGGGTTCACGCCGATGATCACGAAGCCGTTCTCGAGGACGGCCGGGATGAAGACGCCGAAGACCGAGCCGAGGATCGTCCCGATCCCTCCGAACAGGCTCGTGCCCCCGATGACGACGGCGGCGATGGCCTGCAGGTTGTCGGTGTCGTGCCCGCCGATCGTCGTCGTCGAGAAGCGGGCCAGGGACAGGAAGCCGGCGAGGCCGGCGAGGGTGCCGGCCAGCGCGTAGACCTTGATGAGGTGGCGGTCGACGGGGATGCCCGCGCGGCGCGCGGCCTCCTCGTTGGACCCGACCGCGTAGGTGTAGCGCCCGAAGCGCGTGGCGGCGAGGACGATCCCGAAGAAGATCGCCACCGCGAAGGCGATGAGCACCAGCCACGGGATCTGGTCGAACGCTCGCCCGGTGCCGATCGTCGTGACGAGCTTGAAGGGCACGTCGCGCTCGTCGACGCCGCCGGTGATGACGAGCGACGCGCCGAGGCTCATCCCCAGCGTGCCCAGCGTGACGACGAAGGCCGGGATCCTGGCCTTGGCGACCAGGAACCCGTTGATCAGGCCCCATCCCAGGCCGCCGGCCAGCGCGACGACGAGCCCGACGACGATCACGCCCCAGTTGTCGCCGCCGACCGCGTTCATCATCTTGGCCGAGACGACGCCGCTGAACACGAGCACGGCGCCGATCGACAGGTCGATCCCCGCGGTGGTGATGACGAAGGTCATCCCCGTGGCCAGCACGAGCAGGACCGCGGCGTCGGTGGCGATGTTGCGGGCGTTGGCGCTGTCGAGGAACGAGCTGGGCTCGAGGACGCTGAAGACGACGATGAGCGCGCCGAGGATCAGCCCGATGGGCGTGCTCGAGCCGGCGACGAGGCGCTGCCAGAAGGGCGGGCGGTGCTCCTGATCCTCGTCGAGCTCGGGCTCGTCGGCCTTGGTGCTGACGTCCGTCATCGCGTCTCTCCGTCGTGGGTGATGGCCCCGGTCATGGCGCCGACGACGTCCTCCATCGTCACGTCGCCGCGCCGGAAGCGCGCGACGCGCTCGCCGAGGCGCAGGACCTCGATGCGGTCGGCGACCTCGAAGACCTCGGGCATGTTGTGGCTGATGAGGACGACCGCGAGGCCCTGGTCGCGCACGCGGCCGATGAGGTCGAGGACGTTGCGGGTCTGCACGACGCCGAGTGCCGCCGTGGGCTCGTCCATGAAGACGACCTTGGAGGCCCAGGTCACCGCGCGCGACACGGCGATGCCCTGGCGCTGGCCGCCGGACATGGTGGCGACAGGGGCGGAGGTGTCCTGGAGCGCGACGCCGAGGTCGGCGAAGGCGTCGCGGCTGCGCGCGCGCATCGCCTGCTTGTCGATGAAGCCGAGCTTGCCGAGCACGCCGGGACGCATGACCTCGCGGCCGAGGAACATGTTGGCGCCGGCGTCGAGCTCGGCGGCCAGGGCGAGGTCCTGGTAGACGGTCTCGATCCCGAGCCGGCGGGCGTCGAGCGGCGAGTGGATCTCGACCGGCTCGCCCTCGAAGACGATCTCGCCGGCGTCGGGCTGGTGGACGCCCGCCAGCGTCTTGACCAGCGTCGACTTGCCGGCGCCGTTGTCGCCCACCAGCGCGACGACCTCGTTCGCGTAGACCGTGAAGTTCGCGCCGCGCAGCGCGCGCACGCGGCCGAAGCTCTTGACGATCTCTCGCGCTTCCAGCAGGGGCTCGGGCATCAGGCGGGCTCCTTTGCGATTGGGTTCCCGGCCATGGCGGCGGGGAGGTCGTCCGCGCTCGCGAACACGCCGGCGGCCACTCCCGCCAGCAGCGCCGCGCCGCGGCAGCCGGCCTCGACGACGGCGGGGCGCTCGACCGCGCCCAGCCGGCGCTTGGCGTCGAGCACCGCCGGGTCGCGCGACCAGCCGCCGGTCACGACGACGTTCGTGTGAGGTCCCGCGACGGCATCGATGTGGGCCACCTTGGCCTCCGCGGCACGCGCGACGGCGTCGATGGCCGCGCGCCAGATCGCGGCCGGCTCGGCGCTGGGCAGCTGCAGCGTCGGGCGGTGCAGCGAGCCCAGCTCGAGCTCGAGCACGGGCGCGTCACCGGGAGCGATGGCGAGCGCGCCCGCGTCGAGCTCGTCGCGGCCGGTCTCGTCGACGCCGAGCGCGTCGAGGACCTCGCGAAGGGCCATGCCGGACCACAGGCCGGCCAGCAGCGCCTGGCGGCCGGGAGCGACGTGCCAGCCGACCGACGCGCCGCCCTCGACGGCGCGCCGGCGCGCGGCGCCGTCGAGCGGCGGAGCGACGACGCGGACGAGCGCCTCGGCGGTGCCGCACGAGTCGAGCACGTCGCCGGGAGCGACGACGCCCACGCCGACACCGGCGACGAGGTGGTCGTGGCCGGCGACCGTGAGCACCGCGCCCTCGGTGCCCGGGAGCGCCGCGCCGTCGCTGCGCCCGGCATCGGTGCCGCCCAGCACTCGCTCGCCGAGGAGGTCGGGCGGGAGGTCGGCGAAGGCGAGCGCGGCGTCGTAGGGGCTCATCGAGTCGAGGTCGAGCAGGCCCGTGCGCGAGGCCAGCGAGAGCTCGGTGACCTGCCGGCCGCCGAGGCGGTGCACGACCCACTCAGCCACGTTCAGCCACCGCGCGGCGCCCTGCGTGCCGAGGTGGCGCAGCTTGGCGAGGCTGCACAGCGGCGTGGCGGGGAGCCCGGTGCGCTCGACGAAGTCGTCGAGCTCGCGGGCGATGGCCTCGGCCTCGGCGCCACCGCGCTCGTCGTACCAGGCGACGCCCGGATGCAGCGCGCGGCCGTCGCGACCGAGGAGGACACCGGCCTCGGCCATGCTCGTCACCCCAAGAGCGATGACGCGACCATCCTCGGGCGCGCCGTCGAGGGCCTCGCGCGCGGCGGCCACCGCGGCCTGGAAGAGCGCCTCGGGTTCGATCTGCGCGCCGGTGGGCACGGGATCCCACGGCGTCGGCGTCTGGCCGTGGGCCAGCTCAGCGCCGTCGAGGTCGACCACGGCGGCCTTGCAGGCCGAGGTCCCCACGTCGATGCCGAGGAGGAGCTCGGTCACGGCGCCACTCCCGACGGTCCGCCCTCGCCGCCCGCTCCCCCCGTGGGCGCCTCGCCCGCGCCGACCGCTCCCACCGCCGGCGGCCGGCACGCGATCGCCGTGAGCTCGCCCTCCACCGTGACCGCTCCCGCCGCGTGCGGCACCAGCAGGGCCGCCCCTCGCTCGACGTCGCGCCCGGCGATCGTCCCCGCCCCCTCGAGCACGACCACCACGGCGAAACCCTGCTCGAGTCGCGTCGCATCGCCTGCGGGGGCGACGCGCTGGGCGCTGAAGAAGGCGTGGGCCTGTCGCGGGAGCAGCTCGGCCACGGCGCCGTCGGAGCTCGACCCGCGCAGGGGCGCCGGGTCGCGCGCGTCGCGCTCGACGCAGCCCAGTGCGGTGTCCCAGCCCAAGCCCAGGGTCGCCTCGGCCTCGTCGGCGATGCCGAACCCGTCCCACTCGAGCAGGATCGACATGTCGGTGGGCTCCTGGAGCTCGACGATCAGCAGGCCCTCGCCGATCGCGTGCGCGACCCCGGCGGGGACGAAGATCGCGTCGCCCGCGGTGACGTCGACCGGGTTGAGGGCGCCCAGCATGGCGTCGTGGTCCTGGGTCTGGACCCAGGCGCGCACCGTGTCCGCGGGCACGTCGTCCTTGAAGCCGACGTGGACCTGCGCGCCGGGCCGGGCGGCGATGACGATCCATGCCTCGGTCTTGCCGAACCTCGTGCCCAGGTGCTCGCCCGCGAACGCGCCGTCGGGGTGCAGGTGGACCGGCAGCCGCTGGCCGGCGTCGAGGAGCTTGACGAGGAGGGCAGGATCGGCGCCGAAGCGCGCGACGTGGTCGGGTCCCAGCCAGCCCTCGGGATCGGCGGCGATCGCCTCGCGCAGCAACGTCCCGTCGGGCAGGCGGCTGAGGCCGAGATCGGGCTCGCCGAACACGGTGGTCGTCGAGCCGATCCACTCCTCGGGCACCCGCTCCCCACCCGGCTCGAACCCGCGAAGCTCGGAGATGGCGGCGCCGCCGCGGTAGAACCGGGGCACGCCGTTGGGCGGAAGCTCGAGCACGCTCACGCTCACCCCGCCGCCACCTCCCCCGAGCCGCGCGCCACCATCGTCACCGCACCGCCACCGCGCTCGAAGCCCCGCGCCACCATCGTCACCGCACCGCCACCTCCCCCGAGCCGCGCGCCACGAGCTCGCAGGCGATGACGTGGCGCTGGGGGAGCCCGTCTTCGCCGTCGAGGCGGGCATAGGCGAGGTCGGCGCCGATGCGGCCCATCTCGGCCGGGTCGTGGCGGACGACCGTGACCGGAACCGCGAGCATGTCGGCCAGCTCGAAGTCGTCGAAGCCCACGAGGGCGATGCTCCCGTCGCCGTCGCGCAAGGCGCGCAGCGCGCCGACGGTGTTGCGGTTGTTGGCCGTGAACAGGGCCGTCGGGCGGCGCGCGGCCGGCAGTGCCAGGAGGTCGCGGACGGCGCGCTCGGCCGAGGCGGCGTCGTGCGAGCCGGAGCTCACCAGCCCGTCGTCCGGCGCGATGCCCGCAGCGCGCAGCGCGGCACGGTAGCCCTCCAGGCGCTCGGCCGCCGTGTACATGTCCGGCGGGTCGCCGACGAAGGCGATGCGCACGTGGCCCTGGCGAAGGAGGTGCTCGACGGCCGCGCGGGCGCCGCCCAGGTTGTCCAGGAGGACGGCGTCGGCCTCGATGCCACGCGGAGGACGGTCGAGGAAGACCACCGGCGTGCCGGCCCCGATCTCGGGGAGGAGGTAGCGGTGGTCGTGGCCGGCGGGCACGATGAGCAGCGCGTCGACCGAGCGACGCAGCAGGCGGAGGACGAGCTCGCGCTCGCGCTCGGCGTCCTCCTCGCACGAGCCGGTGATGAGGATGTGGCTGCGCGCGTGGGCCGCATCCTCCACCGCGCGCGCGATGACCGAGTAGAACGGGTTGGCCACGTCCTCGATGACGAGCCCCAGCGCGTTGGCGCGGCCATGGCGCAGCGAGCGCGCGACGTCATTGCGGGCGAAGCCCAGCCGCGCGATGGCGGCCTCGACGCGCGCCGCGGTGTCCAGCCGCACACCGGCCTCGCCGTTGACCACCCGCGAGACCGTCTTCAGGCTCACGCCCGCGGTGCTCGCGACGTCTCGCATCGTCGGCCTCGCCACGTCTCCCCGTCTCGTCTCCTCCAACCCAGCAGCCCACTGACAACGTTGTCAAGGACCGTCGTCGCACCCTAGTTCACGCCTGACAACGCTGTCAAGCGGCCACCGCCGGCGAGGGCGGCCCCCTCACCCCAACTCCCGCAGCCCCGCCACCCGCGCCGGCACCACCAGCCCCGCGGTGTCCGTCTCCACGCTCGCGGCGCCCGTCGCCATCCCGGCGGCGACGGCCGAGTCGAAGGGCTCGCGTCGCTCGAGTGCGAGGCCCAACCCGCCGACGAACGCGTCGCCCGCGCCGATCGGATTGCGCACGGCGGCCACCGCGGGGGCCGGAAGCCAGCGGGCCGCCACCGTGCCCTCGCCCGCGGCCGAGGCCACCGCCGCTCCCGCCTCCGCGGCGGTGACCACGGCATGCCGCGCGCCGCGCGCCACCAGCGCGCGCGCCGCCTCCTCGGCGCGGGCACGCACGAGGGCGGGGTCGCCGGCCGCGACCGTCTCGTCGGGGCGCGCCTGCAGCAACCCCTCCGCCTCGGCCAGGTTCGGCGTGACGACGTCGGCGCGCACGGCCAGGGCCGCGTCGAGCTGCGCCCCGCCCACGTCGACGACCGACACGGCTCCGCTCTCCCGCGCGACCACGACGAGCCGCGCGTAGGCGTCCGGCGGCGCGCCCGGCGGCAGCGAGCCGCTGCAGGCCAGCACGCCGT
>DASVFT010000020.1:0-6544 GCA_036379935.1 Solirubrobacteraceae bacterium | reverse complement strand
GACATGGCGCTGATGCAGCGCGAACCAGACCGCGGCGCCGGCGCCGGCGACGACCACGAGGGCCAGGAAGGCGGGAAGGCCTGGGCGTCCCCGCCGCCGGCGTCGCCCCGGCTCGATCCAGGCCGCGCCAAGGCGCCGCGGCGGGGCCGACGAGAACATGGACCGGCGGCGACGACGCACACCCGTTGTCTAGCGCGCGGCGGCGCGCGGTGCGCTGCGCCTCGCTGATGGGCGCCCGGCGCGTGCCCGCCCCCGAAGCCGTGCCCGAGGGTGTCGCGTTCGAGGTCGAGCGCTTCGAATGGAGCGACGAGGGCCGCCTCGAGGTGACCGGCCGGTGGTACGGCCTTCGCGGTCATCGCTTCGTCCGGCCCGCGCTGACGGTCGACGCCGGAGACGACCGGCGGCGCATGCTGGCCGACCTCGAGCACAAGCCGTGGGCGGCGGAGGACGGCGAGGAATGGATCGCGGCCTTCCCGTGGGAGGGTGAGCCGATGGAGGTCGGCGGGGCCGAGCTGGCCGTCGCCCCGACCCTGGCCGTCGAGCTCCCGCCACCGCGCCCTCCCCACCGCCGTCGCAAGGCCGGCCCCCCGTCCACTCCGGGCCCGCGGCCGGCGCGCCGTCCGCCGCAGGCGCGCGCTGCAGCGGCCGCGAAGCCAAAGGCGCCCGCGCGCGCGAGGCAGCGGGCCAAGCCGCAGTCCGACGAGGCCCCCGCCACGCGCAAGCTGAAGACCGAGCTGGCCGAAGCGCGCGCCACGATCACCGCGCTCACCGCCGAGCTCGGCGACGCCGCCCTCCCCACGCTCGCCGCCACCCAGCGCGAGCGCGACGACGCCCTCCACGCCCTCGCCGCGGCCGAGCACCAGCGCGACGAGGCGCTCGCCCAGCGCGACGCGGCCGTAGCCCAGCGCGACGCGGCCCTCCGCTCCGAGGCGGCCACGAGCGGGGAACGCGACGCGGCCGTAGCCCAGCGCGACGCGGCCCTCCACTCCGAGGCGGCCGCGAGCGAGGAGCGCGACGCGGCCGTAGCCGAACGCGATGCCGCCCTCCACTCCGAGGCGGCCGCGAGCGAGGAGCGCGACGCGGCCGTCGCTCAGCGCGACGCCGCCGTCGAGGCCCGCGCCGCCCTGGCGCGCGAGCGCGAGGCGGCGGTCGCCGAGCCGGATCCCTCCGCGCCCGCCGTGCGCCGGCCGGCGATCTCTCGGGAGGCCATGCGACAGGCATCCGCCTGGGTGCTCTGGTCGCGGCGCGTCGCGGCCGTCCTGGCGCTCGTCGGGCTGGCCGCCGTCGTCTACGCGCTCGTGCACGGCGCCGTCTGAGCGCCCCTGGCCCGGTGGCTACGCGCCGACGCCGAGCAGATGCTCGCGCAGCGCGCTGGCGACGTCGGCGTGCACGGGCTCCGAGGCGTCGGCCGATGCCTCGTCGAGCTCGACGAGCACGTCGCCGCACAGCGGACACTCGCCAGTGGCGAACGTCGCGGCCGGACGCGCGTGCGCGTCGAAGCGACTACCGCAGGTGACGCAGACCAGCATCGAACGCGAGCCTAGCGGGACCATCCGCGCCTCGCACGGTGTCCCTAGGTTCCACTGGACACCTTGGCCACCGCGCGCTGCAGCTCGCCGACCGAGAAGGCACCTTCGAAGCGAGCGCTGATGCGACCGCGACGGTCGATGACGAACGTCCAGGGCTCGGTCCGCAGCCGCCATTGCACCAGCTGGGGACGCAGGCCCTTGTTGACCTCGTTCTCGTTGTAGACCTCCTGATGGATGAAGGCGACGTTCTTCGGCGCGGTCGCCTTCACCTGCTCGACCACGTCCACCACCGGACCGCAGACGCGGCTCTGGCACAGCAGCGGCGTGGCGAAGGTGATGACGACCGGCTGCTTGCCGAGCACGTCGGCGAGGTCGGTCTGCAGGAGGTCCTTGGCCACGGGACGGCGGGTGTCGAGCTGGGTGGCGTCACCGCCGACGTCGGTGAGCGTCTGGGTGTGGACCTTCACGGCCCGCTGGCCGACGTCGGGCGGGCCCGAGCCGCGCGGCGTGACGTCGATCGGGGCGCCATTGCTGATGAGCAGGCGCCCGTCGAGCTTGGCGATGGCGATCACGCCCTGCTGGCCGTTGCGCGCGAAGGGCACGTCGGCCACGTAGACGGACTTCGCCGGGTTCGGGTCCGAGGCCACGGTCTGGCTCTGGAACTGAGGCTTGACCGCGAGCGACTCCGAGCGCGCGACATAAGGTCCGCGCAGGTCCGAGCCGTCGCGGCGCCCGGTGTAGATGGCGACCTGCGCGCCGGTGATCTGCTTGCGCGCGGTGTCGAAGAGCGCGAAGCCGAAGCGGTTTCGGCCCTTGTGGACGATGGACACGCTGGCCGCTAGCACGGGGCCCTGGCCGTCGGCCATCGAGGCCAGGTCGCGCAGCGACTTACCGCTCACGGCCGGGAAGTCGGCGGGCTTGGCGGTGGGCTCGGGCTGCGGCGGCGGGCGATTGTCGTTGTCCGATCCGCCGCATCCAGCCGTCAGCGCAGCGGCCATCAGCACCGCAAGGATGAAGGGGCGGGGACGTCGCACGCGGCCCGAGTCTAAGCACAACTGATGGAATGCCGCGCCACATCCGACGGCGACGAGGAGAACGGCATGGCGGAGCGGGCAGCGATCGTCACGGGCGGGTCGAGCGGGATCGGGCTGGCGATCGCCCAGGTGCTGGGTGAGGAGGGCCACGCGCTGACGGTGGCGGCGCGGCGGGCCGAGAAGCTCGAGGAGGCCGCCCGCGGATTGCGCGAGGCAGGGTTCGAGGTCAACGCGGTGAGCGGCGACCTCGGCGACGAGGCCGTCGTGCAGGAGGTCGTGCGATCGCATCGCGAGCGCTACGGACGCCTGGACGTGCTCGTCAACAACGCCGGCGTCGGCATGGGCGAGAACGTCGACGAGCTCACGACGAAGAAGGTCGACATCCAGCTCGCCACCAACCTGCGCTCGCTGATCCTGTTCTACCGCGAGTGCGCCGGCCTCCTGCGCGCCTCGGGCGGCGAGCATCGACGCGCGCTGGTGGTCAACATGTCGTCGATCTCGGGCAAGAGCGGCCAGCCGTGGCTGTCGGTCTACAGCGCCACCAAGGCGGCCGTGGTGGGGTTCACCCAGGCCATGCACAAGGAGGTCGGCAGCCAGGGCATCAAGAACACCGCCCTCTGCCCCGGGTTCGTCGACACGCCGATGACCGACTTCGTCAAGGACCAGGTCAGGGCCGAGGACATGATCCAGGTCTCCGACATCGCCGAGACCGTGCGTGTGCTGCTGAAGATGTCGCCGGGCTGCGTCGTCCCCGAGATCCAGTTCCTGCGCCCGGGCGAGAGCCTGTAGGAGGATGCCGCGGTGAAGCTCGGCGTCCACCTCGGATACTGGTCGGCCCCGCCGCTCGGGCTCACGCGCCAGGACCAGCTCGACATCGTGCGCGAGGCCGAGCGGCTGGGCTATGACAGCGTGTGGACCGCCGAGGCCTACGGCTCCGACGCGGCGACGATCCTGGGCTGGGTCGCCGGGCAGACGTCGAAGATCCGCATCGGCTCGGCCATCTTCCAGATGCCGGGGCGCTCGCCGGCGATGACGGCCATGACGGCGGCCACGCTCGATCGGCTCTCCGACGGGCGCATGATCCTCGGCATCGGCTCCTCGGGCCCGCAGGTGGCCGAGGGCTGGCACGGCCAGCGCTTCGGCCACCAGATCCAACGCACCCGCGAGTACGTCGCCGTGGTGCGCAAGGCACTGGCGCGCGAGCGCGTGGAGTTCCAGGGCGAGACGCTCGAGCTGCCGCTGCCCGACGGCCCGGGCAAGGCGCTGAAGCTGACGATCGCGCCGGTCCAGGACCGCATCCCCATCTACCTCGCGGCGATCGGCCCCAACAACACGCGTCTGGCGGGCGAGATCGCCGACGGCTGGATCCCGACGCTGTTCTCCCCGGAGCACGTGGCCGAGTTCCGCCCGCTGCTGGAGGAGGGGGCCGAGCGGGGCGGACGCTCGCTCGACGGCTTCGACATCGCGCCCACGGTGAACGTCTTCGTCACCGACGACGTCGCCGCCGCCCGCGACGCCGTCCGTCCCTTCCTGGCCCTGTACGTCGGCGGCATGGGCTCGCGCGAGCGCAACTTCTACAACCAGCTCGTCCAGCGCTACGGGTTCGAGGAGGCCGCCCGCGACGTGCAGGACCTCTACCTCGACGGCAGGCGGGAGGAGGCGATGGCGGCGCTGCCGGACGAGCTCATCGACCTCGTGTCGCTGTGCGGGCCGGCCGACCGGGTCCGCGAGCGGCTGGCCGTGTACCGCGACGCGGGCGTGGGGACGCTCGGCGTCACGCCACTGGCCTGGGACAGGGACGGGCGCCTGGAGCAGCTGCGGCTCGTCGCGGAGCTTGCCGCCGCCTGAGCGCCGACCGCTGCGACTGCTGCTCGGAGCCTTCGGGGATCCCGGGCACGCCTTCCCGCTGATCGCCCTCGGCGGCGCTCTGGCCGCGCGCGGCCACGACGTGGTGCTCCAGACATGGTCGCGCTGGGAGGCCGACGTGCGGGCGGCCGGGATGGAGTTCGCGGCCGCTCCGGAGTACCACGTCTTCCCCACGCGCGAGCGGCCATTGAAGCCCTACGAGGCGGTGGTCAGGGCCACCGGCGAGACACGGCCGCTCGTGGCCTCGCTCCGCCCGGACGTGGTCGTCTCCGACATCCTCACCTTGGCGCCCGCGCTGGCGGCCGAGCTCGAGGGCGTGCCGGCGGCCACCGTCATCCCCCATCTCGACCCGCGCACGGAGCCCGGGTGGCCCCCGTACTCGGCCGGCGCGCGCTTGCCGCGCGGCCCGGTGGGGCGGGCGCTGTGGGGGCTTGCCGGTCGCCTGACGAGGGCCGGCCTGGAGCAGGGGCGGCGCGAGCTCAACGAGACGCGCCGGCGCCTCGGGCTCGGGCCGCTATCGCGGGTGCACGGCGGGATCTCGTCGGAGCTGGCGCTGGTCGCGACGTTCCCGCAGCTCGAGTACCCGCGCGCGGCGGCGCCTGTGGCGACGCACGTGGTGGGACCCCTGCTGTGGGAGCCGCCGGCCGCCGACGTGGAGTTGCCGCCCGGCGACGGGCCCGTCGTCCTGGTCGCGCCCTCCACCTCCCAGGACCCGTCGCACCGGCTGCTGCGCGCGGCCCTGCGCGGGCTGGCCGACCTTCCGGTGCGCGTGCTCGCGGTCTGGAACGGTCGGCCCCTCGACGCGGCCCTGGAGGTGCCGGACAACGCGCGGTTCGTCGACTGGGTCTCCTACGCGCGCACGATGCCGCGCTGCGACGTCGTCGTCTGCCACGGCGGGCATGGCACGGTGGCCCGCGCGCTGTCCTGCGGCTGCGTCGTGGTCGTCGTGCCCGCCGCCGGCGACATGAACGAGAACGCGGCGCGCGTCGACTGGGCCGGCGTCGGGGTGCGGGTGCCGCGGCGCCTGTGCGCACCGCGGCCGGTGGCCTTGGCGGTGCAGCGCGCGCTGACCCAGCCGCAGCTGAGGGCCGGCGCCCGCTCGCTGGCGTCGTGGTGGGACGAGCACGAGCCGGCAGCCCGGGCGGCGGACCTGATCGAGCAGCTCGCGGCGCGTTAGCGCTCCTCGGCATGGTCCCCGGCTGCCCCACGCCCCCACTCGCGACGTCCGCCGCACGAACTAACGTTCGTGCCGTGGACAAGGATTGGCTGCAAGCCCAATTGGCGGCCGGACGATCCATCGAGTCCATCGCCCGCGAGGTCGGCCGCGACCCGTCCACGGTCTCCTACTGGGCCCGAAAGCACGGCCTCACGTCAACACACGCCGACCGCCACGCCGCGCGCGGCGGGATCGACCGCGAGCTGCTCGCTGAGATCGTCGCGTGCGGCCTGCCGGTCCGCGACATGGCCGACGTCATGTCGCGGAGTCCTACGACCATCCGCCATTGGCTTCGTCGACACGGCTTGGAGTCCGGACCTTCCGCGCGCCGCGCACGGGTCGCCGAGGCGATCGCCAATGGGGCGCAGCATCTCGACCTGCGGTGTAGCCGCCATGGCGTGACGCGGCATGTCTTTCGGATCGACGGGTTTCGGTGTGCCCGCTGCGAGGCCCAACGTGTCACGGCTTGGCGCCAGAAGCTCAAGCGTGTCCTCGTCGCAGAGGCCGGCGGCGCCTGCGCTCTCTGCGGCTACGACCGGTTCCCCGGCGCGCTGCAGTTCCACCACGTGGATCCCGCCGAGAAGAGCTTTGCGCTCAGCCATGGTGGTCTCGCCCGGTCGCTCGCGCGAGCTCGAGAGGAGGCGCGCAAATGCGTGTTGCTGTGCGCCAACTGCCATGCCGAGGTCGAGGGCGGGGTCGCGGATCTTCCCGTAACATCGAATGGGGACGGGGCCCTTCCGGGGTAGCTCAGTCCGATAGTCCGGGGTAGCTCAATGGCAGAGCATTCGACTGTTAATCGAAGGGTTGTGGGTTCGAGTCCCACCCCCGGAGCTCGTGTCCGCCCCGGTGGCCCGGTGCCCCCGGCGCTTTGGCTCGGGTGTCGATCATCGCTGTCTCAG
>DASVFT010000019.1:0-23704 GCA_036379935.1 Solirubrobacteraceae bacterium | reverse complement strand
CGTCGAGCTCGGGGGCCATCCGATGGTGCTGCGAGCCGACGAGATGCAGCTCGCGCGCGGCGAGGCCATCAAGGACACCGCGCTCGTGCTCTCGCGCCATGTCGACGCCGTCGGCGTGCGGACGGGGCCCGACGCGATGCTCGAGGAGCTGGCGGCCGAGGCCAGCATCCCGGTCTTCAACATGCTCACCGCCGGCCACCACCCGTGCCAGGCGCTGGCCGATCTGCTCACGCTGCGCGAGGCCTTCGGGCGTCTCGAGGGCTTGAAGCTCGCCTATGTGGGCGACGGCAACAACGTCGCGCGCTCGCTCGTCGTGCTCGGCGGACTGGCCGGGGTCGAGGTCGTCGTCTCCTCGCCGCCCGGCTATCAGCTCGACGGCGTGCCCAGCGTCGAAGACCCGGCAGAGGCCGTGGCCGGCGCGCACGCGGTCTACGTCGACGTATGGGTCTCTATGGGCGACGAGGAAACGGCCGACGAGCGCCGCGCGGCGCTGGCGCCCTACCGGCTCGACGACGCCCTGCTCGATCGCGCCGCGCCGGACGCCATCGCCCTGCACGACCTGCCGGCCCACGCGGGGGAGGAGATCACGGCCGAGGTCCTCTACGGCGAGCGCCAGCGCATCTGGGACCAGGCCGAGAATCGCCGCCACGCGCAGAAGGCGCTGCTGGAGTGGCTGCTCGCTACGACTCCATAGGGCGCAGCTACACGGCCACGCGCGCGACCGAGCCGCGCATCGCGCAGCGCATCTGGGCCGCACTGGGCGACGCGCGCACGGTGGTCAACGTCGGGGCCGGGACGGGCAGCTACGAGCCGCCCGACCGCGAGGTGACGGCCGTGGAGCCGTCGGCGATCATGCTCGCCCAGCGCGCGCCCGACGCCGCCCCGGCCGTGCAGGGCGTAGCCGAGGCGCTGCCCTTCGCCGACGACTCGTTCGACGCCGCGATGGCGGTCCTGACGCTGCACCACTGGCGCGACTGGCGCGCCGGCTGCGCGGAGCTGCGGCGCGTCGCGCGCCACCGGGTCGTCGTCTTCTCGTGGGACCCGACCTGCCGGAGGCGGATGTGGCTCGGGCCCGAGTACTTCGACCACCTCGTCGATCCGGACGTCGAGCGCTTCCCCTCGCTGCCCGAGCAGGCGGCCGCGCTCGACGCCGAGGCCGAGGTCGTGCCCGTGCCGTGGGACTGTCGCGACGGCTTCTTCAGCGCCTTCTGGCGCCGGCCCGAGGCCTACCTCGACCCGGCCGTCCGCGCCGGCATCTCGACGCTGGCCAAGCGCAGCGAGGACGAGCTCGCCGACGGCCTGGAGCGGCTGCGCGCGGACGTCGAGAGCGGCGCGTGGGCGCGCCGGCACGCCGACCTCCTGGAGCTCGAGGAGCTCGACGTCGGCTATCGGCTCCTGACGGCTAGCCTGGACCCATGACCGCCCCCACCAAGCCCCGCGTCGAGCGCGGACAGGAGCTCGAGCTCACCATCGACGCTCTCGCCTTCGGTGGGGCCGGCGTCGCGCGGCGCGACGGCTACGTGGTCTTCGTCCGCGACGCGGTGCCGGGTGACCGCGTGCGCGCGGTGGTGACCAAGCGCAAGAAGGCCTACGCCGAGGCGCGCGCCGTCGCCATCCTCGAGCCCTCGCCGCAGCGGGCGCCGGCGCTCGCCGACCATCCCGGAGCGCCTTGGCAGGTCCTGCCCTACGAGCGCCAGCTCGCCGTCAAGGCCGAGCAGGTGCAGGACGCGCTGCGGCGCATCGGCGGCCTCGAGGACTTCGCGATGGAGCCCATCGTGCCCGCCGTCGAGCAGTGGCGCTACCGCAACAAGCTCGAGTACTCGTTCGGCCACGACGGCGGCCTGCTCATCTGCGGCTTCCACGCCCCCGGCTCGTGGGAGCGCATCGAGCACGTCGAGGACTGCCTGCTGGCCTCGGAGGCCGGCAACCGCGCGCGCCGCGCCGCGCTGGCCTGGTGTCGCGAGCGCGGGCTTGCCGCCTACGACCGCCGCGCGCAGTCGGGCCTGCTGCGCAACCTCGTGGTGCGCGAGGGCCGGCGCACCGGCGACGTGCAGGTGCGCATCGTCACCTCCGACGAGCGGGTCGACCTCGACGGCTTCGCCGAGGCGGTGGGCGCGGGAAGCGTCCTCTGGACGCGCGCGCTCGGCATCGGCGAGACCACCACCGGCGGCGTCACGGAGGTCCTGCACGGCACCGAGACCATCGACGAGGAGCTTGGTGGGCGGCGCTTTCGCATCAGCGCCGATGCCTTCTTCCAGACCAACACCGAGATGGCCGAGCAGCTGTACGCCGTGGCCGGCGAGTATGCGGACCTGCAGGGGTGGGAGCGCGTCTACGACCTCTTCTGCGGGATCGGCACGATCGGCCTGTCGCTGGCCACGCGCGCGGGCGAGGTCTGGGGCCTCGAGCTCGTCGAGGAGGCGGTCGCCGACGCGCTCGCCAACGCCCGCCTGAACGAGGTCGACAACGCCCAGTTCTTCGCCGGCGACGTGCGACTGGCGCTGCGCGAGCTCGTCGAGCGCGCCGGGCGCCCGGACGTGCTCGTGGTCGACCCACCGCGCGCGGGCCTGTCGAGCAAGGTCGTGCGCCGCATCAGCGAGGCCGCTCCGAAGCGGATCGTCTACGTGTCGTGCAACCCGACGACGCTGGCGCCGAACGCGGCGCAGCTCGTGGAGGCGGGGTACGCGCTGCGCCGCGTGCGCCCGGTCGACATGTTCCCGCAGACGCCCCACATCGAGTGCGTGGCGCTGCTCGAGCGCGGCTAGCGAACGCGATCGCGCCAGGACTCGGTCGTACGGCCAGTGTTCGCGAAGTCGAACATTGCTGTCCAAAAGAGCCATGCCCGCACGGATGCGCACACGGCGGGGGACGGCAAGTGGCACCACGCTGCGGGCACGTTCGACGGCACCACCGTCCGGCTCTTCATCGACGGCCAGGAGATCGGCAACGGCACGCCGGCCGTCGGGCCGATCGACTACACCCTGGCGAACGGTGGCGGCCTGCTCGGCGACTACCGGGGGGCGGATCCGGCAGGCGTCGCCTGCAACCTGTTCATGACGGGCGACATCGACGGCGTGCAGATCTGGTCGCGCGCCCTTCCGGTGGCTGACATCTGGCGCACCCTGAAGGCGCTGTTCAGCACGAGCCGCTGATCAGCTCTCTTCGCGTGCGTCGCCCATGTGCGCGTCGGGCATCGGCTCTTCGATGCGCTCGAGGATGCCCAGCAGCTCGGTGACGCGGCAGACGAGCAGGCGCTCCTCGTCGACCTCGATCCAGGCGCCGGCCGAGGCGGGGAAGACCACGTGGTCACCGGGGCGGACCGGCATCTGGACCCCGGCCGACTCCCACCAGTCGACGCCCTGCCCGACGGCGAGGACGATGCCGTGCTGGGGCGGCGGCTCATGCGAGCCGGGCGGCACGACCAGGCCTGACCGGCGCATGCGATCGGGCTCGAGCTCCTTGATGACCACGCGGTCGAAGAGAGGACGCAGATGGTGGCGCGCCATGTGCTCACAGCCTACGGCGCGGGACGGCGGGGCTCGCCCGATCGCGACGCGCACGGGCGCTGCGTCACGCGGCCCGTGGGCGGGTATCTCCCCGCGCCGTGGCTAGCGCTCCTGACCGCACGGGACCGCGCGCGCCGCGAATCCGAGATGTCGCCGCGCGCGCCGGTGTCGGTGTCGGCACCGTCTCGCGGGTGCTCAACGACTCCGCCGGCGTCGCCAACGACACGCGGCAGCGCGTGCGCGCGGTCATGGACGAGCTCGGCTACCGGCCCAGCACCACGGCGCGCAACCTCTCGCTGGGCCGCACCCAGACCCTCGGAGTCATCGCGCCCTTCTTCACCAGCCCCTCGGTGGTCGAGCGGCTGCGCGGCATCGACGACGTCGTCGGCGCCAGCGCCTACGACCTCACGCTGTTCAACATCGAGACGCGCGAGCAGCGTCGCGCGGCCATGGGGCGCTTCGCCGGGCGCGACCGCGTCGACGGCGTGATCGTCATCTCGCTCCCGCTGACCGCGGCCGAGGTGCGCGGCCTGCACCGCGAGGGCGTGCCCGCCGTGCTCGTCGACGTCGCGCAGGCGAGGCTCCCGCACGTCGCGATCGACGACGTGGCCGGCGGCGCGCTGGCGGCGCGCCATCTGCTCGACGCCGGGCACCGCCGGGTGGCCTTCATCGGCGACGTCAAGGACGAGACCTTCGGCTTCGCCTCGAGCGAGCGACGCCTGCAGGGCTTCCGCAGCGAGCTGCGCGCGGCCGGTGCGACGTTGCCGTCCGGCTACGTCAAGCGCGGGCCGTTCGGTCGCGAGAGCGCCGGGCACCTGACACGCCAGCTCGTCGGCCTGCGCGAGCGCCCCACGGCCGTCTTCGCCGCCTCCGACGTGCAGGCCTTCGGCGTCCTCGACGCGGCCGCGCGTCTGGGCCTGACCGTGCCCGACGACCTCTCGGTCATCGGCTTCGACGACATCGAGCTCGCGTCGGCCATCGGCCTGACCACCGTGCGCCAGCCCCTGCGCGAGTCCGGCCGGATCGGAGCCCAGCTCCTGCTCGGCGTCCTCGATGGCGGCGGCGTGGTCCCGAGCGCGCTACCCGAGCTGACGGTCATCGAGCGGCGGACCGTCGCGCCGGCCGGCTAGAGAGCGAAGTTCGACGGTCGATCCCTTGACACGCCGAGCGGGGACGCTAGGGTCGGAACCGGTTCCAAAGTAGCTCGACGCGCGCGGCCCGCTTGTGCGGCCCGGCGCATGAGGGCCGGGTCACGAGAGCCACCATTCCCCACATCTACTCCGGC
Organism: Solirubrobacteraceae bacterium; assembly: GCA_036379935.1. Classification (GTDB taxonomy): domain Bacteria; phylum Actinomycetota; class Thermoleophilia; order Solirubrobacterales; family Solirubrobacteraceae; genus JAOPZW01. The sequence continues at coordinate 18,913 of DASVFT010000019.1, read as the reverse complement.
GTGGGGCGGGTCGAGGACGACCTGCTCCGGCGATACGTCGATGGCAGGGACCTGGCCGCGCGCGAGGATCTCGTCGCGCGGATGCGTCCGATCATCCGGCGCCTCGCGCGCCGCTACCGGCACACCGGCTATGTCGAGGACCTGGAGCAGGCCGCCGCGCTGGGCCTGACCAAGGCGCTGGAGCGCTTCGATCCGGGCTACGGCACCGACCTGGTGCGCTACGCGGTGCCGACCATGGTGGGCGAGATGCGCCGCTGGCTGCGCGACCACTCGTGGGCCGTGCGGCCGCCGCGCGAGGCGGCCGAGACGTGGCTGGAGCTCGTGTCGGCAAGCGAGCGCCTGAGCGCCACCCTGGGCCACGCGCCCACGACCGACGACCTGGCTGAGCACCTGAACCTGCCCTCCGAGCGGGTCGCCGCCGCGCTCGAGGCGCGGCGCGGGCGCTGGACCGTCTCGCTCGACGCCCCCGCGCATGCCGACTCCGACGAGCGGACCGTCGCCGACCAGCTCGGCACGGAAGACGACGACCTGCGTCGCGCGTTCGACCGCGCCTGGCTCGCCGAGCTCGAGTCGGGCCTCGAGCCGCTCGAGCGCCACGTGCTGGGCCTGTACTTCGACGCCGACCTCTCGCAACGCGAGATCGCCGGGCGCATGGGCATGTCGCAGATGAAGGTGTGCCGCACCCTGCGGCGCGCGGTCGACCGCTTGCGCGCGGCCGATCAGGGCGCCGTGGCCTAGTCGCCGGCGCTGGTCCCGCCACCGCCGCCGCGCTGGCGCGCCAGCCAGTCGCTGAGCTGCTGGCCGACCTCGTTGATCGACGAGCCCGCCTGCTGGAAGGCATCGGCCACGCGCGTCGCGTAGTGCTCCTGTGCCGCGTCGGCCTCGTCGCGCAGCGGCGGCTCGTGTCCGCGGCGGATGTAGTCGCCGTCGACGATGCGGTCGTAGTCGCCCACGCGCACCCACTCCAGGAGCTGGCGGACGCGGCGCACGGGCATCGGATGCGTCACGCCGAGGTCCTGCATCAGCCGCGTGAGCTTCTCCAGGCCCTTGCCCTCCTCGTAGTCCATCGCCTGAGCGATGAAGGCGTCCAGGTTGAGGTCCTCGGCCGCCTCGCCGGCGCTGATGACCATGAGGGCGCGGCACACGGCCATCGGGTCGCGGGTCACCAGCGCCGCCGCCCGATCGCAGCTCAGCTCGGCGCCGCGGAACCACTCCAGCAGCGCGAGCTGGATGGCGAGCAGCGGCAGTCCCGCGAGCAGCGGCAGTCGCATGCCAGACGCGACGCGCAGCAGGATGAGCATCGCCGTCTGGTAGAGGACGTGACCGGAGTGCACGTGGGCGGCCTCGTGCGCCAGGACGGCGCGGCGGCCGTCGTCGTCGAGGATGCGCACGAGCTCGGAGTTGAGGACGACCACGGGCCGCTCGATGCCGATGGTGGCCGCGTTGGCGAGCGGGAACTGCGTCATGTAGAGGTCCGGCACGTGCTCGAGGTCGAGCGCGTTGAAGCACTGGCGGTGCAGGACCCAGATGTGGGGCAGCTGCTCCTGGCCCAGGCGCACGGAGGAGCCCAACGCGGCGGCGCGCAGCGCGCGCTCGTAGCCGAGGGCGATGAGCTTGCGCACGACCTCGTCGAGGTAGGGGACCTTCTCCAGGGCGGCGGTGGCGGCGCGGTCGGCGGGGTGCTGATAGGCGCGCGGCGAGATGCCCTCGAGCTTCCATGCGTCGACGGGAAGTGCCATGCGCCCAGCGTACCGGCGCGGGCGCGGCCGGCGATAGGGTGCCGCCTCATGCGCGCCGCCACCATCCGCGACGGCGAGGTGGTCGTCGCCGAGCACCCCGATCCGCAGCCGGGGGCCGGCGAGGTCCTGGTCCGCGTGCGCGCGGCGGGTCTCAACGGCGCCGACATCCACCAGCGCGCCGGCCGCTACCCCCCACCGCCCGGCTCGCCACCGGACATCCCCGGCCTCGAGCTGGCGGGCGAGGTGGCCGCTCTGGGCCCGGGAGCGCTTCGCTTCGAGGTGGGCGACCGCGTCATGGGCATCGTCGGCGGCGGCGGACAGGCGGAGCTGTGCACCGTGCACGAACGCCAGCTCATGCCCGTGCCCGAGAGCCTGAGCTGGCCCGAGGCGGGGGGCCTGCCCGAGGTCTTCACCACGGCCCATGACGCCCTGTTCACGCAGGCCAACCTGCGCTCAGGCGAGCGGGTGCTCGTCCATGGCGGTGCTGGCGGCGTGGGGACCGCCGGCGTCCAGCTCGGCGCCGCGACGGGCGCCCACGTCACCGCCACCGTGCGCAACGCCGCCCTGCGCGAGGGGGTGACCGAGCTCGGCGCCCACGAGGTCATCGACCCCGAGGGGTTTCCGCGTCATGGGCCCTTCGACGTCGTCCTCGAGCTCGTGGGCGGTCCCAACCTGCCCGAGGACCTCGAGGCGCTCGCCGTCACCGGGCGCATCGTCGTCATCGGTATCGGCGCGGGCGCGAAGGCCGAGGTCAACCTGGCCGCGCTCATGGGCAAGCGCGCCGTGCTGCGCGCCTCGACGTTGCGCCCGCGGCCGCTGGAGGAGAAGGCGCTCACCGCGCGCGCCATGGAGCGCCACGTCCTGCCCCTCTTCCAGCGCGGGGCGCTGCGCGTCCCCGTGGCCGCGACCTACCCGCTCGAGGCGGTCGCCGAGGCCTACGAGCACTTCACCGCCGGCGGCAAGCTCGGCAAGGTCGTCCTCGAGATGCCATGAACGCCGCCGAGCGCCTCTGGCGAGCCCTCGGCCGCCGCGACTGGGACGGGGCGCGCGCGCAGTTCCATCCGGCGGCGGTGGTGGAACGGCCGAGCTCGGCGAGCAGCCTGGACGTCGACGAGCTCATCGCCGACCATCGCGAGCACGCCGCTCGCGGCGACTTCGACGTGCACGTCATCCGATGCCTGAGCGCGGGGACGACGATCGTCATCGAGGCACGCGTGGGGAGCGCGCGCTGCGCGGGCCTCTATGACCTCCACGAGGCCAAGATCGCCGGCGCCGTGGAGTACTGGGTCCGGCCCTAGAGCTCTTCCTCGAGCGCATCCTCGTCGGAGACCGGCACTTCCTCCTGCGCGTGGATGGTGCACAGCGCCGGACCTCCGGACTCGAGCACCTGCTGCAGCTCGCGCTCGGTCAGCTTGGCGCCGCACTCCTCGCACCGGTCCCCGACCTGCTCAAGGGTCTTCTCCTCGAGGTCCATGGCCCGCACGTTACCCCGCGGGAGGCGGGCGCAACAGTGGGCCGGCTAGTAGGGCGGCAGGTCGGCGTACCAATCGCCCAGCGCCCTGAAGGCGGACCAGAAGTCACGTTTGGCGGCCTCCTCGTCCAGGGACTCGTCGATGTTGGGCACGACGAGCGCGTCGCAGGCGGGGGTGAACGCCTGCACGACGCCGAGCTCGAAGTCGACCGTCCTGGCCAGCGGGACGTCGAGGTCGTTGAGCGCTTCCAGGGCGTCCTCGCCCATCGCGACGACGATCTTCGGCGTGACGATGGCCAGCTCGGAGACCACGCGCGCGATGCAGGCGGGGTCGGCCAGCGACGGATCGCCGACGGGGCACTTGACGCACAACGTGCCGTAGACGGCCAGGGGGTCGATGCCCAGCCGTCGCAGCGACTTCATGAGCGCCGCCCCGCTGCGGCCGTAGAAGGCCACGCCCTCCTCGATCTCGCTGGCCGCGGGCGCGTACTTGAGCAGGAACACGTCGGCCTGGGGGTGGCCCGAGCCGAGGACGGGCATGAGGTTGCCGCGCGGGCACTGCTGGCAGCTCTGCACGTCGCGCGTCAGGGCGTTGAGCTCGCGGATGGCGCGCTCGAGGTACTTCTCGCGGATCTCGTCGTCGGTCGCGGGCATGGGTCCTGCGGGCTTCGACGGCTCCGCAGGTCCCCCTTGCGCGTGCATCACGATTTGCGGATCGCGCGGCGCACGCGCCGCTCGCGCCGGCGCTCGCGCGCACCCGGCGGGGTGGCCTTCGTCTCCAGGAACTTCAGCGCCTGCACGTAGAGCAGACTCGAGGGCTTGGTGATGATCTCGGCCGCGCGCAGGGCCTCCAGGAACTCCTCGGGCCCGTCGAAGCTCGGCATGCGCACGCGCACCGACCCGAGCCCCGGAGCCACGTGGGCGTCCGAGCCGGCGCCGGCGGGGATGCGGTACTTCGCCGCGAAGCGCGCGGCCTCCTCGTTGAACGACCCGATGGCCACGCGCGGGTTGTAGACCTCGATCGCGTCGACGTCCTCGATGACGGCGAGCAGGTGCTCGTAGTCCGGCACGGCGTGCATGCGGTCGAACGGATGCGGCACGTAGACCACGCCTCCCTGGCGGCGGATCTCGGCCACGGTCTCGGCCAGCGTCAGCCCGCGCGGGATCTTCTCCCGCAAAAAGAGCCCGATGACCTCGCCCTGGTGGGCGGTCTTCACCTCCTCGCCGACGATGACCTTCACCCCGTAGTCGGCGGCCTTCTCGGCCGCCTCCAGCGCCCCCGAGATCTCGTTGTGGTCGGTGACCGCGATCGCGCCCAGCCCCTGCTCGCGCGCGGTGGAGAGCAGCACCTCGACCGGCGTCGCGCAGTCGTGGCTGTGGTCGGTGTGCATGTGCAGGTCGACGTCGATGCGGCGGCGTCCCTGCAGCCGGCTGGCGGCCGCGGGGTTGCCGCGCGCGTCGTGACGGCGTGCGGCCAGCGTCCGGTACAGCGCCTCGATCTCGTCGGCCACCGCGCTCCACGGCCGCGAGCGGGCGCCTGCGCGCAGGCGCGCGCGCAGCTGGGGGTCGGCCACGAGCCGGGCGAGCTGGGCGGCGAGCGTGTCGACGTCGTTGGGCTCGAAGAGCAGTCCGGCGGCGCCGTCGCCGATGGTCTCCTCGTAGACCGACAGGCGCGAGGCGAGGGGGACGGCGCCGGCGGCCTGGGCGCGCAGGAGCAGGCCGGGGGCGGGGGCGACGCCGTCCGAGGCCGCGACGAGCACGTCGGCGCCACTCAGCGCCTCGAGCGGATCGTCGACGAAGCGCACGCGATCCTGGAGATCGGCGCGCAGCGGCGTCGACGACGACGGCCCGCGCTCGGAGTACACGACCGCCTCCCATGCGAGTGCGGGGTCCACGCGCCGCAGCGCGCGCAGGAACAGGCGCAGAGCGCCCCGCTCCTCCTGCTCGAGGAAGGCGATGCGCACGCGAGCCTGCTCCGCGGCGGGCCGGGCCAGCGGGTCGGCGCCGGGCGCGACGACGGCGTAGTCGCCCGGGAAGAAGCGGCGCAGCAGGTCGGCCGTCGCGCTGTAGGCGGCGGTGCGGGCGTCGAGGCGGCCGAACACGAGCTGCACGACCTTGCGCGCGACCTGGGTGGCCACGACGCGCTCGGTCGGGGCGTGGAAGGTCCCGACGTTCAGCGCGCGCGAGTGGCGCAGCGCGGTGCTCGCCACGCTGGGAGCGAACGGCTCGTGGACATGGCAGAGGTCGAGAGCCGCGTGCTCGAAGAGCTCGGAGATCGTGCGCGCGACGTCGATCGGCAGCGCGGCCCGGCGGCGACCGCCGAGGGGCGGCAGCGCCTCGCCCACCGCCAGCACGCGGGCCTGGCCCGGCTCCGGCTCGAGCGTCCTCGTGCGCACGGCCTTGCGCGACTCGCGCACGAGCGCGTGCGAGGACGACGGGGCGACCACGAGCACGCGGTGCCCGCGCCGCGCGAGCTCCTGCGAGACGCGGTCGACGAAGTCGTTGACGTCGTGCCGGTCCTCCCAGGGGTACGGGGTGACCTGCGCGATGGACAGCGGCGCATCCGACACCGCTGGGCAGGATAGTCAGCCGCGAAGGGGCTCCAGCCGCACCACGCACAGATTCGTGCCCGCGTAGACCGTGTCCAGCGCCCCGGAGTCGTCGGCCCGGAGGTCGAAGCGGTCCGCGACGCTGCCGTCGGCGCTGTCGCACTTCGTCAGGCTCACGCGCACGAGGCCGTTGGGAGCGGTGCGACCGGTGAGCTGCGTGACGCCGTCGCCGGCGAGCGCGCTGCTCAGCTGCGCCGAGCGCCGCCCGAACCACGTGCCCGGGACGCGCACGGTGAGCGCGTCCGACGCGGCCTGCCCGCTGGCATCGAAGGCGCGGACGGCGATCGTGTGCCGGCCCGGGCTCAGCGCGCCCGCGGCTATCCGGTGCGTGTACGGGGTCGCGGTGTCGGTGTCCACGCGCGCGTCGTCGGCCCAGAACTCGACGTGGTCGATGCCGTGGTCGTCGTCGGCGCTCGCCGTGACGCGGAGCTCTCCGTCCACGACGGTGCCGGGCGACGGCGCGGCGAGACGCGCGGTGGGCGGGGCGTCGGCGGGCGGGGGCTCTCCCGGATCTCCGCCCGGCGGCACGTCGACGGTCCACGTCGCGCTCGCGCCGGGCGACTCGACGTTGCCCGCCGCGTCGCGCGACCGAACGACCACGGTGTGGGATCCGTTGGCCAGGCCGGAGACCTCGTACGGGCTCGTGCAGTCCGCCCACGCGCCCGCGTCCAGCTGGCACTGCGAGGTGGCGCCGGGATCGTCGACCGTGAAGGAGACCGATCCACGATCGGAGGTGGAGGTCGCGGGCGGGTACGACGTGATGGTCGTCGTGGGCGCCGTCGTGTCGGCCGGCGGTGGCGGGTCGGTCGGTGGCGGGTCGGTGGCCGGCGGGTCGGTGGGCGACGGGTCGGTGGGCGGTGGCGAGGTGTCGCCGCTGGGCCCGAAGTCCTGGTCGGAGACCTTCCAGGACACGCCGCGGCCGTTGGCCTGGCGGTAGTCGCCGTTGGCGGGGTCGATGAAGGCCGGGCTGCAGTCGATGCCCACCCCGAGGGCCGGGAACCCCAGCCCGTCGCAGCGCGTGTTGTTCGACGCCGTGTAGCCGGTGAGCAGGTCGGTGGCATCGGAGTACAGGCCGTCCATGACGTTGTCGGAGAAGACCGTGGGACCGGCCCAGCCCGAGTCGCGCAGCCACTCGGTGCCGCCATCGGGCCCCGGCCACACCGTGTTGTGGCGAATGCTCACGTTGCGCGCCGGCCCGAAGATCTGCAACGGCGAGAGCTGCCACGTCGGGCACAGGCTGACCGGATCGCACGGCGAGGACTGGCGGATGATCAGGTTGTCCTCGACGACCAGGCCGTCGATGGCCGAGGCCTGGTCCTTGACGAAGAACCCCTGGCCGCCGAAGTCGTGCAGGTAGTTGCGCCGGAAGTACAGATGGTCCCCCACCCACACCGACTGGACCACGTCGTTGTGCCCGCCGTACTCCACGTTGCCGGTGAACTCGTTGCCCCCGATGAGGATCCCGTAGGGATCGGCGTCGGGGCCGTCGTGATAGCGATTCAGGCGGATCGCGTCCTCGTCGAAGCGCCCCACGAAGCGGTTGTTGGTGATCGTGACGTCGTTGACCGTGGTGGTCGTCGTCGCGGCGGCCATGACCGCGTAGTAGCTGCCGCCCACGAACAGGTTGTGATCGGCGGTCATGCCCGTCGACCCCGGCCGCGCCTCGAACGTGCCCGTCATACGGAACTGGGCCACGGTGAGGTAGCTGCCGTCCAGCGTGGCGCCGGCGATCGTGGCCTGGCCCGGATGCTCGGCGCGCACCGTCACGCCCGGCGCCGCCTTCGACGCGCTCAGCGTGAGCTTCCCGTAGGTGCCGTCCGACAGGCAGACCGTCGCGCCCGGCGCCGCGTCGTCGACCGCGGTCGCGGCCGCGCTGGTGCTCGATACGGTCGTCGTGCAATCGGCGGCGTGCCCGGTGACGGGGATCGCCAGCGCCGCGACAGCGAGTGCGGCGATGGCCACCGTGGCGCTCAGCGCAGCGGACGTCCTTCCAACTCGGATCATGAAAAGCCTCGAGGGGGGCGGGACCGTCCGTGGCGGTTGCAGAACCGTCGGGTTCCGCGAACCGTACCCGTCTCCCGGCGCGAACCTGCGGAGCTTTCACGCCAACCGCCCGAACGGGTGGGTCAGCGACGCGCCGCGAACGCGCGCAGCGCCGCCGGCGCGTCGGGCCCGTCGAAGAGCTCGACGCAGGCGCGCTCCTCCCGCTCCATGGCCGCCTCGAGAAGGTCGCCGAAGCGGTCGTTGAGCAGGGCTTTCGTACGCGCCACCGCCGCGCGCGAAACGGAGTCGAAGGCGGTCGTCCATGCCGCGGTCCGCTCTTCGAGATCGGCCGCGGGGACCACCTCGTTGGCGAAGCGGTTGCGCTCCGCCCAGGCGGCGTCGCGCAGCGCGCCGGTGAGCAGCAGCTCGCGCGCCGCGGTCTCCCCGAGGACCGACGGGAGGAAGAGCGAGGCGGCGTTGGTGTAGACGAGGCCGATCCCGACCTCGGGCGTGCCGAAGCGCGCCCGATCGGTGACCAGGCGCAGGTCGCAGCTGGCCGCGAACTCGAGCGCGCCGCCGATGCAGACGCCGTCGACGGCGGCCAGCACGGGCACCGGAGCCGCGAGCGCGGCCCGGGTCACGCGCTGGAACGCCGCCACGGTCACGGCCCACGCCTCGCGGTCGGCGTCGATGGCGGCGTAGAGGTCGTCGCCCGCCGAGAAGTGCCCGCCCGCCCCGCGCACCACGACGGACCGCACCGCCTCGTCGGCGCCCGCCGCCTCGATCGCGTCGGCGATCGCCTCCATGGTCTCGCGCGTCCACGCGTTGCGCCGCGCCTGGCGGTCCCACTCGACCACCCGCGCGGACCCCAGGTCGCTCGTCGTCACGGTCAGGCCCACGGGGCCCCCCTCCTATCGGTTGCGAAGTTTGCCTGGCTGTGGGCAGGGGTGTGGTAGCTCCAGCTCCTCTCCTCGCGCCGTGCGATACACGACGCGTGTCTTCTGCTCGCCCACCGGCAGCGTGCCCGGCGCCACCGCGTCGACCTCGAAGCGGGCGCCCAGCTCCGCCCGCAGCGCCTCGGCCACGCCCTCAACGCCGTCCGGCGCCTCGACCACCACGCGCAACGGCGGCTCGATCGGATCGCCCTGAGCCACCACCGCATACCGGCCGAGCCCCGCGAACCGGCCGAGGACGGCGCCGATCGCGCCCGGGTGGACGTTGACCGCCTGCACGCGCAGCATGTCGTCCAGGCGGCCCTCGATGCGAATGCGCGGGGTCGCGCGCCCGCAGCGGCACGGCGCCGTCCACACGCGGGCGAGGTCGCCCGAGCGGTAGCGCAGCAGCGGCGACGCCTCGCGCCGCAGGTGCGTCCACACGAGCTCGCCAAACGCCCCGTCGCGCAAGGGGAGCGTGCGCTCGCCGCCCGGCTCCAGGAGCTCGAGCATGGCATGGCCCTCGGTGGTGAGGTGCAGGCCTTCGCGCTCCTCGCACTCGCCGGCCATCGTGGACCACACGTCGCTCATGCCGAAGCTGTCGGCGACCGTGGCCCCCCACGTGGCCTCGATCTGCTCGCGCACGGCGCCGAGCCCGGCGCCGGGCTCCCCGGCGGTGACGATGTGGCGCAGTCCGAGCGCGGCCGGATCGAGGCCGGCCTGGCGCGCGCGGCCGGCCAGGTGGGCCGGGAAGGACAGCGTGCCGTAGATGGCCGTGATGCCGAGCCGCGGAATGAGGTCGAGCAGCCGCTGCGACTGGCCCACGCCCACGGGCACGACCGTGGCCCCGGACGCCTCGAGCGCCATGTGGTCGGCGATGCCGCCGGCGTAGAGCGCGTAGTTCAGGCAGTGGGCGATGACGTCGGCGTCGCGCACGCCGGCGATGCGGAAGGCCTCGCCGCCCACCGCGGAGTTGGCCTCGTGGTCGGCGCGCGTGAGTCCGATGGCCACGGGCTCGCCGGTCGTGCCCGACGTGACGTGCAGGCGCACGAGGGCCTCCTGCGGCGCGCACAGGTGCTCGCCGAACGGCGGCCGCGCCGCCTGTGACTCGCGCAGCTCGGCCTTCGTCAGGAGAGGGATGTCCTCGAGCTCCCGCGCGCCCGCGATGCGCTCGCGGTAGAAGGCCGAGCGCTCCTCGAGGTACTCGAGCTGAGCGCGCAGCGCGGCGTCGTCGTCGAACGTCACGAGCGGCACGCTAGCCAACGCCACGCGAAGCGGCCCGCCGATCGGCCACGCGAAGCCGCCCGCCGGGGGCCACGCGAAGCGGCTCCCCGATGGGCGGGCCGCTCGCCGGACAGCCGGGTGCGCGCTAGGAGCGCCTCGCGCCCGCGGCCGCGGCCTTGCGCGGGGCGCGACGGCCCTTGGGCGTGGTCCGCGCGCCCTTGCCCGCGTACTTCGCGATGAACTTCTCGGTCGCCTCGCGTGCCTCGTCGTCGGGCCGCTGGCTGTGCGGCGACTTCATGAGGTACGAGCTCGGACCGTCGAGCTGCCCGCTGACGCCGTGGTTGAGCGCCAGCTTGATGAGGCGCACGGCGTCGATCACGATGCCGGCGGAGTTGGGCGAGTCCCACACCTCGAGCTTGAGCTCGGCGTTGAGGGGGACGCCGCCGAAGGCCTCGCCCTCCAGGCGGATGTGCGCCCACTTGCGGTCGGTCAGCCACGGCACGTAGTCCGACGGCCCGACGTGGACGTCGTCGGCCTTCATGGGCAGGCCGGCGACAGAGGTCACGGCGTTGGTCTTGGAGACCTTCTTGGACTCCAGGCGCTCGCGCTCGAGCATGTTGAAGAAGTCCATGTTGCCGCCGACGTTGAGCTGCGAGGTGCGCAGCAGCTTGACGCCGCGCTCGTGGAACAGCCGCGCCAGCACGCGGTGTGTGATCGTCGCGCCCACCTGCGACTTGATGTCGTCGCCGATGACCGGCAGGCCGGACTTCTTGAAGCGCCGGTCCCAGTAGTCCTCGCGCGCGATGAAGACCGGGATGCAGTTCACGAAGCCGCAGCCGGCCTCGAGAATCTGCTCGACGTACCACTTGGTCGCCTGCTCGGAGCCGACCGGCAGGTAGGAGACGACGACGTCGGTGTGCGTCTCCTTGAGGATCGACACGATGTCGGCCGTCTCGCCCGGCGCCTTGGTGATCTTCTGCGCGGCGTACTTGCCGATGCCGTCGTGGGTCATCCCGCGATGGACGGGCACGCCGAGCTTCTTCGGCAGCTTGGTGAAGCGGATCGTGTTGTTGGGGTCGGCCCAGATGGCCTGCCCGAGGTCCTTGCCGACCTTGGTGCGGTTGATGTCGAACGCGCAGGTGAACTCGATGTCGGAGACGTGGTAGCCGCCGAGGTCCACGTGCATGAGACCCGGTACGCGGGTCTTGGCATCGGCGTCGCGGTAGTGGTGGACGCCCTGCACAAAGGAGTTCGCGCAATTGCCCACGCCGATGATGGCGACGCGCACCTTGTCGTGCTGGTAGCGCGCCTTTCCGTTCGTGGCGGCGCCGTTGAACGGTTCCCGCCCGCCCGCGCCGTTGGCGTTGGTGCTCAAGATCAGTGTTCCCTTCGCTGAGGTTCCGGGGGATCGAACCCCGTCGTCGACCGCCGGTTACAGGTCGGAGACGGGCTGCTCGGAGCGCTTGAGCTCCTTGCGCACGTGGAAGATCCGCTGCAGGACGGTGATCGTCCCGAGCGCCGCCAGCACGTAGACGGCGGGCTTGAGGAGGTCGAGGTCCGCGAACAGGATGCCGATCGAGAGGATGACGACGCGGACGGCTCGGTTGGCGATGCCGACCGTGCACTCCACGCCGAGCGCCTCGGCGCGGGCGCGCGTGTAGCTGACCATGAGCGAGGCCAGCACCGCGACGACCACGGCCGCCGCCGCGAAGTCGTCGCCGTCCTTGGCGAAGACCGCCGCCACGGCGGTGAGGACGATGCCCTCCTCGATGCGGTCCAGCGTGGAGTCGAGGAACGCGCCGAACTGCGTGCCCTTGCCCGACATGCGCGAGTAGCGCCCGTCGAGGGTGTCGCAGACCGAGCCGACGATGAAGGCGATGCCGCCCCAGATGAACAGCTCCTGCCACACCAGCACGGCGGCCACGACGTTGAGCACGAAGCCCGTCAGCGAGATCGCGTTCGGCGTCAGCCTCGACTCGATGAGCCGGTTGCGCACCGATTCCCGGCGCACGCCGGGCTCCCGGCGCCGTGGCGGCCGGTCGGCCTGCGCGGGCGTCGACATCAGGCCTTCGCGGTGCTGAAGGCCCAGACACCCGGCCGCGCGCGCGCCAGCCACGCGGCGGCCCAGGCCGAGAGCGCCGCGGTGAGGGCGCCGAGGATGGCGTCGGCGAGGAAGTGGTTGCCGGTGGCGACGATCACGAAGGTCACCAGCAGCGGGTACAGGCCCCACAGGACGCGCGTGCCGCGGTGCTTGGCCAGGCGGGCGAGGGGGAGGCCGATCATGAGCGCGAAGCACACGTGCATCGAGGGCACGGCCGCGAAGGGGTTGAAGAGCGCGTTGGCCACCGTCGAGTCATGGTTGACGCCCGTGAAGTCGGCGACGGCGTCGAAGAACCCCCACTCGGGGAAGAACCGCGGGGGCGCCGTGGGCATGACCGTGTAGCCGACGAGCGCGATCCCCATGGCGACCATGAACATGTTGCGCACGAAGTAGAAGCTCTTGTTGTGGAACAAATAGAGGTACACCAGCGCGCCGACCGTCACCGACGATTGGCAGTTGAGGTACATCCAGCTCGCGAAGTCGATGATGGCCGGCTTCGTCGAGGCCCACGCCTGGACGCTGGGCTCCACGAAGAAGCCCATGGTCTGCTCGAGATGGATGAGGCGGCGAGCGTTGTCGAAGGCCACCGTGGCGCCCTGCGGGTCGTCGATCCAGCCGCGCACCAGGCGGTAGCCGTAGTACGCCGCGGCGAAGAGCAGCACCTGGCGGACCACATCGAGGGGCCCATGGGGCAGGAGCCGCGCCTGGAGGGAACGGGCGCGAGCCAAGAGCATCGTTGAAGCCATCCTAAACACCCTCCCCGCTGCCCGGAAGGCGGGCTAACCACACCTAACAGGTGTCCTTGGTCCGCTTCTGAACCGTGGCTCGCGGCCTATTCCGTGCAGCGCGGAGAGCGCGCGCGCACCCGTCCGAGGGCGAAGGCGGCGCGCAGCACCACGGGCCCGGGAGCGCTCACCCGCACGCGCGTCCAGCCGCCGGGCGCCTCCTCCACGCAGCCATGGCCAGCCGCGATCCGCCAGTACGGCGTGAAGCGCACGCGCAGGTCGACGGCGCCCGCCCGTCGCGCCGACAGGCGCACCGCCTGCCCCTCGAGCGCCGTCGCGCTCGCGGCGCCCGCGGCGAGCGGACGCGCGCCGGCCACGGCGAACACGCGCCAGTGCGCATCGCGCCAGACCTGCCGCAGGTAGGGCAGGCCGTTGCGGACGAGCTCCGCCTCGCGGGCGGCGGAGTAGTCGATTGGCGCATCGGCGAGCGCCACGAACCGCACCGCGTTCTCGTCGAGCCAGCGCCGGTAGCGGGCGGCCGTCAGCGGGCGCCCGTCGTAGAACAGCGCGTTGCGGTCGCGGTCGAGCTGGCGCTCCCATCCGCGGGCGAGGGCGACGTGCGGAGCCACCCAGCGCGACTCCCAGTGGTTGTCGGTGAAGGGGATCTCGACGCGGAACGGTCCGCCGCGCTGGGCTCCCAGGAAGGCCAGCAGCCCGCCGTAGTAGCTCTTGTGCACCGAGGGGTCGTCGCCCGAGCGCACCCAGTCGTCGACGGGCGCAGTGCACTGCCAATAGAGCAAGGGGACGACGAGCAGCGCGAGGGCGCGCGGGTCACGGCGCCAGAGCACGGCGGCCACCACCGGACCGGCGAACAGCGAGCCGAGCCGCACCACGTTCCCGCCCATCGGCGTCTCGAGGACGAAGCTGGCGATCAGCGCGGCGGCGTACAGGGCGGCGCCGACCCGGACGACACGCGCCTCGCGCGGGACGAGCGCCAGCACGCCGACGACCGCGGCCAGCGCGGGCCAGAAGCTCAAGGGGACGAACGGGAAGCTGCCGCCCTCGGGAAAGACGAGCGCGAGCACGGCCACCGGCAGGAGTGCTCCGGCGGCGAGCAGGACCGCGGTCGAACGTCTCGCGGTGAGCCACCAGGCGACCGCCGCGAGAGCCAGGAAGGCGCCGGCCACGGGGCTGGCCAGCGCGGTGAGGACGGCGAGCGCCCCGGCGCCCAGCCGCCGGCCGCGCACGGCGGCCAGGAGGGCTCCGAGGCCGAGCGCGACGCCCAGGGCGAAGGTCAAGCGCCCGCTGACGAGGTTGGCCGCGGTGCCGGCCGCGAGCCACAGCGCGGCCACGCGGGCCGCGCGGCGCTCGACGCGCGCGGCGCCGAGCAGGCGCTCGAAGGCCCACGCGGCAGCGATCGCGCTCAGCGCACCGACGACACGTGCGCCGAGGGCCGACGCGAGCGGCGGGAACAGCACGCTGTAGCCCGGCATGTGGTGGCCGCCGTACCAGCCGTTGTCCCACAGGACCAGTCCGAGAGCCGCGCGGTACTCCTGGGCGGCGACGTCCGCGCTCGGAGGCACGACGAGGAGGTAGGCAGCGGCCAGCACGGCCGCCAGCGCCCAGGCCGGGATCGCCCTAGGCGCGAAGGAACGTGGCGATGCGGTCGATCGCATCCGGGCGCTCGTGCCAGGGCCAGTGCCCGGCGTCGTGGAGGTGCAGGACCTCGGTCTCGCCTCCCAGTGCGGCGGCGTAGGCGTCGGCGAACGCCGGCTCGATGTAGGGGTCGCGGTCGCCCCACACGACGAGCGCCGGGCAGTCGATGCGTCCGAGGTCGAGCCCCGCGCGCGCCAGCGCGTCCTCGGGGGTCGAGCGGTACAGGCGCAGGATCGCGCGCTGCGTTCCCTGGTCGAAGTGCGCCCAGGCGTGGTCGGCAACGGCCGGCGGCAGGACGCGACGGGCGGCCCAGCGGGTCGACAGGCCGATCGTGAGCTCGCCCACCGCGCGCATGCGCCACAGCCGCGCGAGCCGATGCCAGCGATAGCCAGGCAGCAGCGGCACGGCGTCGATGAGCACGAGCCGCTCCACGCGCTCGGGGTTGCGCTGGGCCCACAGCAGGCCGGCGGCGCCCCAGTCGTGCACGACCAGGCGCACGCGCTCGACCTCGACGTGGTCGAGGAACGACTCCACGAAGCGGTCGTAGCCCGCGAGCGTGTACTCGCCGTCGCCGCGCTTGCCGGTGCGGCCGAAGCCGGGGAGGTCGGGCGCCAGCCCACCCGTGCGCTCCAGGAACGGGAGCCAGTCGTCGGAGCTCGTGGGCACGCCGTGCAGATAGAGCACCGGTGGATCGGCGCCCTCGGCGCTGCGCCAGAACAGCGGCTGCCCGTACAGGGTCTGCTCGTGCTCGGCGATCGGGCCCATGAGCGCGCGGACGATACTTCGGTCATGGCCAGCTCCTGGCGCCGCCCCGCCGCGCGCCGCGTCCGCGCGGTGCGCGAGCGGCTGCGCGCGATGTACGGGGTGCCCGTCATGGAGCCCCACGGCGACCCCGTGGGCGAGCTCGTCCTCACCGTGCTCTCGCAGTCCACCAACGACCGCAACCGCGACGTCGCCTTCCAGCGCCTGCGGGAGCGCTTCCCGTCCTGGGAGGCGGTGCGCGACGCGCCGGTGGAGGAGATCGAGGAGGCCATCCGTCCCGGCGGCATCTCGAAGGTGAAGTCCGTGCGGATCAAGGCCATCCTCGAGGCGATCGGCGATCGATTGGACCTCTCGTGGATGCGCGATGCGCCGGTGGCCGAGTCGCAGGCCTACCTGTGCGCGCTGCCCGGCGTCGGGCGCAAGACCGCGGCCTGCGTGCTCCTCTTCTCCTACGGGCTGCGCGATGTGCCGGTCGACACGCACGTCTCGCGCGTGGGCACGCGCCTGCACCTCCTCGAGCCGGGCGCTCCGTTCGACCGCCTCCACGACCAGATGCTGGCCATCACCCCGCCGGGCGCCGAGCTCGAGCTCCACGTCAACCTGCTGCGCCACGGGCGGCGGACGTGCCACGCGCAGCGCCCGGCCTGCCGCACCTGCGCCCTGCGGCTCATGTGCCCGTCGCGGCGCGAATAGCGCCGGCGCGGCAAGATCCCCGGGTGTCCGAGCCCGTCGTTCGCACCTACCTGGAGCTCGACGATCCGCGGGCGCTGCGTCCCGCCGGGCCGCCGCGCCTAAAGGCGCTCGAGGTGCGGCGCGTGGACCCGCCCGACGGGTCGGTGAACCGCTTCTTCTACGTGGAGGTCGGCGCCGCGCACGCGTGGGTCGACCACCTGGGGCGCTCCGCGGCCGACTGGCAGGCCTGGGCCGAGGGGGTGGAGACCTGGGTCGCAACCGTCGCCGGCGACCGGGCCGGCTACTACGAGCTGCGGCGCGAAGACGGCAGCGTCGAGGTCGCCTACTTCGGCCTGCGCGCGCCGTTCCAGGGCATGGGCCTGGGCGGGTTCCTGCTCACGCACGCGTTGCGCCGGGCCTTGGAGCTCGCGCCGCGCGTGTGGCTGCAGACCAACACGCGGGACGCCGGCGCGGCGATGCCCAACTACCTCGCGCGCGGGCTGCGGCCCTTCCGGACCGAGACGCTTGCGAGCTGAAGGCGGGCGAGCCGTCCGTGGCCCGCCCGACCTTCCTGACCCCCCTTACACGCCCATGCCGGCGGCGCGGCGCCGCGGGCGCAGGCGGCTGAGCGCAACGGCGCAGCCGAGGCCGAAGGCCGCCAGAAGGCCGGCCTCGACGAAGGCGGCGATCTGCCAGCCGTTCGTCCCGTTCGTCGGGTTGTCGGGCGCACGCGTCGCGGTGGGCGCGGCGATCGGAGTCGTCGTCCGCGGCAGGTCGCTCTTGCTGTCGCCGACGAGGGTCTGCCCACGGTTGACGTTCAGGTCGCCCTTGGTGTCGCCGTAGGCCGTGCCGCCGTTGCGGGCGGCGACCGAGTGGTTGTGGATCTGGGGCGTGGCCGTCGGGCTGACGACGTCCACCGGCTTGGCGGCGGCGAGGCCCGGAACGACCAGGCACAGCGCACAAGCGCTGGCGGCGATGCGGCGGGTGAGCATGGTGACCTCCTGTGGTCTTCGAGAGAGAGCCGCTTGCATCTGTGACCGTAGGCTCGGCGCGCGCCGCCCACCGCGTCATTCGACCCTCTCAGACTGTGCGCCTCGGCACACAGACCCGCGAGAAGGCGCGAAGGATCTGCTAGCCTCGGACTCAGATTTCCACCAGCGAGAACGAGCAGGCAAGAAGGAGTCCTCACCATATGGCCAAGACCATCGGGATCGACCTCGGCACGACGAACTCGTGCATGGCCGTCCTCGAAGGCGGCGAGCCGACCGTCATCGAGAACGTCGAGGGAGGTCGCACCACCCCTTCCGTGGTCGCCTTCACGCAGGACGGCAACCGCCTCGTCGGCACCGTCGCCAAGCGTCAGGCGGTCACCAACCCGCAGAACACCGTCTTCTCCATCAAGCGCTTCATGGGCCGCAAGGAGGCCGAGGTGCGCGAGGAGGAGTCGATCGTCCCCTACAAGGTCGTCTCCGGTCCCAACGGCGACGCGCGCGTGGAGGCCGGCGGCAAGCAGTACAGCCCGCCCGAGATCAGCGCGATGATCCTCCAGAAGCTCAAGGCCGACGCCGAGGCCTATCTCGGCGACACGGTCGACAGCGCGGTCATCACCGTCCCGGCGTACTTCAACGACGACCAGCGCCAGGCGACCAAGGACGCCGGCAAGGTCGCCGGCCTCGACGTCAAGCGCATCATCAACGAGCCGACGGCCGCGTCGCTCGCCTACGGGCTCGACAAGGAGTCCGACCAGACCATCCTCGTCTTCGACCTCGGCGGCGGCACCTTCGACGTGTCGGTGCTGGAGATCGGCGAGGGCGTCTTCGAGGTCAAGGCCACCGCGGGTGACAACCACCTCGGCGGCGATAACTTCGACAAGGCGATCGTGGACTGGCTGGCCAGCGAGTTCAAGCGCGACCAGGGCATCGACCTCACGCAGGACCCCATGGCCCTGCAGCGCCTCTACGAGGCGGCCGAGAAGGCGAAGATCGAGCTCTCCTCGGCGCAGGAGACGCAGATCAACCTGCCCTTCATCACCGCCGACCAGTCCGGCCCCAAGCACCTCGACATGCGCCTGACCCGGGCCAAGCTCAACGAGCTGACCTCCCAGCTCATCGACCGCGTGGTCGCCCCGGTGCGCCAGGCGCTCGACGACGCCAAGGACAAGGGCGCGGCCCAGATCGACCACGTCGTCCTCGTCGGTGGCATGACGCGCATGCCGGCGGTGCAGGACAAGGTCAAGGAGCTCACGGGCAAGGAGCCGCACCGCGGCGTCAACCCCGACGAGGTCGTGGCCGTCGGCGCCGCCATCCAGGCGGGCGTCCTGGCCGGCGACGTCAAGGACGTGCTCCTGCTCGACGTGACCCCGCTGACCCTGGGCATCGAGACCAAGGGCGGCGTGATGACCAAGCTCATCGAGCGCAACACGACCATCCCCACCCGCAAGTCGGAGATCTTCTCCACGGCCGAGGACAACCAGCCGTCGGTCGAGATCCACGTCCTGCAGGGCGAGCGCGAGATGGCGACCTACAACAAGTCGCTGGGCAAGTTCCAGCTGACCGGGATCCCGCCCGCGCCGCGCGGCATCCCGCAGATCGAGGTCGGCTTCGACATCGACGCCAACGGCATCCTCAACGTGTCGGCCAAGGACCTGGGCACCGGCAAGGAGCAGAAGATCGAGATCCGCGCCGGGTCGGGCCTGAGCGAGGAGGAGATCCGCAACATGGTCTCCGACGCCGAGACCCACGCCGAGGAGGACCGCCGGGCGCGCGAGCTGGCCGAGGCCCGCAACACGGCCGAGAACGCCGCCTACCAGGCCGAGCGCCAGCTCAAGGACCTGGACGAGCAGGTCGACGCCTCCTCGCGCGAGGAGATCGAGGCCGCCATCAAGGACGTCCGCGAGGTGCTGACCTCCGAGGACACGGCCGAGATCAACGCCAAGACCGAGGCGCTGCAGGCGGCCTTCCACAAGGTCTCGGAGGCGATGTACCAGCGCGCCCAGGAGCAGCAGCAGTCCGGCGCCGACGGCGCGGGCTCGAGCGACGG
>DASVFT010000018.1:0-23398 GCA_036379935.1 Solirubrobacteraceae bacterium | reverse complement strand
AGGATCTCGACCTCTGCGCTGACCCCCGAACCCAGGAGGTAGTCGACGACGGCGGAGGTGTCGAGGACGGTCACTCGCCGTCGTCGCGAAGGCGCCGTACGGCCTTCTCGCTGCCGCTGGGGAGGCTCACTGCACCGCGGGCGCGCACGCGCGCCGCGAGCTCTGCCGGTGTGGGGCGCGATGCCGCGCGCTGGAGCTCCAGGCGCAGATACTCGGAAAGCGAGGTTCCGGATGCGGCGGCCCGGGCCTTCAGGGTGCGGTGGACGTGCTCCGGCACATCGCGAATCTGCACCATGACGCCCATCGCCTCAGCCTAGCATGCGCCACGCGCGGAACTCATGCGTCACGCATGCGCCGGCGTCGGCGTCGGCTGCTCGGCCGGCACGTCGGCGCGTGGGAGGCGCACGACGAAGCGCGCGCCGGGGTGGGCGTCCTCGAGCTCCACGCTGCCGCCGTGCGACTCGGCGACCGCGCGCACGATCGAGAGGCCGAGACCGCTCGACGAGCCGCGGTCGCCGGCGCCGCGCACGAAGCGCTCGAAGACCCGCTCGCGCAGGTCGGCGGGGACGCCCGGGCCGTCGTCCTGCACCGTGAGGACGACCTCGCCGTCGTCGGCCGCCACCCGCGCGCTGACGTGCGTGCCGTTCGGCGTGTGGCGCAGGGCGTTCTCCATGAGGTTGAGCGTCATGCGATGCAGCTCGTCGCGGGTGCCGTTGACGACCGCCTCGTCGCTGTCGACGGTCAGCTCGTGCCCGTCGGCGACCGGTCCCAGCTCGGCCGCGGCCTCGACGAGGACGCGCCCGACGTCGGTGGGCTCGCGCGGCAGCTGGCGGTTGGCGTCGGCGCGTGCGAGCAGCAGCAGGTCGCCGACGAGGCGGCGCATGCGCTGCGACGAGCGCAGGGCCGAGTGGGCGGCCTCGCCCCGCTCGCCCTCGAGCACCTCGGCCAGGAGCTCGAGGTTGGCCAGGATCGAGGTCAACGGCGTGCGCAGCTCGTGCGAGGCGTCGGCCACGAACTGCCGCTGGCGCACGAGCGCGTCCTCGGTCTCCTCGCGCGCGGCCTCCAGCGAGTCGAGCATTGCCTGCAGCGTGCGCGCCAGCTCGGCCACCTCGTCGTCGGCGCGCGGCTGGGGGATCGACTTGCCGGGGTCGCGCGTGCGCTCGATGTCCCGCGAGGCCGCGGTGAGCGCGGCGACGGGGCGCATCGCGCGGCGCCCGAGGAGCACGCCGGCCAGCAGCGCCAAGAGCGTGCCCCCGATCACGCCGGCGCCGAGGAAGAGGCGCACGCGCCGCACGGTGGCCTCGATGTCGGAGACCTTGCGGGCGTACTGGAGCACCACGGGGACGAGGAAGCGGCTCGTGTGACCCTCCGGGTCGACGACCTTCACGGGCCGCTTGCGGATCTCGACGCGCAGGCCGCCGTACTTCGCGCTGCGCGCCGGGAACATGAGTCCGAAGTTGGGCGCTCGCGGCGTCTGGTCGAGGATCCGGCCGTCGGGGAAGAGGATCCGGATCGTGGCGTCGCCGGCGGCCGACACGTCGCGGAGGTTGGGGCCGCCGGGGGCGCACTTGCCGTTGACCGCGTCGCAGACGATGAAGACGCGGTCGGAGAGGTTGTCCACCGCCGCCGCGATCTCGTTCTGGAAGTCCGAGCGCACGCGCGACGCGGTGAGCTGGCCGACGGCCACCGCGAACGCCGTCAGGATGACCAGGGTCAGGCCGGCCGAGGTGAGCGCGAGGCGCCAGCGGATCGGGAGGCGCTCAAGCCCGAAGGACATACCCCGCTCCGCGGATCGTGTGCAGCAGCCTGGCCTCGCCTCCCGCCTCGAGCTTGCGACGCAGGTTCGAGACGAAGACCTCGATGGTGTTCGTCGTCGCGAACGGGTCGTAGCCCCAGACCTCCTCCAGGAGGCGCTGGCGCGGGACGACGATGCGCTCGTTGCGCATGAGGTACTCGAGCAGCTCGAACTCGCGCTGGGTGAGCTCGATCTCGCGGTCGCCGCGGGCGACCTCGTGGGTGTCCGGGTTCAGCGCGAGGTCGGAGACCACGAGCGACGCGCTGCCGCGGGGCGGGCGGCGGCGCAGGAGCGCGCGCAGGCGCGCGAGCAGCTCCTGGCGCTCGAAGGGCTTGACGAGGTAGTCGTCCGCGCCCGAGTCCAGCCCCTCGACGCGCGCCTCCAGCGCGTCGCGCGCGGTGAGCATGAGGATCGGCACGTCGTCGGCCGAGCGCAGGCGCCGCGCGACCTCGATGCCGTCGAGCTTCGGGAGGCCAAGGTCGAGGATCACGAGGTCGGGGTTGAACGCCACCGACTGGTCCAGCGCGGTCTCGCCGTCGCCGGCGATGCGCACGTCGTAGCCCTCCAGGCGCAGCGAGCGCTGGAGGACCTGGGCGATCTCCTCGTCGTCCTCCACGACGAGCACGCGTGGGTCGCGGCCACCGAGGTTCATGTGGGTGTCCACTGTAGGGCGCGACGTCAACGTGCGCTAAGGGGAACCGGCGTCCATCACCCCCCGCGGGCGCCGCAGGATCGCAAGCGTGGCCGCACCGCCGGCGAGCGCGATGCCCGCCGCGACCGCGAACCCCACGCGCACGCCGCTGACGGTGTCGGCCCCGCTGGGCATGTCGCCGGCCAGCGCCGCCGCCAACGGCACGAGCAGCGCGATGCTGATGGCGGTGCCGAGCTGGGTGGCGGTGTTGATCAGCCCGGCGGCGAAGCCGTGGTCGTCGTGCTGCGCTGTCGAGGTGCCGAGCGCGGTGGCCGTCACCGCCGCGCAGCCGAGGCCCAGCCCGTCGAGGGCTCGAGCGGCGATGAGCAGCGCCTCTCCTCCGTCCGCGCTGATCGCGCACGACAGGAGCGGCATGGCGACCAGGACCGCCGTCGCGGCGCTCAGCGTGCGGGCGGGCCCCAGTCGCCCGAGCATGGCGGCGCCCAGCGCCGAGCCGACGATGACCATGACGCTGAAGGGCACGAAGCTCAGGCCGTTGGCCGCCGGCGACCAGCCGCGCACGTCCTGGAGGTAGATCGCGCCGAGGACGGCGAACGGGCTCGTCGCGGCGGTGTTGAGCGCCGAGGCGAGGGTCCCGGCCAGCAGTGGGCGATCGTGGACGAGGCCGCGGGGGAGGAGCGGCCAGCGGGCCCGGGCCTCGATGAACCCGAAGGCGGCCAGCGCGACCACGGCCGCGGCCAGCGCGCCCCAGGCCGCCGGCCCCGAGCCCGCGCCCCCGATGGCGCTGAGCGCGGCGAGCAGCAGGACCAGTCCCGATGCCGCCGCCACCGTGCCCGCCAGATCCAGCGGTCGCTCGCCGACCGCCGTGTCCGCCGGCCCCAGCGAGCGCACGAACGGCAGCCACACGGCCGCGAGGACAGCCGGCACGATGAAGGCGGCCCGCCAGCCCGCGACGTCGGTCAGGACGCCCCCGAGCGCGAGGCCGGCCACGCCGCCACCGGCTCCTGCCGCGGTCCACCACCCGAGCGCGCGGCGGCGCCCGGCGCCGTCGGTACCGGCGACCAGCAGGGCCAGCGCGGCGGGCACCGTGAACGCCGCCGCGGCCCCGGTCGCCGCGCGCGCCGCGACGAGCGTGGAGCCGTTCGAGGCTAGCCCGCAGAGCAGCGAGCCCACCGCGAAGGCGGCCAGCCCGGCCGTGAAGAGCCGGCGATGGCCGACGCGGTCCGCCAGTCGACCCGCGAAGAGCAGGAGGCTGCCGAACAGCAGCGCGTAGACGCTGATGACCCATTGCGCGGCGGCGGCGCTCATCGCCAGGTCGGCGCGGATGTCGGGCAGCGCGATCACCGCCGTGTTCACGCTCAGCACGTCGACGAACTGCGACACGCAGAGCACGGCGAGGCCCAGTGCGGCGATGGTCGGCGCGGTGCGCGTTGGCGTGGCGGCCACGCGACCCTCCTACCCCGAGCAGGGTCGCGACGCTCGGGGTCGAACAGGATCCCGTCACCACGATGCCCCCTGCCCGCAAGCCCGCCAAACGCCGTCCGACGGCCCGCGCACGCCGCTCGCCCGTGTCGTGGCCGCCGCGCCTGCCCGTCCTCGAGCAGCGCCATCTCGACCTCCTCGGCCTTGGCCTCGTGGCCGCCGGCGTCTTCCTCGCCTTCCCGCTCTACATGGGGTGGGAGGGGGGCGAGGCCGGCCAGGCCATCGTCGACGCCCTGACGTGGGCGGTCGGCCGCGTGGCCTGGGCCTCGCCGGTGGCGCTGGTCGCCGCCGGTGGCCTGCTCGTGCTGCGTCCCGTGCTGCCGGCCGGCGTGCGGCCCTTCCGCGCCGGCGCCCTGTGCCTCCTGGGCGCCGCCTGCCTGGGCCTGGCCGTGGGCACGCTGGGCCTGGGGCCCGGCGACGGCGCGCCCGTCGACGAGCGCGGAGGCCATCTCGGCCAGGTCATGGCCGACGCCTCGACGCGCCTGTTCTCCGGCGTCGGCGCCCATATCCTTGCGCTCTTCTTGTTCGTGGCCGCGCTCCTGCTGCTCACGGGCGCCACGGTCGCCGGCGTCCTGCGCGCCACGGGCGAGCAGGTCGTGGAGACCACGCGTGCCCTGCGACCGGTGCCGCGCTCGCGGTCCGAGCCGGAGCTCGATCCCGAGCCGCTGCTGCCGCCCGACCTCGAGGACGAGGAGGTCCTCATCCGTCCCGCGACGAGGACGGGCGACCTCGACGGCGCGCTGCGCTACCCCGACCTGTTCGAGGCCGCCGTCGCTCCGCCGCCGCGCGAGGAGCCCGAGCTCCCCGAGCTCCCCGAGGCGCTGCCCGAGCCCGAGTCGCTCCCACCCGAAGAGCCGCCGGACGTGACCGCAGAGCCCGAGGACGGCGATCCGCCCCTTGCGCACCTCGACCCGGGCGAGGTCGAGTTCAAGCTGCCCGACGCGCGCGTCCTCAAGCGCTCGACGGCCGAGCAGGCCAAGCCCGACACCGCCGGCCAGGAGAAGACCGCGCAGCGCCTCGTCGAGGCGCTGGGGCACCTCGGCGTCGACGCGCAGGTCATGGGCGCGGTCGCGGGGCCGCACATCACGCGCTACGAGCTCCAGCTCGCGCCCGGCGTGAAGATGGCCAAGGTCGCCAACCTCAAGAACGACCTGGCCTACGCGCTGGCGGCCACCGAGATCCGCATCCTCGCCCCGATTCCCGGCAAGCGCGCGGTCGGCGTCGAGGTCCCCAACCGCCACCGCCGCGTGGTCACCCTGGGCGACGTCTTCTCCGAGCCGCCGAAGGACCACTCGCCGCTCACCGTGTGGCTGGGGAAGGACGTCTCGGGCAAGGCGATCCCAGCCGACCTGGCCAGGATGCCCCATCTGCTGGTGGCCGGCACGACCGGCGCCGGCAAGTCGGCCGCCATCAACGCGATGCTGTCGTCGATCCTGCTGCGCGCGACGCCCGACGACGTGCGCCTCGTGCTCGTCGACCCCAAGCAGGTCGAGCTCAACCACTACGAGGCGCTCCCGCACCTGCTGACGCCCGTCATCACCTCGCCGCGCATGGCGGCCAACGCACTGCAGAACCTCGTGCGCGAGATGGAGTGGCGCTACGGCGTGATGAGCGTCAAGCGCACGCGCTCGCTGGTCGAGCTCAACAAGCTGCGCGTCCGCGAGGGCGACAAGTCGCTGCCGTACATCCTGTGCGTCATCGACGAGCTCGCCGACCTCATGATGGTCGCGCCGGCCGACGTCGAGGACTCGATCATCCGCTTGGCCCAGAAGGCGCGCGCGGTCGGCATCCACCTCGTGCTGGCCACCCAGTCGCCGCGCGTCGACGTCATCACCGGCATGATCAAGGCCAACGTCCCGTCGCGGATCGCCTTCTCGGTGAGCTCGCAGACCGACTCGCGCGTCATCCTGGACCAGAACGGCGCCGAGTCGCTGCTGGGCCAGGGCGACCTGCTCTTCTCGCCCGTCGGCTCCTCGCGGCTGCAGCGCATCCAGGGTGCCTACATCGACGAGCCCCAGATCGAGGCGCTCACGAGCTTCTGGGCGCGCCAGGGCGAGCCCGAGCTGCGCGAGGACCTGCTCGAAGAGGTCGAGCCTGAGGCGGTCGAGAAGTCCGACGACGAGGGCTTCGACCCCGACGAGGATCCGCTCCTGGGCGACGCCATCTCGCTCGTCGTCGAGATGGGCACGGCCTCCACCTCGATGCTCCAGCGCCGCCTGCGCCTCGGCTACACGCGCGCGGGACGCCTCATCGACATGCTCGAGCGCCGCGGGATCATCTCCGGGTACGAGGGCTCCAAGCCCCGTCAGGTCCTCGTGGCCGAGGGCGACCTGCCGCGGGTGCTGGCCGCGCTGGAGAGCACGCGGGAGCACGCGTCGGAGCCCGTCGGCGCGCCGACGGACGACGTCGACGGCTGAACCTGCACGAAACGTGTCGCTGCGCAGGGCATTCGCGAGGGCGACGGTAGCCTTCGCACGCGATGCCGGACATCGGCTCCACCCTGCGGGAAGCGCGCATGCGCGCCAGGATCGACATCTCGGAGATCGAAGCCGAGACCAAGATCCGCGCCAAGTACCTGCGGGCGCTGGAGAACGAGGAGTGGGACCTCCTCCCGGGCACGACCTACGTCAAGAGCTTCCTGCGGACCTACGCCGATGCGCTCGGCCTCGACGGCAAGCTCCTCATCGAGGAGTACAAGCTGCGCCACGAGCGGCTCAGCGACGTCGAGCTCCAGCCGATCGCGCCGCTGGGCCAGCGTGATCGCCGGCGCGCGCCGCGGGCGGCCGTGCCGCGCGGCTGGCTGGTCGGGGCGGTGATCGTCGGGCTGCTGGTCGCGCTGTACTTCCTCGGCCGCCTCGCCGGCGACGACGGCGGGAGCGGAGGCCGCGCGGGGAACGCGGGGGCGGGCAAGCCGGCCCAGTCGCCGTCCTCCTCGGGGACCGGCACCACCTCGGCAGGCACGACGCAGCCCAAGAAGAAGGCCAAGCCGAAGCACGCGCGCCTGACCATCGTGGCCACCGGGCAGGTCTACGTGTGCCTCAAGGCGGCCGGCAAGCGCACGCCGATCAACGGCATCGTGCTGACCAGCGGCGCCCGCCAGGGCCCCTACCGGTCCTCGCGCTTCCGCGTTCAGCTCGGGACGTCCGAGGCGCGCCTGGTGGTCAACGGCAAGTCGCACAGCGTGGCGCCGGCGAGCAACGGCATCGGGTACGAGATCACGCCGACGAAGATCCACCGGCTCCCGCGCGACCGGTGGCCGATCTGCGCTCGAGCGTGACGGCGCGGGCTGGCATCGTCGTCACCGGGACCGAGGTCCTGACCGGCCGGGTGCCCGATCTCAACGGCCCGTGGCTGTCCGAGCGCCTGCGCGAGCTCGGCGTCGACCACGCGTATACGCTCGTCGTCGGCGATCGGCGCGAGGACATGGACGAGGCGCTGCGCTTCCTGGCGGCGCGGGGCGTCGACGTGGTGGTGACCACCGGCGGACTGGGCCCGACGGCGGACGACCTGACCGCCGAGGTGGTGGGCGCGTTCGCGGGGCGGGCGATGGTGCTCGACGAGCGCCTCGAGGAGCGGATCGGCGAGATCCTGCGCCGGCTGATGTCACGCTGGCCCGACCTCGACCCCGACGCCATCCGCGCTTCCAACCGCAAGCAGGCGCTCGTGCCGGAGGGCGCGACGGTGCTCGACCCGGTGGGGACGGCGCCCGGGCTCGTGGTGCCCGTCGAGGGCGGCCCGATGGTGGTCGTCCTGCCCGGCCCGCCGCGCGAGCTGCACGCGATGTGGCCGGCGGCGGTGAAGACCGACGGCTTCCGCGCGGCCATCGCCGGTGCGGTGGAGCTGCGCCAGCAGACGCTGCGGCTCTACGGGATCCCGGAATCGGAGATCGCCGAGACGCTGCGCGCGGCCGAGGCCGCCCACGGCCTGGAGGGGCTGGAGATCACGACCTGCCTGCGGCGCGGCGAGCTCGAGGTCGTCACGCGCTACGCGCCCCCCGCGGCGGACACGTACGCGCGCTTCGTCGAGACCGTGCGCGCGCGCCATTTGGGGACGCTGTTTTCGGACGACGGGCGCACCGTGGACCAAGTCGTCGCCGACCTGCTGCGCGCGCGCGGGTGGATGATCGCCACCGCGGAGTCGTGCACCGCCGGCCTCCTGGCCGCGCGCCTCACCGAGCTGCCCGGCTCGTCGGACTACGTGGCCGGCGGGCTCGTCGTCTACTCCGACGCGGCGAAGGCGGCGCTGGCGGGCGTCGACCCCGAGCTGATCGCGCGCGTGGGCGCCGTCTCGGTCGAGGTCGCCGAGGCGCTCGCCGACGGCGCGCGCTCGCGGTTCGGGGCCGACGTGGGCGTCGGCGTCACCGGCATCGCGGGCCCCGGCGGAGGGACCGAGGCCAAGCCGGTCGGGCTCGTGTGCTTCAGCGTGGCCGGGCCCGAGGGCGTGCGCGTGACGCGCTCGACGCAGCTGCCCGGCGACCGCGCGCACGTGCGCGAGCGCTCGACGACGGTGGCGATGCACCTCGTGCGGGCGCTGCTCACCGAAGGCCCGCAGGCGGCCGCGCCCGGCTCGGCCGGTCCGGCCGCGCCTGCCTCGCCCAGTCCGGACGCCCCCGCCTCGCGCGGTCCGGGCCCCGCATGACCGCCCGGCTCTTCGTCGCCCTCGAGCTCCCCGTCGCGGTGCGCACGCAGCTGGCCCAGTTCGGCCACGCCGCCGCCGAGCGCGACCCCGCTCTGCGCGCGGTGGGGGAGGAGGCGATGCACCTGACGCTCGCCTTCGTCGGTCACCGGCCGGAGGAGGAGATCGACGCCGCTCGCGCGGCCGTGCGCGCCGTGCACGGCGTCGCCCCGGCGCTGGCGCTCGCCGAGCCGCTGTGGCTGGCGCCTCGCCGTCCGCACGTCCTGACCGTCGGCCTCGAGGACGGCGACGGGACGCTCGCCGCGCTGCGCGCCGAGGTCGTCGACCGGCTGTCCGTTGCCCTGGCGTGGGAGCCCGAGGCCCGCCGATTCCGCCCGCACGTCACGGTCGCGCGCGTCCGCCGCGGAGCACACCCGCGCACGCGCCACCTCCCCGACGCCCCCCACGCGAGCTTCGCCGGCGAGGCCGTCGTCCTCTACCGCTCGCACCTGGGCGGCGGCCCGGCGCGCTACGAGCCGCTGGAGGAGCTGGCGCTCGCGCGCGAGGGATAGCGCCATGACTGGCTCGGGCCGGCCCGCGGCCACGTCTTGCTGGCCGATGAGGCGTGGACACTGACGCGTCGTGCCGACACGTGCGGATCAGCACAACCGACGCAAGAGCAGGGTCATCTGAGCGGTAAGCTGGGCTCGCTATGCGCGCCGCCGGGGTCCGGGAGCTGGCCGCTGCCGTCGAGACGATCGAGCTCCCCGATCCTCGCCCGCTGGCCGGCGATGAGGTCCTGATCGAGGTGCGGGCCGCGGGGGTCGCCAACTGGGACGAGTTCGTTCGCACGGGCCAGTGGGATGTCGGCCGCACACCTCCGATGGCGCTTGGCGTCGCGGCGGCCGGAGTCATAGCCGCGGTTGGCGAGGCAGTCGGGCAGTGGAAGGAAGGGGACGAGGTTCTCACCCATCCCCTGCCGCTGCGGGACCAGGGAACGTGGGCGCCCTCCCTGATCGCGCCGGCAGCACTGCTGGCGAGAAAACCGGACGCTGTCTCGTGGGACGTCGCGGCGGCGTTCCCGGTCCCGGCGCTCACCGCCGCGCAGGTGATCGACGAGGCCTTGGCCATACAGGCTGGCGATGTGGTGCTCATCCACGGCGGCGGCGGAGTTACCGGCGGCGTGCTCGTCTCGCTCGCAGTAGTGCGTGGCGCCGAAGTGATCGCGACCGCCAGCCCAGCAAGCCATGAACGCCTGAGCCGACTGGGAGCGTCCCATCTGCTCGACTACCACGACCCGGGCTGGCCCGAGGAGGCGCACGCCCTCGGCGGCACCTCGGGCGTATCCGCGGCTGCAAACGCGGCGCCAGGCGGATCCGCCGACGCGATCCGCACCGTTCGCGACGGTGGCCGGCTGGCCACCATCACCTTGGATCCGCCGAACGAGGAGCGCGGCATCGCGATGTCGTCGGTGGTCGTACGGGCCGACGGCCCCACGCTTGGAGCGATGACCGAGCTGCTAGCGGCCGGAAAACTGGACATTTCCGTGACAGCGACGTACCCGCTGGAAGCCGCGGCTTCGGCGCTCGCCCGGGCAATCGGTGGGGGCGGCGGCGGGGCTGTGGCGCTTCGCCCGTAGCCTGCGACCGGCGTCGGGTGAGCACGGCCATCGCGGCGTTGCGGCCGTTGAGCGCGATAGCGGAGCTGGCCGGGGCGTCGACACCGCGCTGAGCCTCGTTCTGGGGCTCTGAGATCTCGGTCCGCCGTGTTTGCACAGTTCCGTTGCAGACAGCGTCTAGAGCCGTGACACGAACGTGCGTACGGTCGGGTTCCGTCCGATCTGACCGGGACACTGCACTGCTCACGACTCGCCGAGAGAGAGGTTCGCAACCCCATGGCAACCGAAGAGGAGAAGGCCGCCAAGGCCCGCGACGCCGCACTGCAGGGCGCGCTCACGCAGATCGAGCGCGAGTTCGGCAAGGGAACGATCATGCGCATGGGCGACGAGGGCGCGCAGGTGCGCGTGCAGGCCATCCCCACGGGCGCGCTGTCGCTCGATCTGGCCCTCGGCATCGGTGGCGTGCCGCGTGGGCGCATCGTGGAGGTCTTCGGCCCGGAGTCCTCGGGCAAGACGACGCTGACCTATCACGTCATCGCCGAGGCCCAGAAGCTGGGCGGCGTGTGCGCCTTCATCGACGCCGAGCACGCGATGGACCCGCTGTACGCCCGCAACATCGGCGTCGACATCGACGAGCTGCTCGTCTCCCAGCCCGACTACGGCGAGCAGGCGCTGGAGATCGCCGACATGCTTGTGCGCTCCGGCGCGGTCGACCTCGTCTGCATCGACTCCGTCGCCGCGCTCACGCCGCGCGCCGAGCTCGAGGGCCAGATGGGCGACCAGACGGTCGGCCTGCAGGCGCGGATGATGAGCCAGGCCATGCGCAAGCTGGCCGGCAACCTCAACCGCACGGACACGCTCTGCCTGTTCACGAATCAGATCCGCGAGAAGGTCGGAGTGATGTTCGGCTCCCCGGAGACGCAGCCCGGTGGCCGCGCGCTGAAGTTCTACTCGTCGCAGCGTCTGGACATCCGGCGCATCGAGACGCTCAAGGAGGGCACCGAGGCGGTCGGCAACCGGGTGCGGGTCAAGGTGGTCAAGAACAAGGTCGCTGCGCCGTTCCGCCAGGCCGAGTTCGACATCGAGTTCGGCAAGGGGATCTCGACCGCGGGGTGCCTCATCGACCTGGGCATCGAGCACAACGTGGTCACCAAGTCGGGCTCGTTCTTCTCCTACGGCGATGAGCGTCTCGGTCAGGGCCGGAACAACGCCAAGGCCTTCCTCGAGGAGCACGTCGAGATCGCCAAGGAGATCGAGGCCAAGATCTACGAAGCGCTGGCCTTCGACCGTGACCTGGTCCAGCCGATCGACTCCGACGCCGAGATGGCGGCGGACGCGCTCGACGCCGTCGTCGCGCCGGCGCCCGTGGGGCAGGCCGCCTAGCGACGTCGTTGCCCGTCGCTCGGCCGTGACCGTCTCGTCGGAGGAGCGCCTTCAGCACGCGCTCGACGTCGCCTACCGCTACCTCGCCCGCCGCGACCGCACGGTGGCCGAGGTGCGCGCGCGCCTGGAGGGCGAGCAGCTCGCGGCCGAGGTGATCGACGCGGCGCTCGCCCAGCTTCAGGACCAGGGCTATCTCGACGACGCGCGCTACGCCCGGCGCTTCGCCGAGGACCGGCGGACGATCGACGCGTGGGGCCCGGAGCGCATCGAGCGCCGCCTGCTGGCCGTCGGCGTGCCGCCGACGCTGATCGCCGCCGCGCTGGGCGAGCGTGGCGCGGCCGAGGAGCTCGAGGCCGCCGTCGCGGTGCTGCGCCGCCGCTTCCCGCGCGCGCCCGCCGACGACCGCGGCCGCGACCGCGCGCTCAGCCTCCTCGTTCGCAAGGGCTACGACCTCGAGCTGGCCTACGACGCCGTGCGCGCCCACGAGCGCGACGCCGCCTGAGGGCGAGCAGCGCGGTCGCCTGGCCCCGAGCGCGACGCCGCCTGACGGCAGCAGCGCGACATTGCGCCGGCCCGGCCGCAGTACTACGATCCGGGACAGCGAACGACTGGCCCGCAAGGGCGATGAAAGACCAGCAAATCAGCCTTTTCCCAGCACCGGCAGCTTCAGTTTCGACGCGATCATCGTGAGATCCTCAACCGGGCGAGCCTGCCCGCCGACACCCAGCACCGAACACATCCAGCGCACCTGAAGCGCGGCCGCGCGGCCGCAATCGCCAATCCATCCGTTCCGCCGCTTACGCGGCTGGTCGTCCGCTCCATGAACACGGAAGACCGCCTGGGCCGGGCGTCACCCCAGCCCGCGGGGAGAGGACACGGACATGGAACTCGTGATCGCTGCCGCCGTCCTGGCGCTCGGCCTGGTTGCGGCTGCCCGCCTCTACGGACGCGGAAGGCTGGTCACGGCGAACGGCGGCCAGGCCTCCGCGCCGGCCCCCGAGGCGCGGCGGTCCGCGGCGACTCGCGTCGCCGACGCGGCCGCGGACGCCCGCTCCGCCGAGGACGCGCTGGCGGTCGAGGCCGCGCTCGAGCGCAGGACCGCCGAGCTCGACGAGCGCGAGCGCGACCTCGAGGCGCACGTCGAGCGCCTCGCCGCCCAGGAGGAGGAGCTGGCGCGGCTGCACGACGAGCAGACGCGCGCGCTCGAGCGCGCGGCCAACCTGAGCGCCGGCCAGGCCAAGCAGGCGCTGCTCAAGGACGTCGAGGACCAGGCCCGCCACGACGCGGTCAAGATCCTGCGCGCCGTGGAGGAGGAGACCAAGCGTGACGCCGAGCGTCGGGTGCGCTCGATCCTCTCGGTGGCCATGCAGCGGCTGGCCGCCAGCCACGCCGCGGAGACCACGGTGTCGGTGGTGCAGCTGCCCAGCGACGACATGAAGGGCCGCATCATCGGTCGCGAGGGTCGCAACATCCGCGCCCTGGAGAACCTCACGGGGGTCGACTTCATCGTCGACGACACGCCCAACGCCGTCGTCCTCAGCGCCTTCGACGGCGTCCGGCGCGAGATCGCGCGCATGACGCTCGAGAAGCTCCTCCAGGATGGGCGCATCCACCCGGCGCGCATCGAGGAGACCTACTACCAGGCCAAGTCCGAGCTCGACTCGCACATCGTCGAGTTGGGCGAGAAGGCGGTCTTCGAGGCCGACGTCCAGGCCCTCGACCCCGAGCTGAGCAAGCTGCTGGGACGCCTGCGCTTCCGCACCTCATACGGGCAGAACGTCCTCGCCCACTCGGTCGAGTGCGCGCAGCTGGCCGCGATCATGGCCCACGAGCTGGGCGCCAGCCCCAAGACCGCGCGGCGCGCCGCGCTCCTGCACGACATCGGCAAGGCGGTCTCGCACGAGATCGAGGGACCGCACGCCCTCGTGGGGGGCGACCTCGCGCGCCGCTACGGCGAGACCGAGGCCGTCGCCCACGCGATGGAGGCCCACCACAACGAGGTCGAGCCTCAGACGGTCGAGGCGGTGATCGTCCAGTCCGCCGACGCGCTCTCGGGCGCGCGTCCCGGCGCGCGCGGCGAGTCGCTGGAGCAGTACGTCAAGCGCCTGCGCGACCTCGAGCACCTCGCCACCCGCCATGAGGGCGTCGACAAGGTCTACGCGATGCAGGCCGGCCGCGAGATCCGCGTGATCGTCGCCCCCGACGCCATCGACGACGACGCGGCCATCCTCCTCAGCCGGGCGATCGCGCGCGACATCGAGAAGGAGCTCGAGTACCCGGGTCAGATCAAGGTCACGGTCATCCGGGAGTCACGCGCGGTGGACTACGCCAAGTAGGACTGCTATTCCACGCGGCATGGGCTTCTTCGACTTCCTGCGCCGCCGGCGCCCGACCGAGGACGCGTCCGCGACGACGACCCCCGACGCCTCCACCGCGACGGCGGCCGGCGCCGCGGCCATCGCGCCTGAGGGCAACGTCCCGCCGGCGGCCAGTCCCGGTGACAGCGGGCACGGCGATCCCGGGCACGGCGATCCCGGCCAGGCCGACACAGGAGCAGCCGGCTACGACAGCGGCGGCGGCTTCGAGGGCGGAGGCGGGGGCGATGCCGGCGGAGGCGGGGGCGGCGGCGACTCGGGCGGCGGCTAGCCGTGGAGCGCGTCGAGGAAGCGACGATCAGGGACACCGAGACCGGCAAGATCGTCGAGGGCGAGGGCTGGTTCATCCTCAACCTCGCCGAGGCCAGCTGGGAGCGCGATCCGGACCTCGGCGTCTGGTGCGACCTCGGCGCGCCCGACGCTCCGTTCTCGGAGATCGGGATCGGCCCGCATCTGCTGATGCCCGGCCAGCCCAACGCGCGCTACCACGCCGAGAGCGTCCAGGAGGGCTTCCTCGTCCTCTCCGGCGAATGCATCGCCATCGTCGAGGGGCAGGAGCGACGCATGCGCCAGTGGGACTACCTGCACTGCCCGCCCGGGACCCACCACATCACCGTCGGCGCGGGCGACGGCCCCTGCGTCATCCTCATGCTCGGCCGCCGGTCCCCGGACGTGGCGGTCCACTACCCGGTCAACGAGCTGGCCGCGCGCTACGGGGCCTCACCACCGCACGAGACGACCTCGCCCAAGGAGGCGTACGCCGACCTCGCGCGCACGGTGACGCGCGAGCGCGCCCCGTGGCCCTCGGTACCCTGAGGCGACCAATGCCGGTCGCCAAGCGCTTTCACGTCACCACCTTCGGGTGCCAGATGAACGAGCACGACTCCGAGCGCATGAAGGGCATGCTCGAGTCGCTCGGCTATGGCGAAGCTCCGGCCCGCGACGAGGCCGACCTGATCCTCTTCAACACCTGCTCGATCCGCGAGGCCGCCGACAGCCGCTTCGTCGCCCACCTGCACCAGGCGAAGGGGGTCAAGGCGCGCCGCCCGGAGGTCGTCATCGGCGTCGGCGGGTGCTGGGCGCAATCGGTCAAGGAGGACGTCTTCCGCCAGTTCCCGTTCGTCGACGTCGCCTTCGGGCCCGGCCAGGTCCATAAGCTCGCCGAGTTCCTGACCTCCGACTCGCTGAGCGCGCAGGGCTACTTCGAGTTCGAGGGCTTCACCGGCCACCTCCCGGCCAAGCGCGCACGCGAGTTCCAGGCCTGGGTGCAGATCTCGGTCGGCTGCAACTGCCGGTGCTCGTACTGCATCGTGCCCTCCACGCGCGGGCGCGAGGTCTCGCGCCCCTTCGACGAGCTCGTCACCGAGGTCGCGGCGCAGGTCGCCGACGGCGTGCGCGAGGTCACGCTGCTCGGTCAGAACGTCAACTCCTACGGCCGCGACCTGCGGCCGGAGCGCCGCTCCTTCGCCGAGCTCCTGCACGCGCTCGACGCCATCGAGGGCCTCGATCGCCTCCGCTACACGAGCCCGCACCCCAAGGACATGCGCGAGGACGTGATCCGCGCCCACGCCGAGCTGCGATCGGTGTGCGAGCACATCCACCTCCCGCTGCAGTCCGGGTCGAGCCCCATCCTCAAGGCCATGCGCCGCACCTACGACCGCGGCCGCTACCTGGACCGCGTCGCCCTCATCCGCGAGCTCGTGCCCGACTGCTCTCTCACCACCGACATCATCGTCGGCTTCCCCGGCGAGACCGAGGCCGACTTCTCGCAGACCCTCGAGGTGTGCGAGGAGGTCGGCTACGACGCCGCGTTCACGTTCCTCTTCTCGCCCCGGCGCGGCACCGAGGCGGCGACGTTGACCGAGGGCCTCGTGCCCCACGACGTCAAGGTCGAGCGGATGGGGCGCCTCGTCGAGGTCGTGCAGCGCCGCGCCCACGAGCGTGCGCAGCGCTTCGTGGGCCGCACGCTCGACGTGCTCGTCGAGGGGCCGTCGCGCACCGACCCGTCGAAGCTGCGTGGGCGCTCGCGTCACAACAAGACGGTGAACTTCACCGGACTCGGCGCGCCCGGTGAGATCGTGCCCGTCGAGGTCCACGCCGCCACGAGCACGACGCTCGCCGGCGAGGAATCGCTGCTCTCGCGCGCGGCCTAGACGCGTCCGTCTCACCCTTGTGCGAACATACGTTCGTGCGCTGGGACAACCTGACGATCGAAGCCGACGAGCGCTCCGCTCTGCCCGGCTACCGCGAGCCGGCCGTCATCCGCCACTTCGACGCACCCGAGGCGTTGGACACCCGCTTCTACGAGGTGCGCGCCAAATCGGCCCTCAACCGCGTGCCCGAGCGCTCCCGGATGCCGTTCCGCTGGACCATCAACCCCTACAGGGGCTGCTCGCACGGCTGCCTCTACTGCTTCGCCCGCCCCACGCACACGTATCTCGACTTCGACGCCGGGCGGGACTTCGAGCGCGAGATCGTCGTCAAGGTCAATGCGCCCGAGGTGCTGCGGGTCGAGCTGGCGCGGCCGTCGTGGAAGGGCGAGCACGTCGCGATGGGGACGAACACCGACCCGTATCAGTGGGTCGAGGGGCGCTACAAGCTGATGCGCGGCATCTGGGAGGCGCTGCGCGACGCTGGCAACGAGTGCTCGGTGCTCACGAAGTCCCCCCTGCTGCTGCGCGACCTCGATCTCATGAAGGAGATCGCCGAGGTCGCGCCGATCAGCGCGAACCTGTCGGTGCCGACGATCGACGAGAAGGCGTGGCGGGCGAGCGAGCCGCACACTCCGAACCCGCGGGCGCGGTTGGAGGCCGTGGCCGAGCTCAGCCGCGCCGGCATCCCGACCGGGGTGCTCATCGCGCCGCTCATGCCGGGCATCAACGACGACCCTCGCCAGGTCGAGGAGATCCTCCAGCTCGCGGGCGACGCCGGGGCGACGAGCATCAGCGGGATCACGCTCCACCTGCGTGGCGAGGTGCGCGGGATCTTCATGGAGTGGTTGCGCTCCTACCGTCCCGATCTCGTCGGCCAGTACGAGGAGCTCTACGCCCGCGGGGCCTACGCGCCGCGAGCGGAGCAGGAGCGCATGTCGGCGCTGGTGCGGCGCGCGCGGTCGCGAGCAACCGGGGCCTTCCGCCGCGAGCGCCGGCGCGGATTCGGCCAGATGGGGCGCGGCACGCGCGGCCCCCCGACGCCCACCACGGGCAATGGGCCGACGCCCACGACCCCGCCCGAGCAGGCGCGGCTGTTCTGAGCAAGGGGCCGCCCGCCGCCCGCTTGCCGCCCGCCCGCCGCCCGCTTGCCGCCCGCAGGCTGCCGCTCGCCGCTCTCTGTGACCACCGTCACAGCCCGGCACTGATACCGCGCGGCGTGCGCGGTGTTGGGTCGTACGGGCGTTCAGTGACGGCGGACTGTCCGCCGAGGCGAGGAACGCCGCGGCCCCAGCGGCACGGAAGGAGCCACACGGAATGAGCGAGACGGACCCAAACCGCGACAGACAGCGCGTCAGGCAGCTCTTCGCCACGCGCAGCCACTCCTGGCGCGAGGCCGGGCTGGCGCGCCAGCTCAGCCGGCGCGCGGTCAAGCGGGCCCGGATCCAGGCGATCCTGCTCGTGCCCGTCCTCATCGGGATCCTCGTCGCCTACGGCTACCGCGACGACCTGTTCGGCCACGACTACGAGACGCCGGTGCAGGCCGTGACGGCGGTCGTGCTCATCGCGCTCGGCTGGCAGATCGCGCGCGACGTCGGACGCGCGCTGGGACCGACGCTCTTCCGCCGGCTCGATCCGGGCACCGCCGGCACGGTCGGCTTCCTCATCCGGCTGGTCTTCGTCGGACTGGCGGTCCTCGTGGCCCTGCGCATCGCCGGCCTCGACCCGCGGACGCTGGCGGTCGGGGGCGCGTTCACCGCGGTCATCGTCGGTCTCGCCGCGCAGCAGACGCTCGGCAACCTCATCGCCGGGACGGTGCTGCTGAGCGCCCGGCCGTTCCGCGTCGGTGAGCGCGTCAGGCTCCAAGGCGGCGGCATCGCCGGACAGATCGAGGGCGTCGTCAGCTCGCTCGGGCTGCTCTACACGACGTTCGCGCAGGGCGACGACCACGTC
This sequence comes from Solirubrobacteraceae bacterium, assembly GCA_036379935.1. Lineage (GTDB taxonomy): Bacteria > Actinomycetota > Thermoleophilia > Solirubrobacterales > Solirubrobacteraceae > JAOPZW01. Next base: position 5,376 of record DASVFT010000018.1, on the reverse strand, counting down.
ATGGTCCCCAACTCCGTGGTCCTCAACGTCGCCATCGTCCCGCTGCGCGAGCCGGACAGCGTCGACCTGCGCGCGCGCCTCAACGCCGGCGTCACGCCGCTCGACGTGCAGAGGCTCCTCGAGCAGGCGGTCGAGACACCGCTGCGCGATCGGCCGGGGATCACGCTGGAGGAGATCGACGGCGACGAGGTCGTGGTGCGGATCTCGGCGACGCCGGAGCGTCCGTCCGACGGCCCGCGCCTGGCCAGCGAGGTCCTGGAGGCGGTCGCCGGCCAGACCGTCCGCGGATAGCTGGGCGCGGGAAGCGGCCACGGCGGGGCGGGCCACGGTGGTGGCGGCGCCGATGGTGGCGGCGCCCTACCGCTTGTCCGCCTGCCCGGCGCCCATGGCGTCGGAGACGCGCCGGCCGCCGAGCTTGCGCTGGACGGTCGCCGCGACGTCCGGAGCCAGGCCCGCGACCTTGGCCCCCGCGCGCAGCCCCAGGGGCGCCACGTCGACCTCGCCGCGATTGCGCTCGATGGCGCGCAGCACGGCCTCGGCCACCGCCTCGGGCGTGACCGTTCCCACCCCCGGAGGCAGCTTGACGCCGGAGTCGTGGAACATGCCGGCTCCGCGGACGAACCCGGGGAAGACCGTGCTCACGCCGACCCCCTGGAGGCGCAGGTCCTCGCGGATGCTCTGGGCGAAGCCCCGCAGCCCGAACTTGGTGGCGCTGTAGATCCCGCCGCCCGGGCTGGCCACCTTGCCGGACAGCGACGAGATGAAGACGAGGTGCCCCTCACCGCGCGCGGTCATCCGCTCGCCCAGGAGCCGGGCCAGGACGATCGGGGAGCGGAGGTTGACCGCCAGCGCACGGTCGATCTCCTCGACGCTGAAGGACAGCAGGTGCCCGGAGCCGGGCAGCCCGGCGTTGGCGACGAGGACATCGACGTCGTCGCACTCCCGCGCCAGGCGCTCCGCAGCTCCCGGCTCGGCGAGGTCGACCGCGAGCGAGCGAGCGCCGGTCTCGGCGGCCAGGGGCGCGAGGACGTCGGTGCGCCGGCCGGTGAGCACGAGGTCGGCTCCGGCCGCGCGCAGGCGGCGCGCGATCGCGTGCCCGAGCCCGCCGGTCGCGCCGGTGATCAGCACGGTGCGCCCGGCCACGTTCACGGCGGGAACACTGCCACAGTGGCGGTGAACCCGTGCAGGAACGGGTCGCCGCCGACAGGCCCGATCTCGCCCGCGGCGAAGAAGCCGGCCGCGGGAGCTCCCGCGAGCTCCTCGTCGAGCGCGACCGCGTCGTGGTCGGGCGTGCCGAACATGGCCTGGCCGCGCCCGTTGCAGGTGAAGACCAGCGCGCCGGCCGGCGCGCCGCCGCCCAGCGCCTCGCGCCGCAGCCCCAGCGCCGCACGGAGGTCGCGGTCGGCCGAGATCGCGTCGCGAGCGTGCAGGCGCACCACGGTGCCGTCCTGCACGGGCGCGCCGACGGTCAGCGTGCCCGCCTCGGGGTCGGCGCCGATGACGCCACGGACGAGGAAGTCGCCCTGCTCGTACTCCGGCTTGCCGGCGTCGATGACCACGCCCAGGAGGAGCCCGCTGGCCACCAGCGCCTGCTCGTCGGGGTCAAGGCCCTCGATCGCCTCGCGCAGCGCGTCGAGGGCGCGGCGCCCGGCCAGCTCGCGGATGACGTGCCCGTCGGCCGCTGTGACCGTGAGCTCGGGACCGACCGGCGCCGCGCCCTGCGAGACGCACGGCAGCACCTCGACGCCGGCGAAGGCCAGGCCCACCGCGCCCTCGCCGCAGAGGCCGTCGCCCAGGAAGAGCGCGGCGTTGCCGTCCAACGTCCGCGCGCTGGCGATGCCGCCGAGGATCGGCACGCCCGGTGCGCGCCGCGCCAGCTCGCCGAGCACGACGTCGGTGGGGAACGAATAGGGATCGGGGAGCAGCACGACGGCCGTGGTGCCGTCGAGGTCCGGCATGCCGCTGACGGCGAGGGCGTCGGGGCCGCGGACGACGTCGAGGTGGAAGGCCTCGGCGCTGCCCCCGTCGAGCGCGGCGGCCCACACCGCGACGGCCGTGCCGCGCTCGACCTCGCGCCCGTCGCCGACCACGCCGCCGGCGCCGCAGCCGGCCAGGACGGGCGGGGCCAGCGCCTCACCGACCCCTTCGAGCGTGGCCTCGGGCGCCGCGAGATGCGCGCCGGCAGCGAAGACGAAGGCGACGTCGGCCTGTGCCCCCTCGAGCGTCGCCCTGGCCTGCTGGGCCGCATCGATCGCCGCCACCCGCGGGTCGGAACCGGTCGACAGGCCACAGCCGATGCGCACGCTCACCCGGCTGACGATACTCCGGCCCATGGCCGCCGACACGCCTTCGGTGCTGGCGATCTTCGGGCCCACGGGCATCGGGAAGACGGCGCTCGCCTTCGCGCTGGCCCAGCGCCTGCGCGCACGTGACGAGCGACCCGTGGCGCTGTCCGCCGACGCGCTGCAGGTCTATCGCGGGCTGGAGACGCTCACCGGCGTGCCCACGGCGGCCGAGCGCGCGCGCCTGGAGCATCGGCTGGTCTCGATCCTGCCCGTCGACGCCCGTTTCTCGGTGGGCGAGTACGCCGCGCTGGCCCACGCGGAGATCGACGGCCTGCTGGCCGAGGGCGCGCGGCCGATCGTCGTCGGGGGCACCGGCCTCTACCTGCGCGCGGCGCTGGCCGACCTCGACCTGCGCCCGGCTCCGCCCGAGGAGGTGCGCGCGCGCTGGGAGGCCGAGCTGCAGCGGCGCGGCAGCGAGGCGCTGCACGCCGAGCTGCGACGCCGCGCGCCGTGGGCCGCGGACAGGATCGACCCGCGCGACCGCAGCCGGATCGTGCGCGCGCTCGAGCTGCTCGAGCTCGGCGAGCTCGAGCCGCCGTCGGGTCCCAACCAGCTGTGGACGGCCGAGACACGCCATCCGACCAGGCTCATCGGGCTCGTCATGGAGCGCGAGTCGCTCTACGCGCGCATCGACGCGCGCGTCGACGCGATGGTGGCGGCGGGCGCCGGCGCCGAGGTGCGCGCCGCCCACGCGGCCGGGGCGTCGGAGACGGCCCGCAAGGCACTGGGGTTCGACGAGCTGCTGGCCGGAGACGTCGACGCGATGAAGCGCCGCACGCGCAACCTGGCGAAGCGCCAGCTGACCTGGATGCGCAAGCTGGCCGGGGTCGAGCTGGTCGACGTCACCGGCCGCGCCGCCGAGGAGGTCGCCGGGGACCTGCTGACGTCGTGAGCCCCGTCACGGCGCGCCGATAGCCTCACGCGCGTGCGCTTTCAGAAATGGCAGGCGCTGGCCAACGACTACATCATCGTCGAGGCCTCCGAATGGCCAACCGACCGCGAGCCCGAGCTGGTGCGCGCGCTCTGCGACCGCCATCGCGGGGTCGGGGCCGACGGGGTCCTCGTCCTCAGCCCGCCCGACGAGCCCGGGTACGTCGCGCGCCTGCGCATCTTCAACGCCGACGGCTCCGAGGCCGAGCTCAGCGGCAACGGCGCGCGCGAGGCGATCCTCTACCTGCGCCGCCAAGGATGGACCGACGCGCAGCAGTTCTCGCTCCAGACCGCCGCGGGGGAGATCCGTCCCACGATCCTCTCGGACACCACCTGCCGCGTCGACATGGGCCGCGCCATGCTGCGCCACGCAGGCGAGCTCAACGGCTTCGCCTTCCAGCACCTCGTCATCGGCAACCCGCAGACGGTCGTCGAGGTCGGCGACGCCGAGGAGCTCGAGGCCCTCGACCTTGCCGCCGTCGGGCCGCCGATCGAGTCCGATGCGCAGTTCCCTCAGCGCACGAACGTCTCCTGGTTCGCCCGGATCGAGGCCGGCACGATCCGCGCGCGGATCTTCGAGCGCGGCGTGGGGGAGACGGCCTCGAGTGGCACCGGCGCCTGCGGCGCCGCGATCGTCCACGTCCTGCGTGGCGGCGACTCGCCGGTCACCGTCAAGCTCGACGGCGGCGAGCTCGAGGTCGAGGTGGGGGAGGACCTCCACGTCGATCTCACGGGCTGGGCCGTGCCCGTCTTCGCAGGAGAAATCGATCCGGCCTTCGGCCGGGGGGACCCGCCCTAGCGAGCGGGCACCGACGGCGAAGCCGTTGGTCGAATGGCCGCCTACGGCACCCCCTAGACGCTGACCGCGTGCTCGCGCAGGGCCTCGGTCAGTGAGGTCTTGCGGTCGGTCGAGGCGGTGCGCTCCCCGATGATGAGCGCGCACGGGATGCGATAGCTGCCGGCCGGGAACTTCTTCTTCCGCGTGCCCGGGATGACGATCGAGCGCGGCGGGACCTCTCCGCGCAGCTCGATCGGCTCCTCCTCGCGAACGTCGATGATCGGGGTCGAGCCGGTGAGCACGACGTTGGCGCCGAGGACGGCCTCGCGTCCCACGCGGACGCCCTCGACGACGATGCAGCGCGAGCCGAGGAAGGCGCCGTCCTCGACGATCACGGGCGTGGCCTGGAGGGGCTCGAGCACCCCGCCGATGCCCACGCCGCCCGAGAGGTGGACGTCGGTCCCGATCTGCGCGCACGAGCCGACGGTGGCCCACGTGTCGACCATGGTGCCCGACCCGACCCATGCGCCGACGTTGACATAGGAGGGCATGAGCACGACACCGGGGGCGATGTACGCGCCCTGGCGCACCGTAGCCGGCGGCACGACGCGCACGCCGCGCTCGGCCCAGCCGCCCTTCAACGGCATCTTGTCGTGGTACTCGAACGGGCCCACCTCGCTGGTCTGCATGGCGCGGGTGCGGAAGGAGAGCAGGATCGCCTTCTTGGCCCACTCGTTGACGTGCCAGCCCGTGTCGCTGGGGTTGGCCACGCGCACGACGCCGTCGTCCAGCAGCGCCAGCGCCTCCTCGACGGTGGCCTTGGCCTCCTCGCCGAGATCGGTGGTGGCGCGCTCGAAGAGCTCGTCGATCTCGGCCGCGAGCGCGATCAGGTCGGTGCCGGTCGTCATGGCCCTGATGCTAGGAGCTCTGCGGCGCGCCGGCAGTCCGCCAGGGTGGGCACGAGCGCGACGCGCACGTGGCCTTCGCCGCCCGGGCCGAAGAAGGGTCCCGGCGCGACGGCGATTCCCCGCTCGTCGAGCAGGCGCAGCGCGAAGCTCTCGGCGTTCTCGCCCCCGGTGAGCCGCAGCCACAAGAAGAAGGACGCGTCGCCTCCCGCGGGCTCCAGTCCCGCGGCGAGCAGGGCGGGGAGCAGCGCGTCGCGCTTGGCCCGGTAGCGCTCGCGGGTCTCGGCGACGTGCTCCTCGTCGGACCACGCCGCGGCCGCGGCGCGCTGGACGAACGTCTGCGGGGCCACGCCGACGTTGGGCCGGTAGCGCTTGAGCGCGGCGATGAGCTCGGCGTCGCCGGCGGCGAACCCCGAGC
>DASVFT010000017.1:0-9105 GCA_036379935.1 Solirubrobacteraceae bacterium | reverse complement strand
CGCGCAGGAGGTCGTCCCTGAGCCGATGGCGGCGCAGCATGGCCGCGTGCATCGCCGGCGCGAAGACCTCGTGGCGCTGCTTGCCGGCGTTCTTGGCCGTGTACATGGCCACGTCGGCGTTGCGCAGCAGCTCGTCGGCGTCGGCGACGTCGGCCGACCACCCTTCGACGACGCCGAGGCTGGCGTGAGCGGTGACCTCGTGGCCGGCGACCGAGAACGGACGCTCGAGCAGCTCGATCACGCGATCGGCGACGCGTGCCACGTCGTCGCCGTCGTGGACGTCGTGCAGCAGGATGGCGAACTCGTCGCCGCCCAGCCGCGCGGCGAGGTCGTCGGCCTTCAGCGTGCCGCGAAGGCGGCCGGCGATCGCCTCCAGCAGCTCGTCGCCGATCGCATGGCCGAGGCTGTCGTTGATCGTCTTGAAGTCGTCGAGGTCGAGGAAGAGCACCGTGTAGTCGCGCTCGCCCGAGTCCAGCAGCTCGCCGAGGCGCTCCAGGAACAGCGCGCGATTGGCCAGCCCGGTGAGCGGGTCGTGGTAGGCCTGGTGCTCGAGGCGGCCCTGGAGCTGGCGCAGCTGCGTCACGACGTGCTCGAGCCGGTCGTACTCCAGCGAGACGCTGGCGTGGTTGGCCAGGGTGCCGAACAGCGTGAGGTCGTGGTCGTCGAAGGTCCCGACCGTGCCGCGGTGGGCCACGAGGAAGGTGCCGACGAGGCGCGTCTCGCCCGGCAGCGCGGCCAGCATCGCGCGTCGCACCCCGCGGCGCGCCAGCGCGGCGTCGAGGAGCGGGTCGGCCAGCGGGCGCTCGAGCAGGAGCGCGGGGGTGTCGCCGCCGACGAGCGCGCGCAGGGCCTCGGCCACGTGGCGGTCGGCGGGCGCCATCGGCTGCATGGCGCCACCCTGCTCGAGGGTGGTGCACAGCGGCTCGGAGCGCTGATCGGGGGGCAGGAGGATGATCTCGGCGAGGTCGCCGCGGAAGAGGTCCAGCGTGCGCTGGAGCAGCGCGGTGAGGCCGGCGGCGACGTCGGGCGCGCGGGCCAGCAGCCGTGTGATCTCGTGCAGGAACTCGAGGCTCTCGTGCTTGCGGCGCTCCGCCATGTAGGCGCGGTAGGCGAGGACGACCGCGGCGGCGGGGACGAGCAGCAGGACGGCCGCCCGCGAGTCGCTGGCCACGGCGGCGGCGCCGCTGAGCGCGAGGCAGGTGTTGGTGACGCACACCGCGGTGGCCATGGCCAGCGTGCGCGCGAGCTTCGAGGCCGCGATGGCCTGGCCGGAGAGCCGGATGGCCGCGCACACCAGCAGCGCGCCGACCACCGCGTTGGCGAGGGCCGCGACCAGCGCCGCGCCCCAGACGGCCGGGTCCACCGCGTCGCGCGACGGCACGAGCGCGCGGAAGAGCGTGATGGCCAGCGCGGCTCCCAGGCAGAAGAGCGCGAGATTGAAGGCGACCTTGACGGCCGCCTGCCCGCGGTTGACGAGGAGGACCACGATCGGGCCGAAGAGGACGGCGAGGAGCATCGCCGACGGGTCGGCGAAGACGAGCCCGAAGACGAGGGGCAGCTCGCTCAGCGAGAAGATGTGCACGTTGCGGCGGAACTCGACGTGCACCACGCACAGCTCGGCGACCGCGAACGCGCCGGCCAGCAGCAACCACGACGGCCGGGGCGCCGGTCCCAGCGCCCCGAGCTCGCGCACGTGACCGAAGGCCAGCGCGAGCGCGGCCGCCGCCATCGCGCCGATCAGCGCCCACACACGCGGACGGCCGCCGGGCTGCAGGCGGCGAAGCGAGACGCGGCGGGGCGGCGTGGGGGTCACTGGCTCCCGCCGTCCCGGCTCACGGGGGCGACCTCCACCCGCCGGCGTCCGGACACGCCGCGCAGCAGGTGGAGGGTCGCGCCCGGGAGCTCGGTGGGCGGGGAGGACTGAGGTACGGCGACGGCGTCGGGCGCGCCCGCCGGACATGCAAGCAGCGCCCTACGCCGATCGTCGACACGCTCCCAGCGAACCCCGCACACCACGTTCATGAAAGCCTCCATGCCTGCCCCCGAGCCGCCGGCCCCGCGGCGGCATCCGATCATCCTTATCGGCGAGCCGTTCGGCGCGCCTTGATAGCCGCTCGACGGACGTTCTAGCCCGCTGGGGTAGTCAGCGCCCGGCGCTGCGGGCGGCGGCGTCGCTGCCGCGCTCGTCCGGCCGCAGGCCGGCGGCGAACGCGCCGCGTGCGGCCACCATCTCGGCCGTGTGACGATCGAGGTCGGGCGACGCCTCGGCCGCCTCGCGCCCGAACAGCTCGGGGAGCAGCCCGCGGAGGCGGTAGAGCGCGGCGAGCGAGCGCGGAGCGACGACCCGCGCCGACCGGCGCTCGACCCCGCGCGCGATCGCGTCGGCCGCCGCGGCCACGGGCAGCGTCCTGCTCGCCGGGCGGCGCAGGCTGCGGCGCATGGCCTCGAAGCCGGGGTGATGGTGCTCCGTGCCGCGCACCATGTCGGTGTCGATCCACAAAAAGTAGGCCACGCCGACGTCGACGCCGAGATGGCGGACCTCCAGGCGCAGGACGTTCAGCAGCTGCTCGAGCCCCGCCTTGGACGCGCCGTAGTGGCCGAGGCCCGGCGGCGCCAGCAGGGCGGCCGCCGACGCCACGCCCAGCACGTAGCCGCGGCGATCGACGACGTGGGGCAGGCATGCGTGGATGAAGCGCCAGTTGCCGGTCAGGTTGACGTTGACCTGCGCGGCGAGGACGTCCGGGTCGAGTCGTCGCAGCGCGCCGGCCGTGGCGATGCCGGCGTTGGAGATGCAGACGTCGATGCCGCCGCACTGGTCCACGACGTGCTCGACCGCGGCGGCGACCGCGTCGGCGTCGGTGATGTCGCAGGGCGCGGCCACGGCATCGCGAAGCTCGGCGGCGGCGCGCTCGACGCCGTCCTCGTCGAGGTCGAGGAGCGCCACGCGATGGGTCGCCGAAAGGCGACGGGCCGTCTCCAGCCCGATGCCGCGCGCGGCCCCGCTGACGACGGCGACGGGTCGGACCACGTTCGCTCGCCCCTACGAGCCCGGCAGGCGATGCCGGCGCGCGTACTCCTGGTTCTCGGCTCGCTCGCCGAGGACCTGAGCGATGGCGAAGGCGATCAGGCCCTGCACCAGGGCCGGGAAGATGATGAAGAAGACCACCACGAGGCCGAAGGTGGCCGCCCACGCGCTGAGCCCCAGGACCATGGCTTCGAGCCTATCGCACGCCGCGCGCGCCGAAGTCGCCGGTGAACGTCGCGCCCCCGCCGCCCTGCGGGACGCCCGGGGCGATCCCGATGCCGACGTCCTGATAGCGGGCGTCGAGCAGGATGGCCCGGTGGGCCGGCGACTTCAGCCACGAGCGCACGATCGCGGCCGGTGAGGCCGAGCTTCCGCGGCCCCAGGCGATGGTCTCTCCGACGGTCCAGGTCGAGATCCCGGCGAGGTAGCCGGCGCGCCCGATGCGCTTGGCCGGCGTGAGGCCGCCCGGCGTGGCGTGAGCGAAGAAGTCGCGGGCCGTCATGTCGCGGCTGTGGGCGGTGGCGGCGCGCGCGAGCGACGCGGTCGCCCCCAGGGGTGGGAGGCCGTGCTCGCTGCGGGCGGCGTTGATGAGGCACAGCGTCGCGCTCTTCGCGCGCGCCAGGGTCTCGGGCGTGGGCGCCGTCCCGGCGCCGGCGCACGCGGAGGCCGACGCGACGGGTACGAGGAGGCATGCGGCGCAGATCGCCACAGTGCGGAGCACGTGGAGTCGAGCCATCGGGGGGACGGGGGGATCGGGCGGCGAGACTGGCGCCTTGCCGCTCCGGTGGTGGTGATGCTTACCAGACCTGCGCGCGCGCCGCAGCCCGCCTCGCGCGTCAGGGAACTCCTACCGCGTTGGTAGGATTGGGGACATGATCTTCACGACGAAGGCGGAGTACGGAGTGCGCCTGCTCGTCGAGCTCGGTCGTCAGGGCTCCGGGCATCCCGTGTCGCTCAAGGCGATCGCCGAGGCCGAGGGCCTGCCGCTTGCCTACCTGGAGCGGATCGTCGCGCTGCTCAAGAAGGCCGCTCTCGTCGAGAGCACGCGCGGGGCGCACGGCGGCTATCGGCTCTCGCGCGCGCCCGAGTCGATCACGATGGACGAGGTCGTCCTTGCGCTCGAGGGCGCCGTGGCGCCGATGAGCTGCTTCGTCGACGACTCAGAGGAAGGCCGCGTCCTGTGCTCGCACGTCGACGACCACGGTCACGCCTGCGCCACCAAGCTGTTGTGGACGCGCGTCCAGGGCGGGGTCATCAAGGCGCTGGCGCACACGACGCTCTCCGAGCTCATCGCCTTCTCCGAGCGCGCGCTGCCCGCCATGCCCGCCAAGGCGCCCGCCGTCGTCGCCTGAACCCGCCACCTGAAACCCAAGAAAGCACATGGCCGATCTCGAGATCCGCAACCTCCACGTCCAGGCCGCTGACAAGCAGATCCTCAAGGGGCTCGACCTCGCCGTCAGCAAGGGCGAGATCCACGCCCTGATGGGCCCGAACGGCTCGGGCAAGTCGACGCTGGCCAACGTCATCATGGGCCAGCCCAACCTCGAGGTGACCGAGGGCCAGATCCTCTTCAAGGGCGAGGACATCACCGACGCCGACCCCGACGAGCGGGCGCGGATGGGCCTCTTCATGGCCTTTCAGTACCCCGTCGCCATCCCCGGCGTGACCATCACGAAGTACCTGCGCATGGTCATGAACGCCCACCGCGACGCGCGCGGAGAGCCGGAGATCTCGCTCAAGGACTTCCGCAAGACCGTCGAGCAGGCGATGGAGCTCATGCACGTCCGCAAGGACTTCGCCTCGCGCTACCTCAACGACGGCTTCTCCGGCGGCGAGAAGAAGCGCCTGGAGATCCTCCAGCTGGCGCTCCAGCGCCCCGAGATCGCGATCCTCGACGAGACCGACTCGGGCCTGGACATCGACGCCCTGAACACCGTGGCCCACGGGGTCAACACGGTGGCCGCCGAGAGCGAGCTGGGCGTGCTCATCATCACCCACTACCAGCGCATCCTGCATCTCGTCGCGCCCGATCGCGTCTCGATCATGTACGACGGGCGCATCGTCAAGGAGGGCGGCTCGGAGCTCGTCGAGCAGCTCGAGCGCGAGGGCTACGGCTGGGTCCGCGAGCTGGCGGCGGCCTGAGCATGAGCGCGCTCGCCGACGCCGCCGTCGCCCACGAGTTCCCGACGCTCGAGCGCGAAGGGCTCGTCTACCTCGACTCCGGCGCCACCTCGCAGACCCCGCGCGCGGTCATCGAGGCGATGGACGACTACTACGAGCGCCATCGCGGCACCGTCCATCGCAGCGTCTACGCGCTGGCCGCCGAGGCGACCGCGCTCTTCGAGGGTGCGCGCGAGCGCATCGCGCAGTTCGTCAACTGGGGCCCGGCGGAGACGATCCTCACCCGCAACGTCACCGAGGCGCTCAACCTCGTGGCCTACGCATGGGGCGACGCCAACGTCGGCGCCGGCGATCGCGTGGTCGTCACCGAGATGGAGCACCACTCGAACTTCGTGCCCTGGCAGCAGCTGGCCCTGCGCCGGGGCGCCGCGTTCTCGGCCGTCGGTGTCGACGACGAGGGCCGGCTCGACCTCGACGAGCTCGATCGCCTGCTGGCCGCGGGCGACGTCAAGGTCGTCGCCGTCGTCCACGTCTCCAACGTGGTGGGCACGATCAACCGGATCCAGGAGATCGCGCGCCGCGCGCACGACGCCGGCGCCATCGTCGTCGTCGACGGCGCGCAGGCGGTGCCGCAGATCCCGGTCGACGTCGCCGCCCTGGGTGCCGACTTCTACGGGTGGACCGGGCACAAGGTCTACGGCCCGACGGGCATCGGCGTCCTGCACGGGCGCGCCGACCTGCTGGCCGAGATGCCGCCGTTCTTGACCGGCGGGCACATGATCTCCTCCGTGTCGCTCGAGGAGACCCGGTGGGCGCAGAGCCCGGCCAAGTTCGAAGCGGGCACCTCCAACATCGCGGAGGCCATCGGCCTCGGCGCGGCAGTGGACTTCCTGCAGGCGATCGGCATGGAGCAGGTGCGGGCTCACGAGCGCGGGCTCGTCGCCTACGCGCTCGAGCGCCTGGCCGCGGTGCCCGGCATCACGTTGCACGGGCCACTGGACCCGGGCGATCGCGGGGCACTGGTCTCGTTCTCCCTCGAGGGCATCCACCCGCACGACGTGGCCGAGATCCTGGGGCGCCAGGGCATCTGCGTGCGCGCCGGCCACCACTGTGCGCAGCCGCTCATGCGCCGCCTCGGCGTCGGCGCGACGTCGCGCGCGTCGTTCGCTGTCCACAACACCCAGGAGGACGTCGACGCCCTGATCGCCGGGCTCGCCGAGGTCCAGAGGATCTTTGCCTGATGGACGACCTCTATCGCGAGGAGATCCTCGAGCACTACAAGCGCCCCCACAACTGGGGGCCGATGGAGGACCCGGACCTTCGGTTCTCCGACAACAACCCGCTGTGCGGCGACGAGCTCACCGTCATGCTGCGCGTGGACGCCGACGGAACCGTCCAGGACGTGCGCTTCGAGGGCCACGGGTGCGCCATCAGCCAGGCGGCCGCGTCGATGGCGTCCGACGAGGTCAAGGGCATGAAGGTCGACGACGTCCTGCGCCTCGATCGCTCCTTCGTGCTGGACCTGCTCGGCATCGACATCTCCGCCACGCGCATGAAGTGCGCGCTGCTCTCGCTGAAGGTCCTGAAGGGCGCCGGGCTGGGCGCCGCGGCCGACTGGGAGCCGGAGACGCCGGCGTCCGAGGCCGAGGCCACGCGCCAACACTGACTTGTCGGTCAGGAAAGCGGGATTGCCGCCGCGCCAACAGCGTGTAGGACGGTCAAGGCGCGTGGCGATCGGGCCGATGCCAGAGGTGCGTCCGCCGGGTCACGGCGGGCGCTCAGCTCGAACCACGGAGGGTTGCAGTGCATCGTCTTTCCGCGCTTGCGGCGCACCCACGCCGTACGCTGGGCGCGCTCGCGGTCGTCCTCGCGGCGGTCGGCATCACGATCGGGTCTGGCGCCACCTTCACGGCGACGGCGGCCAACCCCGGCAACGTCTTCGCGACGGGGTCGCTGACCATCGGCAACACGCCGAGCACGGCGCTGTTCAACGCCACCGGCCTCAAGCCCGGAGACGTCAGCTTGGGCACCGTGGACATCGAGAACACGGGCACGCTGTCGGGCGTCTTCCAGCTCGGCACCGCCAACGCGTCGGGCGACACCTCGCTGCTCGGTCAGCTCGACCTGGTCGTCGGCGACTGCGGCGCGTGGAGCGGCGGCAGCCCGCCCGCGTGCACCTCGCCGTCGACCGTCTACAGCGGCAAGGTCGACGCGCTGACGGGTCAGGCCCTGGGCACGTACGCGGCCGCCGCCAAGCGCCGCTACCGCTTCACGGTGACCCTGCCCTCCAACACCGACAACACGTTCCAGGGCAAGAGCGCCCAGGTGGACTTCGCCTGGTCGGCGACGCAGACCTGATGCGCCTGGCGGGCGCGTTGCTGACCCTCGCCGCGCTGGTCCTCGGGCTGTGCGTCATCGTGCCCGCGCTCCTCGGCTTCCAGCGCTACGTGATCACGAGCGGCTCGATGACCGGCACCTACGACCGCGGGGCGCTCGTCTTCGACCGCGTGGTGCCGACGTCCAGCCTGCGGGCCGGTGACGTCATCACCTTCCGGCCGCCCGGGCAGGTCGGACTGGTGACCCATCGCATCGTCTCGCTGCGCACCGTGCGCGGCCGGCCGGTGCTGCGCACCAAGGGCGACGCCAACTCTGCGCCCGACCCGTGGGGCTCGTTCAGCCTGGACGGCGGGGAGCAGGCCCGCGTGGCCTTCCAGCTCCCGTACGCGGGCTTCGCCATCGCCGCGCTGAGCGAGCGCGGCGTGCGCATGGTCGTCATCGGCGGGCCCGCGCTGCTCATCGCGCTCGTCACGCTCGCCGGGCTGTGGCGCGCGTCCGGCCCGGAGGCGAGGGCGACGGCGCCGTGACCCGCTGGGCTCTCGCCGCCCTCGCCTGCCTGCTCATCGCCGTGGCCTCCGTGCACCGATCGCGGGCGACCTTCACCGCCAGCACGAGCAACGCTGCCTCGTTCGCCACCAGCGCGGACTGGGTCGCCCCGGTCGTCACCCTCGCCAGTCCCGCCGACGGCGCGCTCACCAACAGCGCGACGCCGACGCTCTCGGGCACCGCCGGCACGGCGACCGGGGACGGCACGACGGTGACGGTGCGCGTCTACGCCGGCGCCTCGGCGACGGGGTCGCCGCTGCAGACGCTCACGCCGACGCGCACCGGGGGGTCGTGGTCGACGACGGCCGCCACCCTGACGAGCGGCACCTTCACGGCGCAGGCCAGCCAGTCCGACAGCTCGGGCAACACCGGCACGAGCGCGGCGCACACCTTCACGGTCGACACGATCGCGCCGACGGCGACCGCCGTCGCGGCCGCCAACGGCGGCGCCACGGCCGGCACCGTGGACGCCGGCGACGTCATCACCTTCAGCTACAGCGAGCCGATCGACCCCGCCAGCGTGCTCGCGGGCTGGAGCGGCGCCTCCACTGCGGTACAGGTCCGCGTCACCGCCGGCGTCCTCGCGCCCGACCCGTTCACCGTCCTGGACGGCAGCGGCGGCACCACGGTGCACCTCGGGACGGTGCAGACCAACGGCGACTACGTGACCACGACCGCCACGTTCGCCGCCACGATGGTGCGGTCGGCCGATCACGCCTCGGTGGTCGTCACGCTCGGCGCGCTGCAGAGCGGGCTGGTGAGCGTCGTCCCCGTCGCGGCTCAGAACATGACGTGGACGGTCGACGCTGCCGTCAAGGACCTCGCGGGCAACGCGGTGACGACCACGTCGGTCACCGAGAGCGCGAGCGACGTGGACTTCTGATGGCGCGTCCCCTCGCCGTCGTCGCCGTCGCGCTGGCCGTCGTGGTGGCCAGCGCGCTGCCGCTGCAGGGCCGCACCCAGAGCGCGCGGGCGGCGCTGGGCGACGCCAGCGGCCCGCTCGTGGCCGCCGGCAGCGCCGGAGCGGTGCTCATAGCCCCAGGCCTGCGGCCCGGCGACGCTCGTGCGGGCGAGAT
>DASVFT010000016.1:0-37782 GCA_036379935.1 Solirubrobacteraceae bacterium | reverse complement strand
GAGTTCGAGGAGCGCCTGAAGAAGGTGATGAAGGAGATCACCCAGCGCGGCGACATCATCCTGTTCATCGACGAGCTCCACAACCTCGTCGGGGCGGGCGCCGCCGAGGGCGCGATCGACGCGGCGTCGATCCTCAAGCCGGCCCTGGCCCGCGGGGAGCTGCAGACGATCGGCGCCACCACGCTCGACGAGTACCGCAAGTACCTCGAGCGCGACTCAGCCCTGGAGCGCCGCTTCCAGCAGATCCGCGTCGACCAGCCCACCACCGAGGAGACCGTCCAGATCCTCAAGGGCCTGCGCGACCGCTACGAGAGCCACCACAAGGTCGAGATCACCGACGAGGCCCTCGAGGCCGCCGCCGAGCTGGCCGATCGCTACATCTCCGACCGCCAGCTGCCCGACAAGGCCATCGACCTCATCGACGAGGCCGCGTCGCGCATGCGCATCAAGTCGATGACCTCCCCGCCGATCTACCGCGAGCTCGAAGAGGAGATCGAGGAGACGCGGCGCTCCAAGGAGGCCGCGATCGAGGCCCAGGAGTTCGAGAAGGCGGCCAACCTGCGCGACCAGGAGCGCAAGCTCACCAACCGCAAGCGCGAGCTCGAGGAGCAGTGGGAGCGGGGCGAGGGCGAGCACGAGCGGCCATCGATCGGCGAGGAGGAGATCGCCGACATCGTCTCGATGTGGACCGGCATCCCGGTGTTCAAGCTCACCGAGGCCGAGACGCAGAAGCTCATGCGCATGGAGGACGAGCTGCACAAGCGCGTCATCGGGCAGGCCCCGGCGGTCGAGGTCATCTCGAAGGCCATCCGCCGCTCGCGCGCCGGCCTGAAGGACCCCAAGCGCCCCACCGGCTCGTTCGTCTTCCTCGGCCCGTCCGGGGTCGGCAAGACCGAGCTGGCCCGCACGCTCGCCGAGTTCCTCTTCGGCGACGAGGACGCGATGGTGCGCATCGACATGTCCGAGTACATGGAGAAGCACGCCGTGTCGCGGCTCGTGGGCTCGCCTCCGGGCTACATCGGCTACGACGAGGGCGGCCAGCTCACCGAGGCCGTGCGGCGCAAGCCGTACTGCGTGCTCCTGCTCGACGAGATCGAGAAGGCACACCCGGACGTCTTCAACATCCTCCTGCAGATCCTGGAGGACGGGCGGCTCACGGACTCGCAGGGGCGGACGGTCGACTTCCGTCACGCGATCGTGATCATGACCTCGAACATCGGCGCCCAGGAGATCGCGCGCAACACGCCGCTGGGCTTCGCGGTGTCGGACGACGAGACCGGCATCACGTACGAGGACATGAAGAACCGGATCATGGGCGAGCTCAAGAAGGTGTTCCGCCCGGAGTTCCTCAACCGCATCGACGAGATCGTCGTCTTCCACAAGCTCACGAAGGACGAGATCAAGACGATCGTGGAGCTCCTCCTGCGCCGCATCCGCGAGTCGCTGGCCGAGCGCGAGCTCCAGCTCGAGCTCACCGAGGACGCCAAGGACCTGCTCGTCGACAAGGGCTGGGACCCGTCGATGGGCGCGCGGCCGCTGCGCCGGGCGATCCAGCGCTTCATCGAGGACCCCCTGGCCGACTTCGTGCTGCGGGCCGAGCTCACGCCGGGCGCCACCGTCATGGTGGAGCGCGCGCCGGAGGGCGCCGACGACGAGGTCAGCCTGACGGTCGTGGAGCCCAAGAAGGTGCCGGCCGCCGTCGGCGGCGGCCCGTCCGAGGAGGGCAACGGCGGCGACGCGCCGGACGAGGAGCCGGCTCCGCCCCCGCCCGCCGCCGAGGCCGATCAATCCTGACCCGTGAGGGCCGCCGCGAGGCGGCCCTCACTCGTTTCGCGGCGCCTCGTCCCTCGTGCACCGGGCCGGCGGTCGCCGTTTCGTAGAGTCCGCCCATGGACGTAGGCATCGGACTTCCCAACGCGGTGCTGGGCGTGGACCGGCGCGGGATCGTCGAGTGGGCGCGCCGCGCCGACGACGCGGGGTTCTCGTCGCTGGGCACGATCGACCGGATCGTCTTCGGCAACTACGAGTCGCTGATCGCCCTCGCCGCGGCGGCGGCGGTGACCGAGCGCATCAGGCTGGTCACCGACATCCTCATCGCCCCGTTGCGGTCCAACACCGCGCTCTTCGCCAAGCAGGCGGCCACCATCGACAACCTCTCCGAAGGACGCCTCGTGCTCGGCCTCGCCGTGGGCGGACGCGAGGATGACTTCGAGGTCAGCGGCGTGGACTACTCCACGCGCGGGCGGGCGTTCGAGCGCCAGCTCCAGGAGCTCGGTCCGCTGTGGCGCAGCGAGCGGGGGGTCGGCCCGCCGCCCGCCCGCGAGCGGCCGACCCTGCTCGTCGGCGGGGCGTCGGAGGCGGCCTTCCGCCGCGCGGCGCGCTACGCCGACGGCTGGACGCTCGGCGGCGGGCCGCCGGAGATGTTCGCCGAGCGCTATCCCAAGCTGCGCGAGGCGTGGGCGGCCGAGGGCCGCGACGGCGAGCCGCGGACGATGGCCCTCTTCTACTTCGCGCTCGGCGACCGCGCCGAGGAGGACGCGCGCCGCAGCCTGCTGGCCTACTACGGCTATCTCGGCGAGCATGCCGAGGGGGTCGTCGCCAGCGCGGCCAAGGGCGAGGCCACGGTCAAGGAGTACCTGTCGGCCTTCGAGGAGGCCGGCGTCGACGAGGTCATCTGCTTCCCGACGTCGGCCGACCCCGAGCAGGTCGACCTGCTCGCCCGCGCCGCGCTTCAGGACCGCCCCGGGCGCGCCGCGGCGTAACCTGCGCGCCCGATGACCGAACGGCGCGCCGGCGACTCGACACGAGCAGCTCACGCCGGCCTCCCGCCGGGCGCCGACGGCGAGCCCTTCCTGCCGGGACCCACGTTCGCGGCGCCCTATCACCTGGCCGGCGCGCCCGACGCCTCGCGCTTCAACTACGGGCGCTACGACAACCCGACGTGGGCGCGCCTGGAGGACGCGCTCGGCGAGCTCGAAGGTGGTCAGGCGATCGTCTTCGCCTCCGGCATGGCCGCGGTCACCGCCGTCGTGGTGCCCGCGCTCGGGCCCGGCGACGTGCTCGTGGCCCCGTCGGACGCCTACCCGGGGATCCGCACGCTCGCCCACGACCTGCTCGAGCCGCGCGGCGTCGAGGTCCGCCTCGTGCCGACCGACGACGCGGCCGTACGGGCGGCGCTGCCCGGTGCGACGCTGGTCTGGTTGGAATCGCCGTCCAACCCCGGGCTCGAGGTCCTCGACGTCGCGTCGCTGGCCGCGGAGGCGCGTGCCGGCCAGACGACGGTGGCGGTCGACAACACGCTGGCCGGGCCGCTGCGCCAGCGCCCGCTCGAGCTCGGCGCCGACCTGTCGGTCATGAGTGCCACGAAGCAGCTGAGCGGCCACGGCGACCTGGTCCTCGGTGTCGTCGTCGCCGCCGAGGCCGAGCGCGCCGCCTCGCTGCGCGCATGGCGCACCGCCACCGGCTCGATCCCGGGGCCCTTCGAGGCGTGGCTGGCCCACCGCTCGCTGGCCACGCTGGCGCTGCGGACCGAGCGTCAGGAGGCCAACGCGGCGGCGGTGGCGGCGCTGCTGCGCCAGCGCGACGTGGCCGATGTCCGCTGGCCCGGCGTGGGCTCGGTGGTCGCCTTCGACCTCGGCTCTGAGGACCGCGCCCAGGCGTTTCTCTCGGCCTGCGAGCTCGTGGCCGAGACGACGAGCTTCGGTGGCGTGCACTCCAGCGCCGAGCGGCGCGCGCGCTGGGGCACGGACGCCGTCGGCGAAGGCGTCGTGCGGCTCAGCGCCGGGGTGGAGGACACCGCCGACCTGTTGGCCGACCTCGAGCGCGCCCTGGAGCGCAGCCGGTCCTGAGCGGCCGGCGGCGCAGCCTCAGCCGACGCGGAAGGCGGTCCCCCAGATGAGGCACGCGGCCCGCGGCCCGGGCCCGTTGTCGGTGCGCGCCGCGCCGGTGACGAGCACCGAGCGGCCCTTGGCCTCCATGATGGCCTGGAAGAGGCCGTCGGCGCTGCCCAGGATCGAGACCGGCTGGTCCTTCGGGGCGCTGAACACGTCGGGCCGCTGGCCGCTTGAGATGTCGCGTCCGAGCAGGCGCGACACGTTGACGCCCTGCGCGACCGAGGCCGTGAAGGTGATCGAGGTGCGCGTCGTCTGCGTGCCGACGGTGGGATCGACGTCGTCGCAGCGCGCGTCGAAGCGCCCGATGCCGGGCACGATGAGCAGCGGCGTGGGGCGCCCGGCCTGGTTGTCGATCGTGTGCAGGTACTTGGAGAGCGTCATCGTCCCGCCGCGCATGACGCCGTCGAGGAAGCGCGCCGGGATCTGACCCTTGCCCTCGCCGCCCGAGGCGGTGGCGACCAGCTTGCCGGCGGCGTCGCTGCGCGAGGCGCCGGCGCCCACGGCGCTCTTGCCGTCGACGGCGCCGGCGTTGCGGGCGAAGTCGACCGCCGCGATGGCCGTCCCGGACAGGGCGACGATGAGCGCGATCACGGCGACGACCATGGCGGGGGACGGCAGGCGAAGCTTCACGGCGGCCTCCTTCGTACGGGGCTGGGACCTCATCCGCGCCAACCCGCGGAGCGCGCGGGAGATGCGGCCCGCCGCGGGGGGCGACCGCGGCCGCGGCCGCGACCGCGACCGCGGGCGCGAGCGGGGCGGGGCGGAGGCGACCGGTCCTGCGCCTAGGCTGGGCAGGTGCCCAAGCCGACCTCAGTGTTCGCGTGCTCCGCGTGCGGTGCGCAGACGCCCAAGTGGCACGGGCAGTGCCCCTCGTGCGGCGAGTGGAACACGCTGCTGGAGGAGCGCGCGCCCGCGGGCGGCCGGCGCGGTGCCCGCTCGGCGGCCGCGGCGCCGGCGCTGCGGCCCGTGCCCCTGCGCGAGGTCGCGGCCGAGCGGTCACCGCGCCTGAGCACCGGCATCGGCGAGCTCGATCGCGTGCTCGGCGGCGGGCTCGTCCCCGGCTCGCTGGTGCTGCTCGGCGGCTCGCCGGGCATCGGCAAGTCCACGCTCACCAACATGGCGCTGGGCCACCTCGCCGCCGCCCGGCGCTCGACGCTCTACGTCTCCGGCGAGGAGTCCGCGGCCCAGATCCGCCTGCGCGCCGAGCGCCTGGGGCCGGCCGCCCTCGACGTCCCCGTGCTGGCCGAGACCGATCTCGACGCCGTGCTGGCCGTGCTCGAGGCCGAGCGGCCCGCGGCGTGCGTGATCGACTCCGTGCAGACGCTGCACTCCGCCGCGCTGGAGTCGGCTCCCGGCACCGTGGGCCAGGTCCGCGAGGTGGCCACGCGGATCACCGAGGTGGCCAAGCGCCAGGACACCGCGGTCGTGCTCGTGGGGCACGTGACCAAGGAGGGCGCGCTGGCCGGGCCGCGCGTGCTCGAGCACCTCGTCGACGCCGTCCTGCAGTTCGAGGGCGAGCGCGAGCGCACCTATCGCACCCTGCGGGCGCTGAAGAACCGCTTCGGCTCCACCAACGAGGTCGGCGTCTTCGAGATGCGCGACGGCGGCCTGGTCGAGGTCCTCGACGCCAGCGCGCGCTTCGTGGGCGAGGCCACGAAGGCGCCCGGGTCGGTCGTGCTGGCGGCGATGGAGGGCTCCCGGCCGCTGCTGGTCGAGGTCCAGGCGCTCGTGTCGCAGAGCGAGCTCGTGCCGCCGCGGCGCGTGTGCAACGGCATCGACCGCAACCGCCTGGCCCTGGTGCTGGCCGTGCTCGGTCGCCACGCCGGGGTCGGGGTGGGGGCCAGCGACGTCTTCGTCAACGTCGTCGGCGGCGTGCGGGTCGACGAGCCGGGCGCCGACCTGGCCGTGGCCCTGGCCGTGGCCAGCGCCGCGCGCGGCGTGGCCAGCGACCCGTCGCCGCTGGCCTGCTTCGGCGAGATCGGTCTCACCGGGGAGCTGCGCTCGGTCGCGCACCCCGACCGCCGGGCACAGGAGGCGGCCAAGTTCGGGCTGCGCACGGTGCTGTCGCCGACGGAGGCCGGGACGCTGCGCGACGCCGTGCGGCGCGCCATCGGACCGGGTCAGCGCGCCGCGCGCGCCGCCTGACGTGGATCTGACGAGCCTAAGGTCAGACTAAAAACGCTGCTAGAATCGGCCTTGATGGCGCAGCGTTCCGGGGATGAGCTCACAGAGCTCGAAGGTCGCCAAGAGCCCCGGCTCGTCAAGGCTTTGGAGATGGTGGCGCCCGGAACGGCGCTGCGCGAGGGCATCGACAACATCGTCCACGCGCGCACGGGCGGCCTCATCACCATCGGCGACCCCGAGGAGCTGAGCTTCCTCTTCTCGGGCGGCATCAAGCTCGACATCGACTACACGCCGGCGCTGCTGTACCAGGTGGCGAAGATGGACGGCGCCATCGTCCTCAACGGCAACGCGACGCGCATCACGATGGCCAACGTCCAGCTGATGCCCGATCCGACCATCCTCTCGCTCGAGACCGGCACGCGCCATCGCACGGCCGAGCGCGTCTCCAAGCAGACCGATGCGCTGGTCATCGCCGTCTCGCAGCGGCGCGAGGTCGTGTCGCTCTACGTCGACGGGATGAAGTACATCCTCGAGGAGATCCCCGTCGTGCTGGCCAAGGCCAACCAGGCGCTGGCCACGCTCGACAAGTACCGCACCCGCCTGGACCAGGTCTCCACTCGTCTGACCGCGCTCGAGTTCGAGGGTGGCGCCACGCTGCACGACGTCCTGACCGTGCTCCAGCGCTCCGAGCTCGTCACGCGCATGGCGGTCGAGATCGAGCGCTACATCGTCGAGCTCGGCACCGAGGGGCGCCTGATCGAGATGCAGCTGGAGGAGACGATGGTCGGCACCGCGGCCGACAAGGCCGCCCTCGTGCACGACTACCTGGCGCAGGACACCGACGAGGACTTCGCCGCCTCGCTCGAGCAGATCGGGCGGCTGCCGCACCAGGACCTGCTCGACTTCGGTCGGCTCGCCGAGCTGCTCGGCTACGACCGCAAGCTCAACACGCTGGACTATCCGGTGTCGCCGCGCGGCTACCGGATCCTCGGCCGCATCCCGCGGCTCCCCAAGCTCGTGGTCCAGCAGATCGTGAAGGAGTTCGGCGGCCTCGACGAGATGCTCGCCGCGACCGACGCCGAGCTCGAGACCGTCGAAGGCGTGGGCGAGATCCGCGCCAAGGACATCCGCGAGGGCCTGCGCAGGCTGCAGGAGATCAACCTCGTGGACCGCTACTTGCAGACGTAGTGCCCAACCCCAAGGAGGATGACCATTCCCGACGTTACTGACGCGCAGCTCGTGGAGGACCTCGACGTCCCGGTGGAGCTCGAGCACATCGAGTTCGAGTGTGGCGACAACGTCGTCTATCCGCATCACGGGGCGGGCAAGGTCCTCAAGAAGGAAGTCCGCAAGATGTTCGGCGACGAGCGCGAGTACCTCACCATCAAGATCCTCCATAACGACATGACCGTGATGGTCCCGTGCGAGAACGCCGCCCTTGCCGGGTTGCGTAGGGTCATCGACGAGGAGACGGTCAAGAAGGTGCTCGCCGTCCTCGAGGACGACGTCTCGGAGATGCCCAAGAACTGGAATCGCCGGTTCAAGCACAACCGCGACAAGATCAAGACGGGCGACATCTACGAGCTCGCCGAGGTGGTCCGCAACCTGGCCATCCGCGAGCATCAGAAGGGTCTCTCGACCGGTGAGAAGCAGATGTTCACCCGGGCCAAGAAGATCCTGGCCTCCGAGCTGATGTACGCGCTCGACAAGGACGAGACCGAGGCTGAAGAGCACCTCGACAACCTGCTGGCCGAGTCGGCGGGGGCGAAGGTCGTTTCGTAGGAGCTTGTGGTGGCGGTCGCGCTCGTCGTGGCCGCGGGTCGTGGCGAACGCCTTGGGACACCTGTCCCCAAGGCGTTCGCCGTTCTGGCCGGGCGTCCGATGATCGACTGGTCCATCGACGCCCTGCGCGCCGTGACGGAGATCGACGAGATCGTCGTCGCCCTGCCGCCGGGCATGGACGCCCCGCGGGGAACCATCGGCGTGGCCGGCGGGACCCAGCGCTCGCATTCCGTCCAGGCGGCCCTGGCCGCGGCGCGGGCCGACGACCTCGTCATCGTCCACGACGCCGCGCGCCCGCTGGTCAGCTCGGAGCTCGTCGCGCGCTGCCTGGCCGCCCTGCGCGACGCCGACGCGGCCATCGCCGCGTCCCCGGTGACCGACACGATCAAGGAGGGCGACGACGGCCGCGTGCTGCGGACCCTCGACCGCTCCCGGCTGTGGGCGGTGCAGACCCCGCAGGCCTTTCGCCGCGACGTGCTCGAGCGCGCGCTCGACCAGCCCGACGAGGTCATCGGCGCCGCGACCGACGACGCGGCGCTGGTCGAGGCGCTCGGCGCCACCGTCCGCCTCGTGCGCGCCCCGCCCGAGAACCTCAAGGTCACCACGCCGCTGGACCTGCGCCTCGCCGAGCTGCTGCTGCGCGAGCGCGCCTGACGGGTCGCGCGGGCGCCGCGGTAGGACCGCAGGCGGCGACCGCGAACCTCTGTCCGTGCGCCGCGCGCTCGCCATCGTGCCCCTTGTCGTCGTGCTGGCCGCCGCGCCGGGCGCCCACGCGCGCGTGGCGCTGCTGGCCACCGGCATGAACGACGTCGCGCTGCTCGACGT
Organism: Solirubrobacteraceae bacterium; assembly: GCA_036379935.1. Classification (GTDB taxonomy): domain Bacteria; phylum Actinomycetota; class Thermoleophilia; order Solirubrobacterales; family Solirubrobacteraceae; genus JAOPZW01. The sequence continues at coordinate 29,158 of DASVFT010000016.1, read as the reverse complement.
GACCACGAACCAGGTCGTGGCGCGGGCGCCCATGCCCGGCCCGTCGCGCGCGGTCGCCATCACGCACGACGGGCGGCGGGCGTTCGCGGCGGCCGGCAACGCGGTGGGCGCCTTCGACCTGGGCCTCGTCCCGGCGGCTCCACTGCCGGGCGCGGCGCCGTACGTGGTCACGACGCGCGATCTCGGCGCCGCGGCCGTCGGCGTCGCGGTCTCGCCCGGCGGGGCCAGCGTCTACGCCGCCGCCGGCGATCGGCTGTTCGCGGTCGACGCCCGCACGCTGGCCGTGCGCCACGCCGTGCGGCTGCGCGGCACCGCCAGCGCCCTGGCCGTCTCGCGCGACGGCGCCCTCGCCGGCGTCGTGCTGGCCGAGGGGCGCGTGGCGATGGTCGCGCTGGGCGCGGGCAGGCTCGTGCGGCGCGTGAAGGTCAAGGGCGCGACCGGCGTCGCCTTCGACGCCTCGGGCCGCGCGTGGGTGAGCGCCCGGCGACGGCTCTACGCGCTGCGGGCGGGCAGGCGCAAGCCCGACAAGCACCCGCTGCGGCTGGGGCAGGGCGTCGGCGGCGCGGTGGCCGCCTCGCCGGAGGGGACGACGCTCGCCGTGGGCGCCGCCCGCGGCGCCGAGACCGCTGCCCTCGTCGACGTCGGCCGGCGTCACGTGCGGCGCTTCCGCTCGGGTCGCGGGCCGGGAGCGCCGGGCTGGTCGCCCGACGCGGTGCGCGTGTACCTGGCCGACGGGGGCGGCGCCAGCCTGTCGCTGGTCAGCCCGTTCGCGCACCGGCGACTGGGCTCCATCGCCCTGCCGGGCACGGCGCCCGCGGCCGTCGCCGTCCAGCCCGGCCTGGCGCGCGTTCGGGGGACCGACGGTGCCGACGCGATCACCGGCACGCGCCTGCGCGACCTGGTGGACGGGCTCGGCGGCGACGACGCGCTGCGCGGCGGGCGCGAGAACGACATCCTGCTCGGCGACGACGGCAACGATCTCCTCGCCGGCGGCTCCTACGACGATCGCCTCGACGGCGGCACGGGTGACGACACGCTCGACGGCGGCTCCGGCAACGACCGCATCGACGGCGGCGTGGGCAACGACCGCGCCGATGGCGGCACGGGCGACGACTCGATCCACGGCTCCGACGGCAACGACTACCTCGACGGCGGTCCGGGCGACGACCACGTCTTCGGCGAGGGCGGCGACGACCAGATCGTCGACTCGACCTTCGGCAACGACCGCCGCCTCTACGGCGGACCCGGCAACGACCTCATCAAGGGCGGGCGCGGCTCGGATCTCATCAAGGGCGGCGACGGCAACGACCAGCTCTACGGCGAGTCGGGGACCGAGAACATCACCGGCGGCGACGGCGACGACGTCATCGACGGCGGGGCGGCGCGCGACATCCTGGCCGGCAACAACGGCAGCGACGTCGTGCACGGCGACTCCGGCGACGACACGTTGGAGGGTGGCAACGGCGCCGACCAGGTGGACGGCGGCTCGGGGGCCGACGAGCTCTTCGGCGACGCCGGCGACGACCTCATCGTCGGCGGGCCGGGCCCCGACGTCATCGACGCCGGAGACGGCGACGACACCGTCCGCGCCGCCGACGACAGCCGCGACGAGATCGACTGCGGGGCGGGCAGCGACACCGTCTACGTCGAGGCCGAGGCTCCGGGACGCGACGCGCTCATCGGCTGCGAGACCGTGATCGCCGTGCCGGCCGAGGGCGCCAACGACTCCGACGCCGCCTCGGTCATCTCGGGAACCGAGAACGCCGATGTGCTGTCGGGCACGCCGGGCGACGACTCGCTGTTCGGCAAGGGCGGCCCCGACAAGCTCTTCGGCGGCGCCGGCGACGACTACGTCGACGGCGAGTACGGCGCCGACGAGCTGCACGGCGGACCGGGCAACGACACGATGGCCGGACGCTCCAACAACGACCGCATCTTCGGCGACGCCGGCGACGACCACATCACCGGGGACCGCGGCTTCGACCACATCGCCGGCGGCTCCGGCAACGACGAGATCTTCGGAAACCTCGACCCCGACACCATCGCCGGCGGTCCCGGCAACGACCGCATCAACGTCATCCGCGGCGACCGCGACACCGTCCGCTGCGGCCCCGGCCACGACGTCGTCTTCGCCGACCCCGGCGACCGGGTGGCCGGCGACTGCGAGGACGTGCGCCGCTAGGCGGCCCGGACGCCCTGGGCGGGCCGGAAGCGGTCGTCGGGGTCGATCGCGGCCTTGATGCTCTGCAGTAGCGCGTAGTTGGCCCCGTAGTAGGCCCGGCGCGCTGCCGGCAGCGAGGGGTCGGCGTAGTTCTGGTAGGCCTGACCATTGCCGTGAGGGGCGATGAGTCCCCGCGCGCGGGCGACGCGCGAGCGGGCCGTGGCGAGGTCGCCGGCGTAGGAGAGGATCTGGACGCTGAAGCGGGCGTCGCGATGCACGAAGGCGGTCGCGTCGGGTGCGACGTCGTTGATGGCGCCGCCGTAGGCGTCGATGACCAGGGTCGCGCCGCGGCCCGCGGCGGCGAGGACGTCCGAGCGCGCGCTCGCGGACAGGCGCCGCGAGACATAGACCGACGAGGCTGCGAACAGCGAGCGTGGATCGCGGTGGCAGGCGGCCAGGCCTCCGTCGGCGCAGCCGGCCCAGCGGCGCTGGAGCGCCAGGTACCCCGAGGTGCCCGCGCGCAGGCGCGCCCCGCGGACCGCGGCCAGCGGCGCCACCAGCCGGCGCAGCGCCGCCTCGGGGCCGTGGTACTGGCCGAGCGCCGTCACGCTCCCGCTCGAGCCGGGCACGGTGAAGATCGAGGTCAGCGCGCTGGTCGCGCCCGGCGCCAGGCCGTCCCACGCGGCGAGCGCCTCGCCGGCGGACGACCGCGGGAACGACGCGAAGAACCACGCGGCGCTGCTCACCCGCCGCACGCGCAGCCGGATCGCGGTGACGATCCCGAAGCTGCCGCCTCCGCCGCGCAGCGCCCAGAAGAGGTCCTCGTCGTGGCCGGCGTCCACGCGCCGCAGGCGCCCGTCGGCGGTCACCACGTCGAAGGCGACGACGCGGTCCAGCGCGAGCCCGAGCTCGCGCCCGGCCAGCCCCATGCCGCCGCCGGTGATCAGCCCGCCGGCCCCGACCATCGGACACGACCCCGAGGCGATCGTCGCGCCGCGGCGGGCCAGGCCCGCGTAGACGTCGATGTTGCGAGCGCCCGGGCCGACCGTCGCGATGCCGTCGGCCCCCAGCGCGACCCGGTCCAGGCGCCCGACGTCGACGACGACGGCGTCGTCGCTCGTCGACGCGCCGTTGTAGGCATGGCCGCCCGAGCGCGAGACCAGCGACACGTCGTGGCGCTGCGCCCAGTCGACGACGGCGCGGACGTCGGCGGCATCGCGCGCCCGCACGACCGCCGGCGGGCGCACGCCGTCGTAGCGACGGTTGAAGACGACGCGCGCTGCGTCGTAGCCGCTGCTTCCCGGCGAGAGGACCGGCCCGCGCACGGCGTCGCGCAGCGCGCGCAGCTGCGCCGCCGTCAGCCGCGACCGCGCCTGCGCCGGCGACCACGCGCCGGCCATCCCGCCCGCGCTCAGCAGCGCGCCCGCGGCCGCCGAGCGCTCGAGGAACCTGCGCCGGGTGAAGGTCATGCGGCTGGCATCATCGTCGCTCGTGCTGACCGACTACCACGTCCACCTGCGCCCCGACGACATCGAGGCCACGCCGGCCGAGCGCTATCTGACGGCCGACAACGCCGAGCGCTATCGCGTGGTGGCCTCCGAGCGCGGCATCGAGGAGCTGGGCGTCGCCGAGCACGTCTACCGCTTCACGCAGGCCCTCGGTGTCTGGCAGCACGAGCTGTGGCGCCACTCGGCGCGCGACGACCTCGACGCCTACTGTGCCTTCGTGCGTGACGAGACCGACCTCAAGCTCGGCATCGAGGCGGACTTCATCCCGGGCCGCGAGGACCGCATGGGCGAGCTGCTCGCCGCGCGCGACTTCGACTACGTGGTCGGCTCGATCCACTTCGTCGGCGACGGCGCGCTGGACTACGACCGCTACGACATCTGGGGCGCGAGCGCCTCGCCGGACCGCGTGTGGCGCACGTACTTCGAGTGGCTCGCCGAGGCGGCCATGAGCGGCATGTTCGACATCCTCGCCCACCCCGACCTCGTCAAGTACTGGGGCCGCGAGCGCCCGGCGCCCGAGCGCGACCTGCGCTACTACTACGAGATCGCCATGGAGGGGATCGCCGAGTCGGGCATCGCGGTCGAGCTCTCCACCGCGGGGCTGCGCAAGCCGGTCGGCGAGCTCTATCCGTCGCGGTCATTCCTGGAGATGGTGCTCGACGCGGGCAATCCCGTCGCGCTGTCGAGCGACGCGCACCAGCCCGACGAGCTGGGGCGCGACTACGAGCAGGCGCTCGCGCTGCTCGACGACCTCGGCGTCACCGAGCTCGCGGTCTTCGAGCGCCGCCACCGGCGCCTGGAGCCCATCGGATGAGCACGAGCGCCGGCATCGGGTGGGACTCGCATCGCCTCGTGGCCGGCCGGCCGCTGATCATCGGTGGGGTGACGATCGCGCACGATCGCGGTCTCGCCGGGCACTCCGACGCCGACGTGCTGACGCACGCCGTCATCGACGCCCTCCTCGGCGCCGCGGGACTGGGGGACATCGGCCAGCGCTTCCCCGACAGCGACGAGCGCTACCGTGATGCCGACTCCATGGAGCTCCTGCGCACGGTGGTCGCCGCCCTGTCCGACCGCGGCCTCGAGGTCGCGCACGTCGACACGACCGTGATCATGGAGCGCCCCAAGCTCGGCGCCCAGCGCGAGGCGATCCGCGACTCGCTCGCCGCCGGCCTCGCCGTGGACGCAGCGCAGGTGAACGTCAAGGCCTCGACGGGCGAGGGCATGGGCTTCGTCGGTCGCGAGGAGGGCGTCGCCGCCCTCGCCGTGGCCACCGTCCGGAGGCGCTAGATGGTCCACGCGCTGCCCATCGCGGTGCAGAGGGAGCTCGATCTCGTCCTGCTGGGCGTGCTCGTGGCCGTCTCGCTCCTGCTGATCCTCGCCTACCACCGGCGCATCCCGTACCCGATCATGCTCGTCGTCGGCGGTGCGGTGATCGGGTTCTTGCCGGGCATCCCCGACGTCCGCCTGAACCCCGACCTGGTGCTCGTCCTCGTCCTGCCGCCGCTGCTCTACGCCGCGGCGTTCTTCTCGTCGCTGCGCGACCTGCGCGACAACCTGCGTCCGATCGGCCTGCTCTCGATCGGGCTGGTCGTCACCACGACGGTGGCCGTCGCCGTGGTGGCGCACGCGGTGGTCGACGGCATGTCGTGGGAGGCGGCGTTCGTCCTGGGAGCCGTCGTGTCGCCCACCGACCCGGTGGCGGCCAGCGCGATCGCCTCGCGCCTGGGCGCGCCGCGCCGCTACCTCACGATCATCGAGGGCGAGTCCCTCATCAACGACTCCACGGCGCTCATCGCCTACAAGTTCGCGGTCGCCGCCGCCGTGAGCGGAAGCTTCTCCCTGGCCGAGGCGGGCGGGCGCTTCCTGCTCAACGCCGTCGTCGGCATCGCCATCGGCCTGGCTGTCGGCTGGATCGTCGCGCAGGTGCGGCGCGCCATCGACGACCCGCCCACCGAGATCGCGATCTCGCTCGTGACGCCGTACTTCGCCTACCTCCCGGCCGAGGCGCTCGGCGTCTCCGCGGTGCTGGCGGCGGTGACCACCGGCATCTTCCTCGGCTGGCGCTCGCCGCAGCTGATCACCCCGGCGACGCGGATCCAGGCCTTCTCGGTGTGGGAGATCGTCCAGTTCGTGCTCAACGCCGCGCTCTTCGTGCTCGTGGGCCTCCAGCTGCCGAGCGTGCTCGAGGGCATCGGCGGGATGCCCACCGATGCGATCGTGATCGACGCCGTGGCGGTGGTGGCGGCCGTCATCCTGGCGCGCTTCTTGTGGGTGCTGCCCGGCACGTACCTGCCGCGCCTGCTGTCCGCGCGGCTGCGGTCCCGCGGTCCCGCTCCGCCGTGGCAGGAGCCGGCCATCGTCGCCTGGACGGGCATGCGCGGCGCGGTCTCGCTCGCCGCCGCCCTCGCCATCCCGCAGGCGATCGACTCCGGGGCGCCCTTTCCCCAGCGCGACCTCATCATCTTCCTCACCTTCGCGGTCATCACGGCCACGCTCATCCTCCAGGGGCTGACCCTCCCCATGCTGATCAAGGTCCTCGGCGTCGAGGAGGACGGCACGCTCGCGCAGCGTGAGTCCAAGGCGCGCTTGCTCGCGGCGCGCGCGGCGCTCAACCGCATCGACGAGCTCGCCGACGAGGACTGGGTGCGCGCGGAGACCGCGGAGCGCGCCCGCGGCATGTACGACTTCCGCGTCCAGCGCTTCTCGGCACGCTTCGACGACGAGGACGACGGCGCCATCGACGCGCGCTCCTACGACTACCAGCGCCTCGTCCGCGAGCTGCTCGAGGCGCAGCGCGCGGAGATCATCCGCCTGCGCAACCAGGGCAAGATCAACGACGACATCATGCATCGCATCGAGCGCGACCTCGATCTGGAGGACACCCGCCTGGAGGTCTGAGACCATCCGGTCTTCGACCGGGGGGACCCACCTCCGGCCGCCATCTGGCGGCCGTCGGCACCCCTAACCGGCGTTCGCCGGCGTTCGCGCGCTTGCGTCGTCTTAACGGCGGGCAACATGACGTTCGCCACAATCGCGGTCGCTGCCCCATGCCCCCCGCGCAGGAGCTCACAGCATCCCGTCCCCCCGTGCCGGCGCTCGCCGTGCCGCGCGTCGCCGTGCGCTACCGCGTGCCGCTCGTCGTCCTCGTCCTCACCGCGCTGACCTTCCTCGCGCCGTCGGCGCCGACCTACGACCCATGGGCGTGGATCATCTGGGGTCGCGAGGTCCTGCACTTCGACCTGTCGACGATCGACGGTCCGTCGTGGAAGCCGCTCCCCGTGCTGCTGACGACGCCGTTCGCCCTCTTCGGCCCGCTGGCGCCCGACCTGTGGCTCTTCGCCGCGCGCGCCGGGGCGATCGCTGGCGTGGTCATGGTCTTCCGCGTCGCGCGCCGCCTTGGCGGCGTGCCGGCCGGCGGCGCCGCGGCCGCCGCCTATGCCATCGCGCCGTGGACCCTGCGCAACGCCTGGCTGGGCAACTCGGAGGGACTGCTCGTCGCGCTCGTCCTGGCCGCGGTGGACCGCCACCTGGCGGGTCGCACGCGGCACGCGTTCCTGTTCGGCGTCGGCGCGGCGCTGCTGCGCCCCGAGGTCTGGCCCTTCCTCGGGCTGTACGGGCTCTGGCTCTTCTGGCGCGATCCGGGCGCCCGCAAGCTCGTGGCTGCCGGCTTCGTGACCCTGCCCGCGCTCTGGCTGCTGCCCGAGCTCCTGGGCTCGGGCGACCTCCTGCGCGCCGCGCACCGCGCTCACACGCCGCGTGCCAACAGCGCCGCGTTCGCCGATGACCCGGCCGGCGCGGTCGTGCGCCAGTTCGCGTCGATGCTCACCGACGTGGTGAAGCTCGCCGTGCCGGCACTCGCCCTCGGGTGGCTGGCGCGCGGGGCTCCGTGGCGGCGCGAGCAGCGCATCGCCCTCGCCCTCCTCGCGGCGGGCGCCGTGTGGGTGGCCGAGGTCGCGCTGATGACCAACGACGGCTTCAGCGGCAACGCGCGCTACCTGATCATGCCCGCGGCGCTGGCGTGCATCCTGGGCGGCACCGCCTTCGGGTGGCTCGTGCGCGCGATGCCCGCGCGACTCACGCGGCCGAGCTTCGTGGCGCCCGCGCTCGGCGTCGTGGGCGCCATCGCCTTCGCGGCCCCGAGCGTCCATCGCGTCGATGCCGTGATGACCTCGAACGCCTACCAGGCCCGCCTGAGCGACGGCCTGGCCGACGCGCTGGCCCGGGCCGGCGGCCGCGCCCGGCTGCTCGCCTGCGGCACGCCCTACACGGGGGCCTTCCAGGTGCCCGCCGTGGCCTGGCGGCTGGGGACTCACACCACGGTCGTCCGCTCGGCGAGCGCTCCGGGAGACCCGCCGCCGCGCGTTCCCGCCGTGGTCTTCCGCTCGCGCACGACGAGCACCAGCCACGCGGTCCCGGGGCTGGAGAGCCTCGGCGGCGAGGCCGGCGTGCGCACGTTCGCGATCGGCGGTGGCTGGCGCATCGTCGGGCGATGCCAATGAGCGCGGCCGGAGCCACGATGGCGCGCCCCCGGACGCGCTTCCACCGGCTGGCGACCGCGCGCCTGGCCGTCAGCGTCCCGAAGGCGATCATGGCGCTGGCCTTCCTGTTCGGCGTCTCCCTGGCGCTGCGCACCCAGGCCATCCACGCGCGCTTCTGGATCGACGAAGGGCTGTCGGTCGGCATCTCCGGCCACCCGCTGCTCGACATCCCGGGCCTCCTGCGCCAGGACGGCTCGCCGCCGCTCTACTACCTGGTGCTCAATGTCTGGATGCACGTCTTCGGCAGCGGCGAGGCCGACACCCATGCGCTGTCGGTGGCCTTCGCGCTGTTCACGGTCCCGGTCGCGTGGCTGGCCGCGCGCGCCCTGTTCGGCGACCGCGCCGCCTGGGTCGCCGCGCTCCTGGCCGCCATCAACCCGTTCCTGACCTACTACGCGCAGGAGACGAGGATGTACTCCCTCGTCGCGCTCCTGTCGACGGTGGTGACCGGAACCTTCGTGGTGGCCTTCGTGCACGGCCGCCGGCGCTGGCTGCCGGCGTTCTCGGTGTCGCTGGCGCTGCTGGCCTACGCGCACAACTGGGGGCTGTTCCTCGGGCTCGGGACGGTCGCCGCGCTCGTCCCGCTGTGGCGCGCCAGTGCCGATCGGCGCGCCCTGCTGCGCGACGCCGCCTTCGCCTACGGCCTCGCCGCCCTGCTCTACCTGCCCTGGACGGTGATCCTCATCTCCCAGGCGCGCCACACCGGCGCGCCGTGGGCCGAGGCGCCGAAGCTCCAGGACATCCTCAACGGGCTGTCGACGCTGCTGGGCGGCCCGGCGCCCGGCATGGCCTTCGGCCTCGGCGCCGGCTACGGCCTCAGCACGCTCCTGGCCGGGACGCGCCGGTCACCGCGCGCCCGCGCCGCGCTGGCGATCGGCGTCATGATGGCCGCGACGCTCGCGATCGCCTGGCTGACCTCGCAGATCTCGCCCGCGTGGTCGAACCGCTACTTCGCCGTCTTCGTCGGCCCCCTGCTGCTGCTGGGAGCGGCCGGCCTGGCTCGCGGCGGGCGCTTCGGCCTGGTCGTCATCGCGATCCTCGTCGTCTTCTGGTTCAACCCGCGGACCGGGGCGCTCGACCACAAGAGCAACGCCCACGAGACCGCCGTGCTCGTCCGCGACCGGCTGGAGCGCGGCGACCTCGTGGTGGCCGCCCATCCCGAGCAGGGCCCGGTGATGCACTACTACCTGCCGCAGGACATCGGGCTGCGGTGGGCCAACGCGATGGGCCCCGTCTCCGATCCCACCATGTTCGACTGGCGCGACGCGCTGAAGCGCCTGCGGGCCGCCAGGCCCACGCCGACGGCCGACGCCCTCGTGCGCACGCTGAAGCCCGGCCAGAAGCTGCTGCTCATCGAGCCGATCATCCGCACCGCGAGGTGGGGCGCGCCCTGGACCAGCCTCGTGCGCAAGCGCGCCGCGCGGTGGGAGCGGGTCCTGGACCGCGACCGGCGCCTGTCGCGCACGCTGGCCGCGCCGGTCCTGGAGGGCAAGCCGCTGCCCAAGGGCGTGCGCGCGGTGCTCTACGAGCGGCGCTGAGGCGCTCCGCCGCCGTCATTAAGCATCGTTAGGAAGGATTAGCGGGGCGCGTGCGTCCCCCGCGCGAGAGGGGAGGGTGTCGGACATGACCCTCCTCGAGATCGATGTCCCGCGCGCGGACGACGGTGGCGGCGATCGCCCGTACGTCGTCATCGGCGGCGGGCCCGCCGGGCTGACCGCCGGCTACCTGCTGGCCAAGGCCGGGCGCCACGTGATCGTGCTCGAGGCCGACGAGCAGGTCGGCGGCCTGGCCAAGACGGTCGTCGATCCCGACGGCTACCGCTTCGACCTCGGCGGCCATCGCTTCTTCACCAAGAGCCAGGAGGTCAACGACCTGTGGCTCGAGATCATGGGCGACGAGTTCCTCATGCGTCCCCGCATGTCGAGGATCTACTGGCGCGGGCGCTATCTCGACTACCCGCTCAAGGGCACCGACGTCATCAAGAAGCTCGGCCCGGTCGAGCTCGTGCGCTGCACGCTCAGCTACGCGTGGGCCGCGATCAAGCCCAAGGGCCGCGAGGACGACCTCGAGACGTGGGTCTCCAACCGCTTCGGCAAGCGGCTCTACACACACTTCTTCAAGAGCTACACCGAGAAGGTGTGGGGCGTGCCGGCCACCGAGGTTCGCTCCGAGTGGGCGGCGCAGCGCATCAAGGGCCTCTCGTTCTTCAGCGCCGCCAAGGCCGCCTTCGTCGGCAACAAGGGCAACAAGATCAAGTCGCTCATCGACAAGTTCCAGTACCCCCGCTACGGCCCGGGCCAGATGTGGGAGATGATGACCCAGCGCATCGAGGAGCTCGGCGGCGAGGTCCGCACGTCGACGCCGGCGACCCGCCTGGAGTTCGAGGAGGGCGAGTGCGTGGCCGTGCACACGCAGGACGAGATCATCGAGCCGGCCGCCGTGATCTCCTCGCTGCCGCTGCGCGCCACCGCCGGCATCGCCGATCCGCAGCCGCCCGCGCGCGTCGTCGAAGCGGCCAAGGGCCTGCGCTACCGCGACTTCCTCACCGTCGCGCTGGTGCTCGACGGCGAGGACCTCTTCCCCGACAACTGGATCTACATCCACGAGCCCGACGTGCGCGTGGGCCGGATCCAGAACTACCGCTCCTGGAGCCCGTGGATGGTGCCCGACCCGGACACCGCCTGCGTCGGCCTGGAGTACTTCGCGTTCAAGGGCGACGACCTGTGGCTCATGGACGACGACGACCTCGTGGCGCTGGCCACGACGGAGCTCGAGAAGCTGGGGCTGGCCAAGCCCGAGCAGGTCCGCCGCGGCTACGTCGTGCGCGTGCCGCTCGCCTATCCGATGTACGACGAGCAGTACGCCGAGCGCGTCGAGACGATCCGCTCGTGGCTGGACCCGCTGGCCACGAACTTCCAGCAGGTCGGGCGCAACGGGCTGCATCGCTACAACAACTCCGACCACTCGATGCTCAGCGCCATGCGCGCGGTCGACAACCTCCTCACGCGCGCGGGCCACGACATCTGGGCCGTCAACGTCGAGAGCGCGTACCACGAGGAGCAGACCGACGCTCAGGTCCAGCAGCCCTACAGGCGGGTGCCGGTCACCCCGGCGATGAGCGAGGCGCTGGCGCCCGAGCGGGTCTAGTGGCGGCCCGCGCCTCAGAGGCTCGGCTCGCCGTCGCGCCGCTCGCCGGGGGGCGCGCCCGAGCTCTCGTGATGCCGGCGACCGTCTCGGCGGTCGCGCTCGTCGCCGTCGTCTGGTGGGCCTCGCGCCAGCAGATGCCGGCCCTGCCGGCCGCCTCGGTCGCGCTGCCGCGGCTGGCCGCGGCGCTGGCGCTCTATGCGCTGGCCACCGCCCTGCGCGGCGAGCGCTGGCTGCGGCTGCTGCGGGGCGTCGGCCTGAGTCTGGGGCGCGGCGACGCCTACGCCATCACCACCGTCGGCTACATGGGCAACAACGCCCTGCCCGCCCGCGCCGGCGACATCCTCAAGGCCCTGCTCAGCGCGCGCGAGGCGCGCGGCCGCTCCACCGACGGGTTCGGCACGCTCGTCGCCGAGCGCGTGCTCGACGCGGCGGCGCTCGTGGCGCTGTTCGCCCTTCTCGTGACCACGCTGCGCCTGCCGCTCGGCGTCGACGGCTGGATGCTGGCGCTCGTGGGGGCGGGGCTCGCCTGCGCGGCGGGGGCCGCGGCCTTCCTCGGGCGCGACACCGGCGCCGGCGTGCGCGTGCGCGCGCTGGCCGCGCGCCTCATGGGCCCCACGCGCGGCCTGTGGTCCGCCGCGGGGGCCGGGCTGCTGGCGCTGTCGATCGTGCTCTGGCTCGTCGAGGGCTCCGTCTACGCGGTCCTCGGGGGCGTGGCGGGGCTGCACCTCTCGCTCCTCGACGGCCTGTACGTGATGGCCCTGGCCAACCTCGTCGCGCTCGTGCCCGCCGCGCCGGGCTACGTGGGGACGTTCGACGCCGCCGTCATCTTCGGCGTACGGCTCGTCGCGGGCGGCACCCACGCCGCCGCGCTCGCCTACGTCGTCGTCGTGCGCTTCGTCCTCTTCGTGCCGATCACGCTCGTCGGCCTGGCCGCCCTCGTCCTGCGCTACGGCGGCCTGCGCCGCCTACGCGTGGCGCTGGGCCGGCCCGCCGCGGCCGCTGCGCCCTAGGCCGCGTAGCGATCGGCGGCGCGGGCGCGCGCCTTGGCCGCCTCGACCTCGCGGTCCTTGGGCGGCGCGGTGGTGGTGAGGTCGTCGAGCAGGTGCATCGAGACGTGGGCGACGGCGTCGACCGCGCGCTCGAACGCCTCGGCGTTGGCCCGCGAGGGCTTGGTGAACCCGCTGATCTTGCGCACGTACTGGAGCGCCGCGGCGCGCACCTCCTCGTCCGTGGCCGGCGGGTCGAAGTTGTGGAGCGTGCGGATGTTGCGACACATGCCAGCGAGGTTAGGGCATGGGCGATACTGCCCCGGTGACCGATCGCAACGTGCTGGGCGGAGAGCTGGAGCCCTGCGGCACCGACCCGCTCACCGGCTTCTATCGCGATGGGTGCTGCACGACCGGCCCCGAGGACCGCGGCAGCCACACGATCTGCGCCGTGGTGACGGCGGAGTTCCTCGAGCACCAGCGCGGCATCGGCAACGACCTCGTCACGCCGATGCCGCACTACGCCTTCCCGGGGCTGGAGCCCGGCGACCGCTGGTGCGTCACCGCGGTGAACTGGCTGCGCGCACACGAGGACGGCGCGGCCGCCTACGTGGTGCTGGCCTCGACCCACGAGCGCGCCCTCGACGTCGTGCCGCTCGAGGCGCTCGAGGAGCACGCCGTCGACGTCCCCGCGGATCCCGGCGCCCTCGGCAGCTGAGCGTGGCGCTGTTCTGCCTGCTGCACGGCGCATGGCACGACGGGGCCTGCTGGGAGCCGCTCGTGGGCGCGCTCGCGCCGCGCGGACACGAGGCGATCGCTCCCGACCTGCCGTTCCACGACCCGCGCACCACGTACGCGCAGCGCATCCAACCCGCGCTCGACGCTCTCGCGGACGCCCATCCGCCCGTCGTGGTGGTCGGGCATTCGATGGGCGCCCGCTACGCGCCCTTCGTCGCGGACGCCATCTCCGCGTGGCGGCTCGTGCTCCTGTGCCCGGCGCTCAACGCGCTGCGCGAGGGCTTCCCGTTTCCCCCGCGCCGACCGGACGGGACCACGGAGTGGGACCGGCAGTCGGCGATCGACGTCATGTACCCGCGCCCGCCCGCGGCCACGGCGCGCGCCGCCGCCCAGCGCCTGCGACCCATGGCCCATGCCGCCGACCAGGCGAGCCTCGAGCGCGACCTCCCGGCCACGGTCGTCTACACCGCCGACGACGAGTTCTTCGCGCCCGAGGAGGAGCTTCGCGCCGCCCGCGCGCGGCCCTTCACCGAGGTGATCGAGATGCCCGGCGGGCACTTCCCGATGCTCGAGGACCCCGAGGCGCTGGCCGATCTTCTCGATCGCATCGCACACGTGCCGACGGCATAAGATCCGACCATGGCCGCCGCGCCGGTCATCCAGGTCGAAGCCGACGAGCTCGAGCGCGTCAACGCGTCGGGCCGCACGCCCGTCGTCTTCATCCACGGGCTCTGGCTGCTGGCCAGCAGCTGGGAGCGCTGGGCCACGGTCTTCGAGGACGCCGGCTACGCGCCGCTCGCGCCCGGGTGGCCGGACGATCCCGAGACCGTCGAGGAGGGCAACGCGCATCCGGAGGTCTTCGCGCGCAAGACCGTGGGGCAGGTCGCCGACCACTTCCAGGGGGTGATCGCGCGCTTGGCGAGGAAGCCGGCGGTCATCGGGCACTCCTTCGGCGGACTGCTCACGCAGATCATCGCCGGGCGGGGGCTCTCGGCGGTGTCGGTCGCCATCGATCCCGCGCCGTTCCGCGGGGTGCTGCCCTTGCCGCTCTCGACGCTGCGCGCCTCGGCGCCGGTGCTGACCAACCCGGCCAACTACAACCGCGCGGTGCCGCTGACCTACGAGCAGTTCCGCTACGCCTTCGCCAACGCCGTGAGCGAGGACGAGGCCAGGGAGCTGTACGACACCTACGCGGTGCCCGCCCCCGGAGCGCCGCTGTTCCAGGCCGCGACCGCCAACCTCAATCCCAGGACCGAGGCCAGGGTCGACACCCGCAACCCCGATCGCGGGCCGTTGCTGATCATCTCCGGCGAGAAGGACAACACGGTGCCCTGGGCCTTGTCCAACGCCGCCTACAAGCGCCAGAAGCACAACCGGGGCGTCACCGAGATCACCGAGATCGCCGGCCGCGGGCATGGGCTGACGATCGACAGCGGCTGGCGCGAGGTCGCCGACACGGCGCTGGCCTTCGTCCAGCGCTTCGCGCCGGGTCAGCCGCCGGCCTGAGTCGGAGCCGGCTCGGGCTCGGGGTGGGAGCCCGACGGCAGCTCGATGGCCAGCGCCAGGACGAAACGGGCGCCGGGCCCGTCGCGGTCCTCGTGGCGCAGCTCGCCGCCCATCCGGCGGGCCAGCTCGCGCCCGATGGCGAGGCCAAGGCCGAAGCCGCCCTCGCCCGACGTCGCGCTCCCGCGCTCGAAGCGCTCGAAGATGCGCTCGCGATCCTCCTCGGCGACGCCGGGGCCCTCGTCGACGACCTCGACCGTGGCGTTCTCGCCGTGGTAGGCGGGGACGACGCGGACGGCCGAGGAGCCGGGACCATGGCGCAGGGCGTTGTCGAGCAGGATGCGCACGACGCGCGCCACGGCGTCAGGGTCGCCGCGGCCCCAGCATGGACCGGGCGGCGTGGTGATCTCCAGCTCGATGGCGCGCTCGCGGGCGCGCAGCTCGAACTCGGCGGTCACCGCGCGGCACAGCTCGCCGAGCTCGACGGGCTCCTCGCGCAGCGGCACGACCGCGTCGAGCCGGCTGAGGTCGAGCAGCTCGCTGGCCAGCCGCCCGAGGCGGCGCAGCTCCTGGCGGGCGCGGGCCACCTGCTCGCGCGCGTCGTCGTGGTCGAGCTGGCCGTCGCGCAGGTCCTCCTCGAGGAGCTCGATGGTGCCCTGCAACGAGGTGAGCGGGGTGCGCAGCTCGTGCGACGCGGTGGACACGAAGGCCCGGCGCGCCGCCTCCTGGCGGCGCAGGGCGCGCTGCATGGCCGCCAGCGAGCGCGCGAGGTCACCGACCTCGTCCAGGCCGTCGTCGCGCGGCGCGGGCGCGTCGGGCCCCTCACGCGTGACGCGCGCGGCGGCCGCGCGCAGCCGCGCCAGCCGCCGCCCGAGCGTGGTGGCCAGGAAGATCCCGAGCACCACGGCCACGAGCAGCCCGACGGCGGCCGCCGCGAGGAAGGCGTTGCGCACCTGGCTCACGGCCGTGGTCACGTCCGTGAGCTGCTTGACGGCCACGAGGACGAACTCCGTCTCGGGCTGGTCCTTCTGACGACGCGGCACGCTCAGCGTGCGCGTGACCACGACCTGACCGTCGGCCCGAAACGTTCGCCCGAAGCCCATCGCCAGGGCGCGTACGACTTCGCGCTCGGGGACGGGACTGCCGGCGAAGTCCGTGTCGGCGAGGGGACGGTCGCCCGGCACCGAGTCGACGACGACGATGCGTGCGCCCGTCCTCTCGCGCAGCTTGAGGGCGCGATTGTTGAGGTCGAAGCGTCCGACCCGCAGGCCGTCGAGCCAGGTTCCGCGGTCGGTGACGCGCTCCTTGGCGAACTGCTTGGCGGCGCGGTCGATCTGGTTCTCGAAGAACTGCGCGTCGGCGTCGGTCGCGTTCTGCAGGTCCGTCGCCGCCTGATCGGTCAGGCGCTGCTGCAGCGGGGGCAGGAGCGCCAGGGCGGCGACGGCCAGGGTGACGACGGCCGTGAAGACCAGGGCGGCGAGGAGCCGCGGGCGCAGGCCGAAGGCCCACCGCCGGCGCACTACTGCTCCCGGAAGCGGTAGCCGGCGCCGCGGACGGTGAGGATGAGGCTCGGCTCCTCCGGGCGCTCCTCGAGCTTCTCGCGCAGGTGGCGGATGTGGACGTCGATCGCGCGCGGGTCGCGGTACGCGCTGTCGCCCCAGATCGCGCGCAGCAGCTCCTGGCGCGTGAAGAGCTTGCCGGGACGCTCCATGAGGCAGGCCAGCAGCTCGTACTCGCTGAAGGTCAGGCGCACCGGCGCACCGCCGACGGTCACCTGGCGTTCGCGCTGATCGATCGTCACCGGCCCCACGCTCCGCACGCCGACCACGACGCGGCCGTGGGTGCGGCGCAAGACGGCGCGAATGCGACTACGTAATTCGGCCAGGCCGAAGGGCTTGGTGATGTAGTCGTCGGCGCCTGCCTCGAGGCCCTGCACGACGTCGGCCTCGCTGTCGAGCGCGGTGAGCATGATGATCGGCACGACCGCCCGGCGCTGGCGCAGCGCGCGGGCGACGTCGTGGCCGGCGGGACCGGGGCCCAGCGCGACGTCGAGCAGCACGACATCGAAGTCGTGGTCGGTGGCCTGCGCGATGGCGGCGTCGCCGTCGGCCACCGCGGTGACGCGGTGGCCCTCCCGCTCGAACGAGCGCGTGAGCATGTCGCGCAACGGCTCGTCGTCGTCGACGACCAGGATGTCGAGCGCGGAGGCGGCCTGCACGTTCACCGAAAGGTAGCGGGCCGAGATTTGCAAGACGCGACTTCCGGCCTTCGGTCAGGCAAGATGCGCGTCGAACACTCGTCCAGGAACTCGAACACTCGTCCATAGGAGTGACCGAGGACCGTCCACCACGTAGTGTCCGCGTCGGCCCACCCCAGGAAGGAACCGCCCAACATGAGCCCCCGCTTGGCCAGGACGGCTACGCTTGCGGCCCTCGTCTTCGCGCTGGCGTGTGCGACGGCACACGCGGCGACACCGACGGCTTACCTCTACGCCACGAGCTGGGACGCTCAGGGGGCGCGACAGTACGCGGCCGACGACGCGGGGATCCTGTCGCCGCTGACTCCGCCCAACGCGCCTGCCGGTACGACCTCGACCGGCGCGGCCGCGTCACCCGACGGTCACAGCCTGTACGTGGTCGACCAGGGCTCGGACACCGTGTCGCAGTTCGACGTGGCGCGCGACGGGACGCTCACGCCCAAGACGCCGGCCACCGTGAGCACCGGCGCCTCGCCGTTCGGCCTGGCCATCGCCCCGGACGGCAGCCACGTCTACGTCGCCAACCAGGGAGCGGGAACCGTCTCGGTGTTCGCCGTCTGCGCGGATGGCAGGCTCGACCGCGTCGGCGAGGACGTCGCCGCCGGTGCGGGTGCCCTCCAGGTCGCGATCGCCCCGAACGGGGCCTCGGCCTACGTCACGAACCTCAGCGACGGCACCATCTCGCAGTACGACGTCGGCTTCGACGGATCGCTCACGCCCAAGAGCCCGGCCACCGTCGCGGCCGCGCCGTCGCCGACCGGCATCGCCGTCAGCCCCGACGGCGCCAGCGCCTACGTCGCCAACCGGACCACCTCCGGCACGATCTCGCAGTACGACGTCGCCTCCGACGGCACGCTGACGCCGAAGGCCGAGCCGAAGGTGGCCGCGGGCGTCCAGCCGGTCGCGGTGACCGTCACCGCCGGCAGCCTGTACGCGAGCAACTTCGGCGACGACACGATCTCGCAGTACGACCGCGACGCCGCCGGGGCGCTGACGCCCAAGGCCACGCCGACCGTGGCGGTCGGGCGCAACCCGTGGGGTCTGACCGCCTCGCCCGACGGCGCCAGCCTCTACGTCGCCGCCTACTCCGACGCCGCCGTCAGCCAGTTCGACATCGCGGCCGACGGCACGCTCGCGCCCAAGGCCACGCCCTCCGTCGAGGCCGGCACCCATCCCGTGGCCGTCGCGGCCGTTGCGGCCCGCCACGCTCGAACGTACCCCTTCGGCGGCTTCGTGGGCCCGATCCGCAACGGCGTGACGGTGAAGGCCGGCTCGACGGTCCCGATCATCTTCTCGCTGGGCGGCGATCGCGGTCTCGATGTCCTCGCGGCGGGGTCGCCCGCCAGCGGCTGGGTGCGGTGCGGGACCACCGTGCCCACGCGTACCTATCCCGCCGCCAGCGACCGTGCCCTGCGCTTCTCCTCGAGCAAGGGCGTGTACGTCTTCAGGTGGCGCACCAAGCGCGGCTGGGCCGGCACCTGCCGCGCCTTCGTTCTGACCCTCGCCGACGGGTCGGTGCACCAGCTCGTGGTCAGGTTCGGCCCGCGCTGCCAGGCCCTGCAGCCACGCTGACGCCGCGCTCGCGGGCGCCGGTCAGCAGGTCGTGACCGGCGGGCCGGCGACGACCTCGAAGGCGTCGCCGGGGATCGGGTGGCGCTGGTTGATGTCCTCGATGGTCGGCGTCCAGCGCCGGTCGGTCGTCCCGCTGATGTACATCGAGGATCCCTGGTCGGCGAACATCAGCCCGTAGCGCTTCAGCGCCCGGACGATGGCCAGCGCCGGACCCCGGTAGGGCGCTTCGTCGAAGCCCGCCTTCAGCCGCCAGCGCGAGCCGTAGGGCGGCGCCGACACGTCGGTCGTCGTGCCGCAGTGGCCGGCCGGCGCCTGCCACGCCCGGCGGGCGCGGGGCAGGGTGAAGCGCAGCGCATGGCGGATGGTGCCCGACGCGGCCTCGTCGTAGCGCAGCAGGCCCGGGAAGATGGCCAGCCCGGCGGCGTCGGCCGAGGTCCAGCCGGCGGGCCGCCGGCCGTTGCGGGTGAGATCCCAGCGCGCCGACGACGAGACCTGCCACGCGGCGCCTCCTCCGACGCGCACCGCGTTGTAGAGCTCGTAGTCGACGCAGCGCCCGCGCTGGACGACGATCACGTGGCGATCGCCCTCCTGCGGATCGGGCTGGCCGGCGGCGGCGCCCTCGATCGGGGCGCCGGGCGGGATCGGGAAGGGCCCGTGGTCGGACTCGCTGCCGTAGTCGGCGCCGTCGGTGCCGAAGCGGATTCCGACCAGGCGCTGGCTCGCGGGCACGACGCTGTAGGGGATCCCGTACTCGGACTGGGTGTCGCCGAAGTCGAGATGCACGTCGTGGCGGGCTGCCTGGGCGCCCACGAGCGTCGCCGAGTCGGCGGCCAGCGGCGCGCGGCTGACCTCGGTGTTCCAGGGGCTGTCGTGGGGGAAGACCGGGCAGCCGGCCAGGATCGGGCCGTTGGTGACGACGAAGGTGACGCTCGCGCCGCACCTGCGCCCGCGGCACGCGCGCAGGCGATGCCTGCCCTCGGACAGCCCGGCCATGCGGACGCGCGTGGTCACCCGGCGCGCGGTGGCCACGCGGCGCCCGTCGATCGAGAGCGTCTGCGGCCGGCGTCCGGTCACCTTGACGGTCAGCTTGGCGTTCGGCCGCACGCCGACCGGCGAGACGGTGACCGCCGCGCCGGCCGCGGGGGCGCCAACGGCGAGGATGGCGGTCGCGAGCACGAGCCGGCGCACGGCTGCACCTTAGTCTTCCTCGCGTGCCCCGCGAGATCCGCCTGCACGACACGCACAGCGGGCGCCGACAGGCGCTCGAGCCTCGCGACCCCGGCAGGGTCGGGATCTACGCCTGCGGGCCCACGGTCTACAACCGCATCCACATCGGCAACGCCCGTCCCTACGTCGTCTTCACCCAGCTCAAGCGCTTCCTCGAGCACGAGGGCTACGACGTCACCTTCGTGGCCAATGTCACGGACATCAACGACAAGATCTACGACGCCGCGCGGCTTGCGGGCGTTGCCAGCGATCGGCTCGCACAGGAGATGACCGCGCACTACGTGGCCGACACGGACGGGCTGGGGCTGGGGCGCCCGGACGAAGAGCCGCTCGCCTCCGCGACCATCGAGCCGATCAAGGACCTCATCCAGGCCCTGCTCGACAACGGCTCGGCCTACGCGGTGGACGGCGACGTCTACTTCCGCGTGCGCTCGGACCCCGAGTACGGCGGCCTGAGCCACCGAGCGGTCGACGACATGGACCAGGGAGAGGGCGTCGAGGGCGCGGACCGCAAGGAGGATCCGCTGGACTTCGCGCTGTGGAAGGCCGAGAAGCCCGACGAGGACACCGCCTGGGACGCGCCGTGGGGCCGCGGGCGACCCGGATGGCACATCGAGTGCTCGGCGATGGCGGAGGAGATCCTCGGCCTTGGCTTCGAGATCCACGGCGGTGGCAACGACCTGACCTTTCCCCACCACGAGAACGAGGCGGCCCAGACGCGCCGTGCGCGCGGGGTCGAGCTCTCGCGGATCTGGATGCACAACGGGATGCTCCAGATGGGCAGCGAGAAGATGGCCAAGAGCGTCGGCAACATCGCCTCGCTGGCCGACGTCCTCGCCGAGCACGGCCGCGACACCGTCCTCATGCTCTTCTCCGGCGCGCACTACCGCCAGCCGATGCAGTTCGACGACTCCACCCTGGCCCAGGCCGCCGCGTCTGTGCGGCGCGTGCGCGAGGCGGCGCGGCGCCTTGTCCCGGGCCCGTCGCCGCCCGAGCTGGCCGCGCTGAAGGACCGCTTCTTCGCCGCGCTGGCCGACGACTTCAACACGCCGACCGCGCTGGCGGCCGTCTTTCACTGGGTCAAGGAGGCCAATCGCCGCGCGCCGGGCACCGGCGACGCCGACCTGCGCGAGATGCTCGCGGTCCTCGGTCTCGACAACCTGCTCGACGCGGCGGCGGACGACGACGCGTCGGATCCGGCCGCGCGGGAGCTGCTGGAGCGCCGCGAGGCGGCGCGCGCGCGCCGCGACTTCGCCGAGGCCGATCGCCTGCGCGACGAGCTCGCCGCCCAGGGCTGGCAGGTCCGCGACTCCGCTGACGGGCCGCAGCTCGTGCGCTCCGAGGCGTGACCCGCCCGTCGGTCCTCTACGGGCGCAACCCCATCCGCGAGGCGCTGCGGGCCGGCCGGCGGCCGGTCCACCGCGTCTGGGCCACGCGCAGCGCGGCGGCGGAGCCCTGGCTGCGCGTCGTCGAGGTCGTCGAGGCGAGCGCCGATGAGATCGCCGCCCGCGCGGGAAGCGAAGCCCACCAGGGGCTGTGCGCGGAGGTCGGGCCGTACCCGTACGTCTCGTCCGACGAGCTGCTCGCCCGTCCCGACCCGCTGATCGTCGCGCTCGACGAGCTTCAGGATCCGCAGAACCTCGGCGCCATCTGCCGCACGGCCGAATGCGTGGGGGCCGACGGGGTCGTCATCCCCGAGCGACGTTCGGCCGAGGTGACGGCCGCCGTGGGCAAGGCCTCGGCGGGCGCGGTCGAGCACCTGGCCGTCGCGCGGGTGCGCAACCTGGCCGACTTCCTGGCCGACGCCAAGAAGGCGGGAGCGTGGTCCTACGGCGCGGCGGCCGAGAGCGCCACGCCCTACCTCCAGCCCGACTACCGGGGCGGCTGCGTCCTCGTCATCGGCGCCGAGGGACGCGGGCTGCGCCCGCGGGTGGCGGCGGCGTGCGACGAGCTCGTGGCCCTCCCGCTGCACGGCCACGTGCAGTCGCTCAACGCCAGCGCGGCCGCGTCGGCCCTGCTGTACGGGATCTTGCAGCGCCGTGAGGCGCTTGACAGCGCTCCATAAGTCTGAAACTCTCACTTTCGCTGAAGCTCGACTTGAGGTTGAGCAAGGCTGAGACATCTCCAGATGGCCGCCCGGGAGGGGTGCGCCACTGAGCACCAATCCGACTCCATCGGCATGGCTGCCGGTGGGCCCGAAAGGAACGCTCGTGGCCCGTCTTTCCCCGAATGCTCAGTCTCAAGTTCAGGTTGAGGACGGATACCTGATCGCCCTCGCCAAGCAGGGCGACCCAACCTCGTACGACCGCCTCGTCCGCCGCTACTACGGCTTCGTGCGGCTCAAGGCGTCCTCGTACTTCCTGGCCGGCGGCGACAGCGACGACCTCATCCAGGAAGGCCTCGTCGGCCTCTACAAGGCGATCCGCGACTACCGCACCGACCGCGAGTCGAGCTTTCGCAACTTCGCCGAGCTGTGCATCACGCGCCAGATCATCACCGCGGTCAAGACCGCCACGCGCAACAAGCACACGCCGCTGAACCAGTACGTGTCGTTCTCGAGCACGCCGGCGGCGTCGTCGGACGGCGAGCCGACCCTCGACGAGGTCATCCCCGGCCCCTCGGTGCACGATCCCGTCAACCAGGTCATCTCCTCCGAGGAGCTGCGCTCGCTCGTGGGCTGCCTGTCCACCGCGCTGTCCGAGCTGGAGTCGCGCGTGCTGGCGCTCTACCTCGACGGCTACTCCTACGAGCAGGTGGGGGAGCGCATCGGCTGCGACTGCAAGACGGTCGACAACGCGCTGCAGCGCGTCAAGCGCAAGGTGGGGGCGCACCTCGCCGCCCGCAACGTGCTGCTGTAATCCGACGGCGTGAGCACCTTCGCGATCATCGTCATCGTCGTCGTCTCGCTGCTGGTCCTACTGTTTGTCGGGGGCCTGGTGGCCAACGCGCGGCGCACCCGCGAGGAGGCGGGCGACCTGCGCGCCACCCTGCTCGAGGCGGACCGCGCGCTGGCACAGGCCCGCGCCGCGGACCGCGGCTGGGAGCGCGCGGCCCTCGAGGCGGCGGCGCGCGACGCCTTCGCGGCGCGCTCGCCGGTCGACGTGCGCGAGCTCCAGCTGCTGAAGGTCATCGATCGCCCCGGCACCGAGCACGACCAAGCCCTCTTCCGCGTGGTCACCGACGTGGGATCAGAGGAGATCCTGCTCGCGCGCCGCGGCGACGCCTGGACCTCGGCCGACGCCTCGTAGGTCGCCGGCCGCTAGCCCGCGATCGCGGCCGGGCGGAAGAACGTCCGCCGGGTGACCCGGAACTCGTGCACCTCGAAGCCGCCGGCGACGGTGGCGTTGCCCTTGTACTTGAAGCGGATGCGGTAGGTGCCGGCGCCGGTGAGCCGGAAGCGCTTGGAGAACCGATGCCTGCGGATCTTCGCCGTTCCGTAGGACCGGTACCTGCCCTTCGTCCCGCGTCCGATCGCCACGTTCACGCGCCCCGAAGCCCCCGTCGCTCGGATCACCGCCGCGAACCGATAGCTCGGCCCGCGCTGATCGGTCCACGTGAACTTCTGGAGGTCGAAGGGAGCGAAGGCCTGGATGCTGGCCGGCGCGCTCCATGCCGTGAAGGCGCTCGGCGTGCTCAGGCCCGCAAAGCCCTTGGCGCGCGCGACGACGACGTACCTCCCGGGCCCCTGGTCCAGCCGGACCGGCACGGTCCTGCTGGCGGCGTCGGGGAACAGCGCCACCGGCGCCCCCGGCAGCGAGCCGTCGGGATTGACCTGCACGTTGCGCGCGACGAACACCTCATGCGCGAGCGCACCGGGATTCAGATCGATCGGCAGCGACACCGTGTTCGGCACCACCTCGCCCGGCTTGCGCGTCAGCACCGCACTCTGCGGCTGCCCGAGCGCGACCGAGGCCGTGATGGTGAAGGGCAGCGCGGTCGTACTCGCCCCGCCGGTGCAGCTCACGCCGGCGTAGCGCGTGAGGTTGACCGTGTAGGCCCCGTTGCCCACGTAGTCGACCGTGCGCGGCGGGTCGCCGGCCGCGACGCAGGTGTCGGGCGAGGAGACCTGGGCGCCGTTGGGGCCGGTGACCGTGAACCCGTAGTGCTCGCCGCTCGCAAGCGTCACCGCCACCCGTGGGCTCATGTTGCGGATGTTGAGCGGCCCCGCGAGGGCGACCGCGTTCCCGTCGTCGCCCGTGACGGTGACCGTGGCGGCGCTCGCCACTGGCGGAGCAACCACGCCGGCCCCCACGGCCAGCGACGCCCCCACCAGGGCCGCACGGCTTCTCCAATCCATGGTCGTCCTCACGTTACCGCGCGACCGAAGCCGCCTCCGCAGACGGTCGACGCGCGAAGCCGGAGAGGGGACTCGAACCCCTGACCTACCGCTTACAAGGCGGTTGCTCTACCAGCTGAGCTACTCCGGCGGGTCTCAGTCCGGGGTGGCCTCCGAGGCGCCGACCGCGTGCTCGAGGCTGCCGTGGCCGTTGGAGGAGACGACGTGCTCGAAGGGCGGGACGCGCGCGTCGGGCGGTCCGTTGAACCGCCGCTCGAGCTCACCGAGGACCACGCCGAAGACGAGGTG
This sequence comes from Solirubrobacteraceae bacterium, assembly GCA_036379935.1. Taxonomy (GTDB): domain Bacteria; phylum Actinomycetota; class Thermoleophilia; order Solirubrobacterales; family Solirubrobacteraceae; genus JAOPZW01. The sequence continues at coordinate 4,933 of DASVFT010000016.1, read as the reverse complement.
GCGCCAGGTGGCCTGGGCGAAGGCGCGGCGGTTGCCCCACAGGTCGGGAAGGTCGGCGCGCGCGGGGTGCACACGGTCCACGGCCACCGTCATCGGCCAGGTCGAGAGGTGCTCGACCATCGCCACCAGCGGTCCTCGTGCCCACGACGGGAGCGGCAGGCGCGGCGCCAGGTTGGCGTAGGCCGCGCCGACCACGGCGCCGTTGACGAGGTGCAGGCCGAAGCCGACGAGCGGCCACGCCGGGCCGCGCGTGATCGCCTTCCCGAGCACTGCCTCATCGGAGTAGGACGTCCCGAAGGCGCGCGTCTCGAGCCGGGCCTGGGCCGACCAGGTCCCGGCCGCGATGGCGCCGGCAAGGGCTCCTCGGGCGGTCCGTGCGCGATCGATCGGCATCGGTGAACTGTAACCGTGCCCACCCACGAGACGTATCCGACACATGGACCGCGAGGCGCTCCTCGAACGTGCGCGCGGTCGGGGGGTCAACCCGATCGTGTACTGGCTCCTGCGCGCGGTCCTGCAGCCGTTCTTCCATCTGTACTTCCGCCTGAGCCGCATCGGCCGCGAGCACATCCCGGCGCGGGGTCCCGTGATCCTCGCCTCCAACCACCGCTCGTTCCTGGATCCGTTCGTGATCGCCGTCATGGCGCGGCGCCCGATCTACTTCGTCGCCAAGAAGGAGCTGTTCGTCAACCGTCCCCTCGCGTGGCTCCTGGTTTCGCTCGGCGCCTTCCCGATCGATCGTCACGGCGGGGACCGCGACGCGATGGCGACCGCGCGGGCGCTGCTCGAGCGCGGCGAGGGCGTCCTCATCTTCCCGGAGGGCACCCGCATCAGGCCCGGGGCGCTGGCCATGCCGAAGCGCGGCGTGGGCCGCCTGGCGCTCGAGACCGGCGCGCCCGTCGTGCCGGTGGCCGTTCACGGCACCGAGGCCGTCCGCAACCGCTGGCGCATCCGGCCGCACAAGGTGAGCATCCGCGCCGGCGCGCCGTTGACCTTCCCGAAGCTCCAGTCGCCGAGCCCGGCGCTGGCCGGCGCGGTGACGGACCGCATCTGGCCGTGCGTCGAGCTGCAGTGGGAGTGGCTCGGCGGGACGCCCACGGCGCCGGCGGCCACCACGCACCCGACCCGCGCGCGGCGCACCCGCGCTGCCTGAGTACGCTCCCATGCGTGGACAAAGCCCAGCTCGATCAGGAGTTCTCGGAGCTCTACCGGGCGCACCTACGGGACGTCTACTCCTACGCGTACTACCGGGTGGGCAACCACCACGACGCGGAGGACCTGACCGAGCAGACCTTCCTGCAGGCCTATCGCCACTACGAGCGAGCCCAGCAGGAATCCGACGGCCGGCCGCTGCGCCCGTGGCTCATCCGCATCGCGCACAACCTGGCGGCCAACCTCTATCGCGACCGGGCGCGCAAGCCGCAGACCCCGATCGAGGACACGGGGACGCTGAGCGCGCTGCACACCACGGAGGACCTGGTCGAGGGACGCGACGAGCTGGCGCGGATCCTCGACGGGGTCAGGGACCTGCCGGACGATCGCCGCGAGGCGCTGATCATGCGCTTCGCGCTGGGGATGGACAACCGCGAGATCGCGCGCACGATGGGTCGCAGCGACGGGGCCACCAAGGTGCTCATCCACCGCGCGATCAAGCAGCTCGAGGAGATCGTCGCCGCGAAGGGAGGGGTGAGCTGACATGAGCGATCCGATGGCCGCCGACATCGAAGTCCTGTTGCGTCAGGCGTTCCGGCCCGTCGAGCCGCCCGAGAGCCTGGCCACGCGTCTCGAGACGACGCTGCAGGAGCTCACCGACCTCGCCGCCGAGGAGCTCGACTCCTGGGAGCTCGCCGCCATGCGCGACCCGCGCAACTGGGTGCGCCCGGTCGCCGCGGTGGCCATCGGCACCGCCGCCGGCGTCGGCCTCGTGATCCTGCGCGTGCGCAGCCAGCACCGCAAGCAGCGCAAGCACGTCCACGGCCTCGAACTGGCCGAGCGCACGGTGCGCTCGGCGCGCGACGAGGTCAGGCGCCTGGTCGACCGGCGCTGACGGGGCCGGAAGCGGCCATGTGGCCGCCGGAGGCGGGCCCCTTGTCGATGTGATCCAAAGCGCCCGGGGCCGCGTACCGACATCCTTAGGATGGCGCTCGTGCAGCTCGCCGACGAGGACCTCATGCAACTCGTGCGCCGCGGCGACGCACAGGCCTTCGAGGTGGTCTACGACCGTCACGCCACGGCGGCGTTCTCGCTGGCCTACCGCATGACCGGGACGCGCAACGTGGCCGAGGACGTGGTCCAGGAGGCGTTCCTCAGCCTGTGGCGCTCCGGCGCGCGCTACGACCGCACCCGCGGATCGGTGCGGACATGGGTGCTGGGCATCGTGCACAACCGCGCCATCGACGCGCTGCGGCGCTCGATGGTCCACGACCGCCGCCGCGCCAGCGACGAGGGGATCGAGGAGCGCTTCGAGGCGCCCGAGCGCACGGACGTCGAGGCCGCGCGGCGCGACGAGGCGCGCGACGTGCGCCAGGCGCTCGGCACGCTGCCGCCCGAGCAATGCAAGGTGATCGAGCTCGCGTACTTCGGCGGCTTCACGCACAGCGAGATCGCCTCGATGCTGGACACGCCGATCGGGACGGTCAAAGGACGGATGAGATTGGGACTGGAGAAGCTCCGCGGCCAGCTCGGCGGCTTCGCTGAGGCGACGCCATGATCGGCTGCGAGCACCACGACAGCGTGGCCGCGTACGTCCTGGGCGCGCTGCCGCAGGACGAGCACGAGCGCTTCGCGGAGCACCTCGCAGGCTGCGAGGCGTGCCGCGAGAGCGCCGCCGCCCTGACCGTGGCCGCCGACGCGCTGCCGCTGGCGGCGGTGCAGATCGCGCCGCCGCCGGAGCTCAAGGGCCGGATCATGACCATCATCCGCACCGAGGCCGAGCTGCTCGGGGCGGCCGAGGGCCGCGCGCAGGCCGCAGCGGCCGCTGACGCGATGGCCGCAGCGGCCGGTGACACGAGCGCCGCACCGGCGCGCCGCCCATGGTGGCGCCGCCCGCTGCTCGCGGTGCGGCCCCTGCACGCGGCCGCCGCCGCGGTGCTGATCGCGGTCGGCATCGCCGCCGGCTTCCTGCTGTCCGGAGGCGAGAACGCGAGGACCGTGCAGGGCACGGTCCTCGTGGCCTCCGCCCCCCAGGCGCGCGCGGCGCTGGAGCTCTCCGACAAGGCCAGCAAGCTGATGGTCAGCGGCATGCCCCCTCCGCCCAGCGGCAAGGTCTACCAGGTGTGGCTCAAGCGTCCCGCGCAGGACCCGACGCCCACGACGGCGCTCTTCCGCGTCGACGCGCAGGGCCGGGCCGATGTCGAGATCCAGCGCGGTCGCCTGAAGGGCGTCGAGCAGGTGCTGGTGACCGCCGAGCCCGACGGCGGCTCGATGGCGCCGACGAGCGATCCGGTCATCGCGGCGCGCACGGCGTGAGTCGGCCGGCGCGCTCCTGACCGGGACCGGACGCGCCGGTTGATAGCTTCCGGCGCCGGCATGGCGACCTGCTACCGCCACCCGTCGCGCGAGACGGGCGTGTCCTGCTCCTCGTGTGGCAGGCCGATCTGCCCCGACTGCATGACGCCCACCCCGGTGGGGATGCGCTGCCCGGAGTGCGGGCGACAGCGCACGCAGGTGCGGACGATGGCCTCCACGCGCGGCGAGCCGCGGGTCACCGTCGCGCTCATCATCGCCTGCGTCGCGTTGTACTTCGCGACCGGCAGCCTCAGCAGTCCCGACCGGCTCTACTACGACCTCGCCCTCTTCGGGCCCGCGGTCGCGGACGGCGACGTGTGGCGCCTGGTCACCGGCGGCTTCCTGCACGCCGTCGGGTCGGGCCGCATCTTCCACATCCTCTTCAACATGTACCTGCTGTGGCTGCTCGGCAACATGCTCGAGCCGACGCTGGGCTCGCGGCGCTTCGCGGCGCTCTACTTCACCGCTCTGCTGTGGGGCTCGTTCGGGGCGATCCTCCTCTCGCCCGACGCCGTGACCGTCGGCGCGTCGGGCGCCGTCTTCGGCCTGATGGGTGCCGCGGCCGTCGAGCTGCGTGCGCGCGGGATCAACCCGTTCCAGACCGACATCGGCGTGCTCATCCTCCTCAACCTCGGCCTCTCGTTCGTGCTCAGCGGCATATCGATCGGCGGTCACCTCGGCGGCCTGGCGGGCGGCGTGCTCGTCGGCATCGCCTTCGAGCTGGCCGCCAGGCGCCGCATGCCGTGGCTCGGCTACGTGGCATGCCTCGTGCTGGCGGCGGTCGCCGTCGTCGGCGCGCTGTCGGTCGCCTAGAGCGCGATCTCGTGCACGGCCCCCGGCGCCTCGGGCACGCGGTCGGGGTGCAGGATGTGGGCCATGAGCTCGAGGCCGTCGACCAGGCGCGGGCCGGGGCGCGAGAAGTAGGCGGCGGCGTCGACGGCCACCGCGCGCTGCACCCCGACGGCGCGCAGCGCGTCGGCGTGGGCCCGCGCCTCCTCAGCCGAGCGCTCGGCGTCGTACCCGCACGGGACGCAGACCGCGACGCGCGGCTCGGCGGCGGCCACGATCTCCCAGGTGACGCGCTCGGAGTGCTCGCCGGCGAAGCCGAGGACGTCGATGCCGCCGGCCATCTCGATGAGCTGCGGCGTCCAGTGCCCGGCGACGAACACGGGGTCGAACCACTCGATGGCCACCGCCGGCACGCGCTCGGCGCCGCGCACGGCGATCCGCACGGCGTCGACCCGCGCGCGCTGGCGGGCGATGAGGTCGAGCGCCGCGTCGCGCCGGTCGGTGAGCTGGGCGATGGTGCGCACGTCGCCGAAGGACTCGCCGAGCGTATGCGGATCGAGGGCGACGACCTTCGGTTGCGTGGCGAGCGTGCCGGCCACCTTGCACACGTCGTCGTAGCTGACCGCGCACACGGGAC
>DASVFT010000015.1:0-24568 GCA_036379935.1 Solirubrobacteraceae bacterium | reverse complement strand
CCCGCGACCTGGGCGACCGCGTGCTGCCGATCGCCGGCGCCGACCTGGGGCGCAGCTGGAGCGAGGACGACCTCCGCACGTGGCTGGAGACGGCGCGCATCCCCTACGAGCGCCCACCCGACATGGCCGAGGCGGTCGCCGACGTGCTGGCCGCCGACGGCGTCGTGGCCTGGTTCCAGGGCGCCAGCGAGTACGGGCCGCGCGCGCTGGGCCGGCGCTCGCTGCTCGCCGATCCGCGCAGCGCGGCGAACGTCGAGCGCCTCAACGACGTCAAGGGCCGCGAGCAGTTCCGCCCGGTCGCGCCGATGGTCCTCGAGGAGCGCGCGCCCGAGCTCTTCGACGGCCCGTTGCCCAGCCCGTACATGCTGTTCACCCACCGCGTGCGCGCCGCGTGGCGGGAGCGCATCCCCGCCGTGGTCCACGTCGACGGCACCGCGCGCATCCAGACCGTCAGCCCCGCGCGCGAGCCGCTCGTGGCGGCGCTCCTGCGCGCCTTCGAGCGCCGCACCGGCGTGCCCGTCGTGGTCAACACGTCGCTGAACACCGCCGGGCGCCCGATGGTCGACGCGCCGCGCGATGCGCTGGAGTGCTTCGGCTCGGCGCCGGTCGACGCGCTCGCGCTCGGGCCCTACCTGGTGCGCCGACCCGCGCTCGAGCCGCCGCTCTCGGCGGCGATGCGCGCGGCGGCCTAGCGCTTCTGGCGCTCGACGAGGCGGACCTCGGCCTCGACCGCGCCCCCGAGCGGGCGGCGCTCGCGCGCGATCCAGGGCACGCCCGCCAGCGCAGCGCACGCCGCGAGTGGGGCCAGCGTCCCGGCCTGCCCCAGGATGGTGACTGATCGGTGGGCGGCCGCCGGCAGCGAGCGATGCAGCCACGTCGTCCAGAGGTCGTTGCGCGCCGCGCGCACCCTGCGCCGGCGCCGCGGCCCGGAGGGCGGCGGCTCGTGGTGGGCCACCACGTCGGGGGCGTACGCCAGCGTCCACCCCGCGCGGGCGAGGTCGTAGGCGAGGCGACGCTCCTCTCCGCCGATGCCGTAGCGCTGGTCGAAGCCGCCGACCCCCAGCACCGCGGCGCGACGCACGACCGCCCCGCAGGCCACGAACCCCAGCACGCGCGGGCCGGGCAGGCCCGGAGCGGCGGGCAGCGGGCTGCGCACCATGCGCGCCGACACGGGGTCGAGCACCTGGCGTTCGCCGACGAGGACCCGCGCCGCCAGGACCGCCAGGCGCGGCGATCGCCGGAGCGCCGCGGCGGCGCGCGTCAGCGCGCCGGGCGCCCACCACGAGTCGTCGTCACACAGAGCGACGTAGGGCACGTCGAGCGCGCGCAGGCCCATGTTGCGCGCCGCGGCTCCGTGGTCGGTGTGAAGCCTCAGCACCTCGACCTGGGGGTAGCGGGCCCGCACGGCGGGCGCCGTCCCGTCGCGCGAGCCGTTGTCGACGACGAGCACGTCGGGCTGCTCGTCCAGCGCCGTCAGGCGCCCCAGCGTGGTCAGGAGTCGCTCGCGGCGGTCGCGCGTGGCGATGACGACGGCGACCGCGGCCGCCAGGCGCTCGGACATGCGTGCGCGCTTCCCGCCCGCCGCGGGAAGCGAAACCGCGCGAGTCGCGCTCGCGTGCCGCCCCGCGCGACGTTGTTGGTTGGTTTGCAACCTGCTGCTCGCGCTCATCGCTTGGCGGGCCTCCCAGGGTCTACCTTTGCTCTGGTGAGCACCGAGAGCCCCAACGCCCAGTTCCTGCGGGAGTCCCCTTTCACGTGCACCGTTCATCGGCGTGCCGACGCCTCGGAGATCCAGCTGGGAGGGGAGTTGGACCTCGCCGCCAAGCCGACGCTCGAGGAAGCGCTCACGACCGCGTTGGAGCCGGGGCCCGTGAAGAGGGTGATGGTGGACTTCGCCGCCGTCACGTTCGCGGACTCGACGACCCTGACTTGGCTCCTGCGCGCCGACGTGCGCGTGCAGGCCAGCGGTGGCCGCCTGATCGCGGTGGTCGGGCCCGGACGCGTCCGCGACCTGCTGAGGCTGACCGGCGTCGACGACAGGCTCACGGTGGTAGCGGGCAGCCGGAGGCGGTAGACCTGAACGGTCAAGCGCGACGCGCCATCCACGGCGCACGCCCCACGCCAGAGCCCGCAATCACAGCATGTGGCCGGCGACGATCTCCAGACGCTCCATCGCCGCGCGCAACACACGCGACACCTGCATCTGGCTGATGCCCAGCCGTGCCCCGATCTCGTCCTGGCTCAGGTCCTCGACGAAGCGCAGCCGCACGGCCTCGCGCTCGCGCTCCGAGAGGCAGCGCATGAGCCTCTCGAGCGTGGCCCGGTCCTCGGCCCGTTCGAATCCCGGCTCGTCCACAGCGATCCTCTCGCCGACGGTGGCCGGCTCGTCGCCGTTGCCGCATGGCTCTTCGATCGAGACCGTCCGGCGCAAGCGGTTCGCCGCCTGGGCCTCTCGCACGCGTTGCTCGCTGAGGCTCAGGCGTGCCGCGATGTCGGCCACGGTGGCGGGGCGGCCGAGCCGAGAGGCGAGGTCCTCGGCCGCGGCCTCGACGCGGAGCGTCGCCTCGAGGAGGTCTCGCGACACGTGAACCGCCCACGTGCGATCGCGGTAGTAGCGCTTGATCTCGCCGACGATGGTGGGCACGGCGTAGCTCGTGAACGCGGTGCCGCGGCTGCTGTCGTAGCGGTCCACGGCGTTGATCAGGCCTATGCACGCGACCTGGTAGACGTCGTCGAAGGGCTCCCCGCCACGGGTGTAGCGAGCCGCGAGATGGCGCGCGAGCGGCAGGAAGCGCGTCGTCAACGCGTCGCGATCGCGGGGACCCGCGGAGGGAAGCGGCATCGAGATCGCGGCCATCTGGGCCGCGCATACCTGCGCTCGCCGGACCGCGAACGGCGACGTTGCGGCCCGGGTTGCAAACCAACCCTGTCGGCCGGAAGGCCCTGCCGGGTACTGCGCATCGCATGAGCGCAGCGAACGTCTCGGTCTTCATGCTGAAGCGGCTGTGCGAGTGGGGCGTGCGGCGCATCTACGGCTATCCGGGTGACGGCTCGAACGGGCTCAATCTCGCTTTTCACGAGGTGGGCGACGAGCTGGAGTTCGTGCAGGTCCGCCACGAGGAGCTGGCGGCTTTCGCGGCGTGCGCGCACGCGAAGCTCACGGGCGAGGTCGGGGTGTGCATGGCCACCTCGGGCCCCGGCGCGATCCATCTGCTCAACGGTCTCTATGACGCCAAGCTCGACAGTGCGCCCGTCGTCGCCATCGTCGGCCAGCAGAAGCGGATGTCGCTGGGCGGCGACTTCCAGCAGGAGGTCGACCTGCGCTCGCTGTACAAGGACGTGGCCGGCGAGTACCTCGCCGAGTGCGTCGACCCGCGCCAGGCCGCGCACCTGGTCGATCGCGCCGTGCGCATCGCGCGCGCCGAGCGCACGGTCACCGCGGTCATCGTCCCCTCCGACGTCCAGGAGATGCCCTACGAGCCGCCGCCCCGCGTCCACGGTGCGCTGCAGGCCGGAGAGCCGGGCTACCGGGATCCGGTCGTCGTGCCGCGTGACGCGGACCTGCGGCGTGCCGCCGAGGTCCTCAACGCCGGCGCGAAGGTGGCCATGCTGGTCGGCCAGGGCGCCAAGCAGGCCACCGACGAGGTCATCGAGGTGGCCGAGCTGCTGGGCGCGGGCGTGGCCAAGGCCCTCAACGGGCGAGCCGTCGTGCCCGACGACCTGCCCTTCGTGACCGGGTCGATCGGCCTGCTCGGGACCAAGCCCTCCGACGACATGATGCAGAGCTGCGACACGCTTTTGATGGTGGGGACGTCGTTTCCCTACTCCGAATGGCTGCCCGAGCCCGGGCAGGCCCGTGGCGTGCAGATCGACATCGACGCGCGCAAGCTCGGCATCCGCTATCCCGTCGAGGTGGCCGCGGCGGGCGACGCGCGCGAGACCCTGCGTGCCCTCGTGCCGCTGTTGCAGCGCAAGCAGGACCGCTCGTGGCGCGAAGAGCTCGAGCGCGGCGTGGCGCGGTGGTGGGACATCCTCGCCGAGCAGGCGCAGGTCGACGCCGATCCCGTCAACCCCCAGCTCGTCTTCCACGAGCTCTCCCAGCGCCTGCCCGACCGCGCAATCGTCCTGGCCGACTCCGGCTCGGCCACCAACTGGTGGGCGCGCCACCTGCGCCTGCGCCGCGGCATGGACGCCGCGCTGAGCGGGACGCTGGCCACCATGTGCCCGGCGGTGCCCTATGCGCTGGCCGCCAAGCTCGCCTTCCCCCAGCGCCCCGTCATCGCGTGCCTGGGCGACGGGGCAATGCAGATGCTCGGCATCAACGCCCTCATCGACCTCGCCCACTACCAGGAACGCTGGTCCGGACCACTGGTCGTCGTCGTGCTCAACAACGGCGACCTCAACCAGGTCACCTGGGAGCAGCGCGTGCTCGCCGGCGACGCCAAGATGGAGTCCACGCAGAACCTGCCGCCCTTCGACTTCGCCGCCTACGCCCGCCAGCTCGGGCTGGAGGGCATTCGCGTGGAGACCCCGGACGCGGTCGGTCCCGCGTGGGACCGGGCGCTGGCCGCCAGCACCCCGGCGGTCGTCGACGTCGTCACCGATCCCGAGGTCCCGCCGCTGCCGCCGCACATCCGCATGGAGCACGCCAAGGGGATGGCGTCAGCCGTGCTGCACGGCGATCCGGAGAGCGGGCGCATCGTGCGCCAGTCGCTACGCGAGAAGCTCAAGGAGCTCATGACCCGCTGAGCCGCAGCTACTCGCGCAGCTCCTCGAACGCGTTGTCGGGTCGACGACGGACCACCGTCGGCGGCCCTCCGAGCGCTGGCGCCGCGCGCGTGCGCCGCAGCTCGTCGCACACCGCCTTGGTGGCGACGAAGACCACGATCGGCAGGACGACGACGAGCACGCGATAGACGTGGACCTGCGCCTCGTAGTCGATGCCCACCTGGTAGAAGAGCCGGTCCGAGGAGCCGGCGAAGAAGATCGAACCCACCCACGTCAGGAAGGCGGCGCCGAAGGCCGTGCGCCAGGGGTGGTCGCGCGGACGGTCGAGCAGGTGGTGCGGCGCGCGGTCGCGCGTCAGCCGCGACTCGATCCATGGGTGGGCCATCAGGTAGGCGAAGACCACGGTCGGGAACAGGGCGCCGCCCCAGAACGGATTGGGGACGAGCGTCTTGCCCCACACGCGGATCTCCAGCGGCGGCATGATGCGCAGGCCGCCGATGAGCCAGCCCAGGTACCAGTCGGGCTGGGCGCCGTTGGTGGCGCGGTTGATCTCGTACGGTCCCCACTGCCAGATCGGGTTGATCTGCACGAGGCCGCCTAGCCCGACGAGCACGGCGAAGACGAGCAGCATGAGCCCGAGCGAGCGCAGGGCGTAGCCCGGCCACATCGGGTTGCCGACCGTGTTGCGCTCGCGGCGTCCGGGCCCCGGGAACTGGGTGTGGTGATGGCGCGCGACGAGCGCGAGGTGCAGCACGATGAGCAGGGCCATGATGGCGGGCACGACGAAGACGTGGGCGATGTAGAGCCGGCTCTCGATCACGCCCGATCCCGGGTACTCGCCGCCCCACAGCAGCGCGCCGAGCGCGCCGCCGAGCAGCGGCACCGCCAGCGCGACCGAGTAGGCGATGCCGAGGCCCATCCCGGAGAGCAGGTCGTCCGGCAGCGAGTAGCCCGCGAAGCCCTCGAACACCCCGACGCCCAGCAGCAGCACGCCGAACATCCAGATGACCTCGCGCGGCTTGCGGAAGGCCGCCGTGAAGAAGGTGCGGGCCAGATGGGCCACCATCGCCACCACGAAGACCAGCGCGGCCCAGTGGTGGGCCTGGCGGACCATCAGACCGGCCGGCACGGTCGACGACAGGCGGAGCACCGAGTCGTAGGCCGGGGTGACGCTGAAGCCGACCAGCTCCCGGAACGGCCCGGCATACGTCTGGTGCGGCTCGATGTCGGGCGAGAAGAAGAACGCCAGGTAGGTCCCGCTCAGGACGAGGAAGGCGAACGAGTAGAGCGCGACCTCGCCGAGCAGGAACGACCAGTGCTCGGGGAACACGTAGCGCAGCGCGCGGCGCGCCAGCGAGCTGGCTCCCAGGCGCTCGTCGACGAAGCGGACCGGGTCGACGGCGTCGTCGGTCAGGCCCACGGGGCCCCCCCTCGTGGCGGTAGCGAGCCCCGCGCGTGTGTGGATGGGGACGACGGTTTGACCCCCCAGTAGGACGGACCGACGGAGCCCGACAGCGGCCCGGCGGCGACCAGTGTGCGGTCGGCCGCGATCGCGAGCGGGAGCTGGGCCAGCGGGCGCGCGGCCGGACCGAAGATCGGGTCGGCGGCCCGCAGCACGTCGAAGGTCGAGTAGTGGCACGGGCAGACGAGGGCCGGTCCCTTCGACGTGTCCTCGTAGACCGGGTAGCGGAAGAGCGTCACCGCGCACGCGGCGTGCGTGCAGATCTGCGAGTACGCGACGAACCCCTCCGGCGCCCAGTCGCGGCGCTCGGGCGGGAGCCGCAGCGCGCGCGGATCGACCCGTACGACGGCCACCGGCGCGCCGAGGTCCTCGGGGCTCGCCCCCTCGGGCAGCGCGCTCTGGAACGAGCCGATCTCCAGGTCGTCGACCTTCAGCGGCGCCTGGGTGCGCGCGTCGACCAGGCGCTTGCCGCGCCGCCACGGCGTGCGGTTCGGCGCATCGCCGAGGGCCGGCCCGAGGCCGGTCACCGGCAGCACGACCGCGCCGGCGAGGCCGCAGCACGCCACGCCGGCGGCGCCGATCAGCACGCGCCGGCGCGAGATCCCCTCCCCGCCCGCCTTCAGCTCCTCGATCAGTCGTGCCTCGTCCTCCGCCCTCGGCGGGTGGCGCTCCTCGACGTCGACCTCCTGCACGACGACGCGCTTGGAGGCCAGCCCCAGCGCGGCGCCCACGCAGGCCAGCGCCGCGGCCAGGACGCCGCCGAGGAGCTGGGTCTGCGGATCGGCGACGACGAGCACGCCGAAGCCGGCGGCCAGCAGGCCACCGACGACGAGGAGGATCGCCACGGCGGCCTCGGCGCGGCGGTCGTTCGGCAGCTCGCGCCGCGGCAGGTCGACGGCGTCGGCGTCGTCCTCGGTGGCGCGGGGCGGGCGCCGCCGGCGCAGCGCGCGCACGGCCCCGGCCAGGAAGGCGAGGCGAGCGAGCGCCTTCACGGCGCGCGCTCCCCGAGCAGGCGCACGACCCCCAGGAGCAGCGTGCCGGCCAGGAGCCAGGCGACGAGTCCCTCGGGAACGGGACCGAGGTGGCCGATCCCCCAGCCACCGCGATCGTCCGGGTTGCGCTGGTAGCGCAGGTAGGCCGCCATGTCGTCGAGCTCGCCCTGGCCGACCTGCCTCTCGGTGAACTTGGGCATGAGGTAGGGGCCCACACGCACGGCCTCCGCGAGCTGGCGCGGCGTGACGTCGGTCAGGGCCGGCACGAAGGCGCCGGTGACGATCCCGCCGCGCGCGACGACCTGATGGCAGCCCGCGCAGCGCTCGGTGAACGCCTCCTTGCCGCGCGCGACCGAGCCGCGCTCGGGATGCGCCGCGGGGATGGCGGGCCCGCCGAAGGCCCCGACGTAGGCCACGAGCGCGTCGATGTCGGACCGCGAGTACACGGGGTCGGCGCGCACGGGCTCGTCGGTCGGGTTGTCGATGGGCATGCGGCCCGTCGAGAGGTAGAAGTCCACCGCGGCCGTTCCGGCGCCGACGAGCGGCGGCCCCTGGCCCTTGCGCCCGCGCAGATCGTCGCCGTGGCAGCCCGCGCACGACTGGGCGTAGAGGTCGCGCCCGTGGTTGACCAGCGCGCTCGCGCCCGGCCCCGGCGCGCTCGATCCCGGCGCCGGCGGCGGCGACGCCGGCTCGTTCTGGCCGCCGGCGGCCGCCGACCACGCGGCCATCCCGCCGCAGCAGACGGCCAGGAGCAGCAGCGCGCGGCGCGCGGTCCGCCTCACGTCGCGGCCTCCTCGAAGGCGCGCGCCCGCCGCGTCCTCGTCGCCTCCTCGTAGGCGAGCTGCCGCCGGTGCTCGCGCAGCAGCCCGCTCCACGCGACGGCCATCAGCGCCACGGCCAGCGCCAGGCCGCCCCCGACCCACATCACGGCGCCGGCGTCGTGCTGGTCGGCCAGCGCCCCGGGGCGGCCGGCATAGGCCTCGTACCACGGATGGGTGCTGGCCTCCATCGCCACGCCGACGAGCGCCAGCGGGCCCGCGGCCAGCATGAGGTACAGGACCCGCCCTGCGACGCCGGGCCGGTGGGGCACCGGGTCGGCGCCCAGGACCGGGCGCCAGAACAGCGCTGCCGCCGCCAGGTAGAGCGCGTGCTCGCCGATGTGGACGAGCGGGTGGCGCACCGCGAGGTCGTAGAGGCCGGTGAAGTGCGTGGCGGCCATGGCCGCCGGGAGCGCGCACCAGCCCACCAGCGGGTGCGCGAGGAGGCGCGCGCGCAGCAGGCGCCGGGCCGGCGCGCCGGCGGCACGCAGCCCGAGGGCGATCGGCGATCCGAGGACCAGCAGCGGCGCGGCGGCGTAGACGAGGACCAGGTGCTGGGCCATGTGGGCCACGAGCGCCCGGTCGGCGGCCGCGTCGAGCCCGACGAGCGCCACCGCCAGCGCGACCAGCCCGCCGAGGAAGGCCGCCGTCCGCGCCGCGCGCCAGCGCCGTACCCGCCGGGCCGCCCACAGGTAGGCGACGGCTGCGGTCAGCAGCTCGGCACCGAGCACGGCGGCGCTCATCCGTGCACCTCGCGCGCGAGGAGGATGAGGGCCACGAGCGCCAGGCCGCCACCGAGCAGCGCCGCCCACAGTCCGACGCCGGCGCCGAGCACGAGGAGCGCCACGGCCACCGCCACGAGCACCGCGCTCGCGCTCGCCTCGGGCACCACCCGCACCGGCGGGTCGCCCGAGCGCAGGGCCAACGCCACGATCACCAGCAGCGTCGCGATCGTCGCCCCCCACGACAGCATCTCGACGAGGTTGTTGCGAAAGCCGAGCAGGAGGGCGGCGAGCACGGCGTTGAAGAGCGCCCAGATCCCGACCGCGACGGCGGCACCGCGGCCGCTCACGAGGCGGTCGCCTCCGCGCGCGCCCGCTCCTCGCGCCAGTCGACCAGCGGCTCGGCCGACCGGATGGGCGGCAGCGGGCCGTCGAAGTTCTGGCGCGGCGGCGGCGAGCTCGTCGCCCATTCCAGCGTCTGCCCCTCCCACGGGTCGGGCCCGGCCGGACGCTGCACGAGCCACGAGACGACGACGTTGACTGCGAAGACCACGATCGACAGGGCGATGACGAACGAGCCGACCGTCGAGATCGTGTTGCCCGTCGTCCACCCGTCAGCCGCCGTGTAGTCGGCGATGCGCCGCGCCATGCCGTCGTAGCCGAGGAAGAACTGCGGCAGGAACGTGAGGTTCGTCCCCACCACGAAGATCCAGAAGTGCAGCTTCCCCAGCCCCTCGCGCAACAGGTAGCCGGTCACCTTCGGCCACCAGAAGTAGACCGCGGCGAAGAGCCCGAACACGCTGCCCGCCAGCAGCGTGTAGTGGAAGTGCGCGACGACCAGGTAGGAGTCGTGGACGTGGTAGTCGAGCGGCGGCGAGGCGACGTAGATGCCGCTGAGGCCGCCGAGCAGGAACTGCACGAAGAACCCGATCGCGAAGAGCATCGGCGTGCGCAGCAGGAGCGTCCCGCCGATCAGCGTGCCGACGGCCGCGACGTACTCCATGCCCGCCGGGACGGCGAGCATCGTCGAGGTCAGCGAGAAGTAGTCGTTGCTGACCTGGCCGGTCGTGAACATGTGATGGCCCCACACGCTCATCGAGAGCGCGGCGAAGGCGAGCAGCGAGAGCGTCACGCCCTTGTAGCCGAACAGCCTGCGCCGCGAGAGCGCCGCGATGACCTGGAGCGCGGCGCCCACGAACGGGAAGAACATGACGTAGACCACGGGATGGCCGTAGAACCAGAAGAGGTCCTGGTAGGCCGACGCCCCGTACGCCCCGCGGTACACGTGGACCCCGTGGCGGTCGAGCAGGAGCCCGCCCATCGCCGTCAGGAGCGCCGGGAACGACGTCACCACCATGAGCGACGTCACGAGCATCGCCCAGCAGAAGACGGGCAGGCGCAGCATCGTCATGCCCGGCGCCCGGCGCCCGACGAGCGTGGCCAGGATGCAGGCGCCGAGCAGCAGCGTCCCGAGCACGCCGAGCCACACCCCGACGATCCACAAGTCCATGCCGGCCCCCGGCGTGCCGATGGAGTCCGACTGCGGGTACTCCGCCGTCCACGCCGCGGCTCCGGCTCCGTTGCGCGTCAAGAAGCTCGACCAGGCGATGACGCCGCCGAGCAGGAACAGCCAGAACCCGATGAGGTTGACGCGCGGCGCGGCGATCTCGGCCGCCCCCACCTGGAGCGGCACGAGATAGGTCCCGAGGGCCAGCGCCACGGGCGTGACGAAGAAGTAGATCATCGTCGACCCGTGCATCGTGAAGAGCTGGTTGTAGCCGTCGCGCGAGGTGATCTGCATGCCCGGGCGGGCCAGCTCGGAGCGCATGAGCAGCGCCAGCACGCCGCCGGCGAGGAAGAAGCCGAAGGCCGTGCCGAAGATCCGCACGCCCACCGACTTGTGGTCGGTGCCGACCAGGTAGCCGGCCAGGCCGCGCAGCGGGCGCGTGGGCGTGGGGATCGCGACGCTCAACCGGCGCGCCTCCGCGCCGTGTCTGCCGCGCGCCTCCGCGCCGCGGCCGCCCACCCGCGGAACTCCGCCGGCGCCATCGCCGCGACCGTGAACACCATGTCGGAGTGCTTGAGCCCGCAGTACTGGGCGCAGTGGCCGCTGATCGCCGAGCCTTCCGGGAAGCTCAGGTCGAAGGTGCGCATGGTGTCCGGCCAGGCGTCGGCCTTGTAGCGCACCGACGGCACCCAGAACGCGTGTACGACGTCCTCGGTGCGCAGGCGGAACCGGACCTCGGTCCGCGCCGGGACGTGGAGCACCGCCGGGACATCGGGGCCGCTGCGGTCGACCACGCCGGGCAGCGACGGATAGGTGAACTGCCAGCCCCAGCGGTAGGCCACCACGTCGACCGCGAAGCCCGGCCGCGGGTGGCGGGCGGTGTCCGTGATGTCGGCGTTGGCACGGAACGTCGTGATCAGCAGGACCACGACGATGGCGGCGATCGCGGTCGCGAAGGCCGCCTCGACCGCGTAACGATCGCGCGTCGGGCGCGGCGCGCGGCCCGGACGCGCGCGGTAGCGCACGACGGCGAACGCGAAGGCGGCCACGACGATGGCGAGCACCGCCAGCCCGATAGGGAGGTAGATCCCCTGGACGTCGCCGAACTCGTGCTGGGTCGAGGTCAACGAGTCGAAGTGGTTCCCGCTGGGGGGACCTCCTCACACTGAGTATTGCGTTGCGCTCGATGGGGCGCCGAACGTCCGGCGCTGCGCGATCAGGCCGGCTCGGGGATCAGCCCGTCGCCGGTGAACTCCTCGCCCGCCTCCACGAAGCTGAGGTCGGCGGGCGGGAGGATCACGTCGGAGGCGTCGAGATCGTCGTCGCCGAGCGGCGTGCCCTCGGTGCGCACGATCTCCAGCAGCTCCTCGAAGGCAGCGTGGAAGGCGTCCTCGTCGCCGGCCTCCACGGCGGCCACGGCGGCGTCGTCGAGCTCGTTGAGCCGCTCGTGCAGGCCGTCGTCGATCCGGTACTGGCCCTCGTTGGAGATGCGGACGATCACGAGCCCTGGCCTTCCTCGAGCTGCTTGGACTCGCCGCCCGCGGGGCCAGAGCCGAGCTCGGCCTTCATCTTGGCCAGCTCGTCATCGACCTGGCTGGTGCTTGACAGCTCGGCGAGCTGGCGATCGATGTCGTCCTGCCCGGGGCCCAGCGTCGTGAGGTCGTCGAAGGTGCCGGCCGCCTCGAGCTCGGCCACCGCGTCGGCCCGCGCGCGCATCTGCTCGGTCTTGTCGGCCGCGCGCTGCATGGCCAGGCCGACGTCGGCCATCTGCTCGCCCACGCCCGTGGCGGCCTCGGAGATCCGCACCTGGGCCTCGGCCGCGGAGTACTGGGCCTTCATGACCTCCTTCTTGGTGCGGAAGGCCTCGATCTTCGCGCGCAGCTTCTGCTCGGAGTCGGTGAGCTTCTCCTGCTGCTGCTCGAGCTCGGCGACCTGCTGGTCGAGCGACTGCAGCTCGGTCTGGGCCACGTTCTTGCGCTCAAGGGCGGTGCGGGCCAGCTCCTCGTTGTTCGCCGAGAGCGCCTGGCGCGCCTGGGTGTCGAGCTTGACCACGGATTGCTCGAGCTTCTGCGACTGCATCTGCAGCCGCTTCTTCGCGGTCACCACGTCCGCGATGCCCTTCTTGACGTTCTGCAGCGATTCGAGCTGCTGCTGGTAGCTGTAGTCGAGCGTCTCGCCGGGGTCCTCTGCCCGGTCGAGCAGCCTCGAGATCTTGGCCTTGATGACGGTGGACATGCGTCCGCCCATACCGGGCATGTGGACTCCTCGATCGCTTCGCGAGTGCAGGTTCGATTAGGGTAGTGCAGCGTGGAGCCGCGCACCGTCGGCGATTCGCGCAGCGTCCTCGTGCACTGGATGGGTCCGACCGACGCCAACTCGGCCGGCTTCGTGCACGGCGGCGTCGTCATGAAGCTCGTCGACGAGGTCGCCGGGCTGGCCGCGGTGCGCCACAGCCACCGCCGTGTGGTCACCGCCGCCGCCGATCGCATGACCTTCCTTCAGCCCATCCACGTTGGCGAGCTCGTCACGCTGAGCGCCTCGGTCAATGCCGCGTGGCGGACGTCGATGGAGGTGGGCGTCCGGGTCGTGGCCGAGAACCCGCTCACCGGCGACATCCGCCACACCAACAGCGCCTACCTGACCATGGTCGCCGTCGACGACGACGGCCAGCCCGCGCCCGTGCCCGGTCTCGATCCGAGCTCGCCCGAGGAGCAGCGGCGTGAGGCCGATGCGCAGCTGCGGCGCACGAACCGGCTGGCCGAGCGCGAGCAGATCCTCGAGCGGCGCGAGCACGAGGATCCATCGTGAGCGAGCCCGAGGACCTGATCGCGCCGGAGCCGCGCGAGGAGTTCCTGCTGCTGTCCTTCGAGGTCGCGCTCCAGGGGGTGGAGTCCGGCGCCGGCGGGCCGTTCGGCGCAGTGATCGTTCGCGGCGACGACGTCCTGGCCAGCGCGCACAACCAGGTGATCGCCACCAACGACCCCACGGCCCACGCCGAGGTCGGCGCCATCCGCGCCGCGTGCGCGGTCCTGAACTCCTTCCAGCTCGACGACTGCGACCTCTACGCCAGCTGCGAGCCGTGCCCGATGTGCCTGGGCGCCATCTACTGGGCCCGCCCGCGCGCGGTCTTCTTCTCGGCCACGCGCGTGGACGCCGCCGAGGCCGGCTTCGACGACGCCTTCGTGTACGACGAGCTCGTGCTGGCGCCCGCCGACAGGACGCTGCCCATGCGCCGCGTCGTGCACCCCGAGGCCGCCGCGCCGTTCGCCGCCTGGGCGGCCAAGCCCGACCGGGTCGAGTACTAGCGCCGCGCCGACCGCCCTCCACGGGCGCCGCTCGCCCGCGACCGCCCTCCACCGGCGCCGCTCGCCCGCGACCGCCCTCCACACCGGCGCCGCTCGCCCGCGACGGCCTACACCGGCGCCGTCCGCGCTCCGATCGCGTAGCCGATCACGTTGATCACGGCGTGGATCGCCGCGACGGCGGCGAAGGCGACGACCGCCAGCCACACCGGCATGACCCACAGCGGGAGCAGCGCGACCCAGATCCCGAGCACGAGGTCGCCCTGGTCGAACACGGCGAGCGCGATGCCGCCGGGGCTACGGCGGCGCCTGCCCGGGGCGATGTCGAGGCGGCGCTTGAAGAACGAGTTGGGCAGCTCGCCGCCGACGGTCCCCAGGCCGATGAGCAGGCCGACGAGCAGCGGCTCGGAGTCGTCGAGCGCGCCGGGCAGCTGCTCGCGCCACCAGTCGGATTGCCACAGCACCACCGTCGCCAGCACGACGCCCGCGGTCATGCACAGCGCCCCGCGCCAGGTCTTGTTGTCGCCCAGCACGCGGCGGCCGCCGAGCGTCGCGCCGCCGTCGAGCGGGCGCTTGAGGGCCCGCAGGAGGTCCCAGCGCAGGACGGGCGCATGGATCAGCGGCGCACCGAGGACCGCGAGGAAGAGCCAGAGCGCGCTCAGGGGCTACAGACCGGCGGGGTGGCGCGCCCTGTAGCCGCGCGTCGAGCGCAGGTTCGGGCGCCAGCGCGGCCCGGAGAGCCCGCTGGGGTCGCCGGCGGCGCTCGTGTCCAGGCGCAGCCCGGCGATGACGGCGAAGGCATGGCCGCGGTTCGTGTAGATCGTGATCCACGTGCCCTTGCCGGCCTGGCCGAAGCGCAGGAAGCCCGAGGAGTCGCGCGGCACCCTCAGCAGGCCGGCGCCGTGCATGGCGAAGGAGACGGTGCCCGAGCAGTCGTAGGCGCGGTCCGTGAAGCCCCGCTTGTGTCCCCCGCCCATGCGATAGGGCAGCCCGACGATCTGGTTGGCGGCCCAGATGGCCTGCTTGACCACGTCGGGCGCCTGGTCGGGGGCGTACGCGGTGCCGTTGACGATCTGCGCCACGACGCCGGGCACCGTGGGCTGGAAGACCACGCCGTAGGTGGCACCGCCGGTGGGCGGCGCGGGAGTCGGAACAGGCGCGGGAGGAGATGCGGGCGGTGCGGGCGTCTGTGCCGCGGCGGGCGCAGCGGCCACGGCCAACACGGCCACGACCACCAAGCTCGTCGTCCGGGCGATGCCCCGCACGCTGGTTCCCTCTTTCGTCGGCCTGCGGGGTTAGCTGACGGGCTGGCGCTGAAAGAGCCTGCGCCTCTCACGGCCCTCACCGTGGGATTCGCCCCAACTTCTGGGTCCCCCGTTCTCCGGTCTTTCCGGAGATTCGGCGTTGATCGGCGGGACCCTACAACACCGCCGCGCGGAATGACTTGAAGCGGCGAACCCGCGCAGACGTCGGGTCGCTCTCGTACCGTTGGGCCTGCATGCGCCGCCGCGCGATCGCTCTCGTCTGCCTGCTCGCCGCCCTCGGGACATCCGCATGCGGTCGCGCGCGCGGGACCGCGGAGGGCAGCGGCGACCAGGGCCGCCCCGGCGCGGGCGTGGAGGCCACCGAGCCGGCCGCCGACCTCGGCTTCCCGGTCGTGGCCACCAAGAACACCACGCGCATAGCGGGCGCCGATCCGGTGGCCGACGCCGCAGGCGTCGCGCGCGCCGTGTTCCCGGCCACGAGCGCCGACACGCGCCCCAACGCGGTGGCCCTGATCGACGCGCGCGACTGGCGCGCGGGCATCGCCGGCGCCGTGCTCGCCTCGACGCCCGTGCGCGCGGCGGTGCTGCTCTCCAACGGCCCCGAGCTGCCGCGGGCCAGCCGCGACGCGCTGACGGCACTGCGACCTACCGGGGCCAAGTCGCCGGGCGGCGCGCAACTCGTGCGCGTCGGGGACGTGGCCCGGCCCGCCGGCCTGCGCACGAAGGACATCGCCGGCAAGGACCCGTTCGCGCTCGCGCGGGCGATCGACGCCTTCCAGACGGCGGCGAGCGGGAGCGCCAGCCAGCGGGTGCTCGTCGTCTCGGCCGATGCTCCCGCCTTCGCCATGCCCGCGGCGGCATGGGCGGCCAAGGCCGGCGACCCCGTCCTCTTCGTCAAGCGCGACGGCGTGCCGCCCGACACGCGAGCCGCGCTGCGCGCCCACGACCAGCCGCACATCTACGTGCTCGGCCCGGCGTCCGCCATCAGCTCCCCCACGCTGAGCGAGCTCAAGCGCCTGGGCACGGTCAAGCGCCTGGGCGCCGCCGACCCGATCGACAGCGCCGTGGCCTTCGCCCGCTATGTCGATCCCACCTTCGGCTGGGGCGTCGTCGACCCCGGTCACGGGCTCGTCTTCGCCCGGACCGACCGACCGCTCGACGCGGCCGCCGCGGCGCCCCTCTCGGTGAGCGGCTCCTACGGGCCCTTGCTGCTCCTCGCCGCCGCCGACGGGCTCGACGGCGCGGTCGGTCAGTACCTGCTCGACATCCAGCCCGGCTACACGAGGGATCCCGTCCGCGGCGTCTACAATCACGGCTGGATCGTCGGGGACGACCGCGCCATCTCGGTGGCGACGCAGGCCCGCATCGACGCCCTCCTCGAGATCAAGAAGGCCCAGACCAGCGACCAGCGGTCGAGCACCCCGTGAGCGAAGCCGAGAGCCCCATCCGCAAGTCCCCCGACCACGAGGTCACTGTCGAGGACATCCGTCAGCTCATGGGTGCCTCGACGCCGCACTTCGCCCTGCAGATCCGCAACCGGATCGCCCGCCTCATCCGCCACCTTCCCGAGGATCATCCGGCGCGGATCGAGGGTGAGCGCGAGATCGCGCGCCTGCAGCGTCTGGGGTTCGCGGGCGAGTTCCGTGGCCTGCCCCACGAGGACGGCCTCGTGCCGCTCCCCTCGCTGGACGACCACGCAGCCTGAGCACGATCCCCTCGCTCGACGACCACGCAGCCTGAGCACGATCCGGATGGCATCATCGGGGCCCGTGACGCCGGGCCGTGAGGACATCGACCGCGCCGCCGAGGCGCTGTCCGCACGCGTGCCGCCCGAGCTCGCGCCGCTGGCGCGCGCCGCCTACAACCTGCGCTGGTCGTGGACGCCGGGCGCCGCCGCGACCTTCTCGAGCATCGACCCCCACCGCTGGGAGCTGTGCAACGAGAACCCCGTGCGGCTCCTCACCGAGGCGCCGCTCAGCGCCTTGCGACGAGCGGCCGCCGACGCCGACCTCGTCGCGCGCGGTCACGCGCTCGAGGGAACGGTGCGCGACGACCTCGCGCGGCCGGCGGTGCCCGCCGGCCCCGCCACGCCCGAGCATCCCGTGGCCTTCTTCTGCGCCGAGTACGGCATCCACGCCTCCCTGCCGATCTACTCCGGCGGCCTCGGCGCGCTGGCCGGCGACATGCTCAAGGAGGCCTCCGACCGCGCGCTGCCCTTCGTCGCCATCGGGCTGCTCTACCACCAGGGCTACTTCCGCCAGCGCATCGACGCCTCCGGCTGGCAGCACGAGTCGTGGGTGCAGACCGATCCGGAGCGCCAGCCGGCGGCGCTGGTCACCGGCGCTGACGGCGAGCCGCTCACCGTCAGCGTCCCCGTAGGCGACGAGGAGGTCGTCGCCCAGGTGTGGCGGGTCGACGTCGGCCGGGTGCCGCTCTACCTGCTGGACTCCGACCGCCCCGAGAACGGACCGGTGGCGCGCTGGATCACCGCCCGGCTCTACACCGGCGGTCGCGACCTGCGCCTGGCGCAGTACGCCCTGCTGGGCGTGGGGGGCATGCGCGCGTTGCGCGCGATGGGCATCGAGCCCTGCGTCGTGCACCTCAACGAGGGCCACGCCGCGCTGACCTCGCTCGAGCTGGCGCGCGGCGAGCTCACCGACGGCACTACCCTGGCCGAGGCGCTCGACGCCGCCCGCGCCCGCACGGTCTTCACCACCCACACGCCGGTGCCGGCCGGCAACGACACGTACGAGCCCGACCGGGTCGCCGCCGCGCTGGGCGCGCTCGCCGGCGGCGTCGGGCTCGGCCTCGACGACGCCATCAGGCTCGGGCGCTCGCGTCCTGACGACGGCGACGAGCCCTTCGGCGTGACCCAGTTCGCGCTGCGGACCAGCCGGGCCGCCAACGGGGTCAGCCGCCGCCATGGCGAGGTCGCGCGCGACATGTGGGCGGCGCTGTGGCCCGACGTCCCGGTCGCCGACGTGCCGATCGGCCACGTCACCAACGGCGTCCATCTGCCCACCTGGCTGGGCGATCCGATGCGCACGCTGCTCGATCGCCACCTCGGCGAGGGCTGGCTCGACCGCGCCGACGATCCCGCCACCTGGGTCCCGGTCGAGGACATCGACGATGCCGAGCTGTGGGCGGTCCGGCGCGAGCAGCGCGGCCAGCTCGCCGCCTGGGCGCGCGAGCGCAGCGTGGCCGACCGTCTCGGCCGCGAGGAGCCGCGCGAGTACGCGGAGGCTCCCGGCTTCGATCCCGACGTGCTGACGATCGGCTTCGCCCGGCGCCTGGCCACCTACAAGCGCCTGGACCTGCTGGCGCGCAGCGCCGACCGCATCGTCGACCTGCTGTCGGGCGAGCGCTCGGTGCAGATCCTGCTCGCCGGCAAGGCCCATCCGCGCGACGAGGAGGCCAAGCACATGCTCCAGGCGCTCTTCTCGCGCAAGGGCATCCCGGAGATCGGCCGGCGCGTGGCCTACCTGGAGGACTACGACCTCAGCGTGGCGGCGCGGCTGGTTCGCGGCTGCGACGTCTGGGTCAACGTCCCGCGGCCGCCGCTGGAGGCCAGCGGCACGAGCGGCATGAAGTCGGCGGTCAACGGCGGGCTCCAGCTGAGCGTCCTGGACGGCTGGTGGGCCGAGGGCTACGACGGCACCAACGGCTGGGCGCTGTCGGGCGAGGTCGACGACGACCACGTCGCCCAGGACGCCCGCGACGCCGACGAGCTGATGCGCCTGCTCTACGAGGAGGTCGTCCCGGCCTTCTACGATCGCGACGCCGGCGGCGTGCCCAGCGCCTGGATCGCGCGCGTCAAGGCGTCGCTGCGCACCAACGGGCCGGCCTTCTCGGCGACGCGGATGCTGCGCGACTACGTGGAGCACATCTACGCGCAGCCGGCGCGCGCTCACGCCTCCTAGCTCGGTCAGTCGGCCGTGACCGTGGCGAAGCGCACGCCTTCGCCGGCGCGCTTGGCCTCGTACATGGCCGCGTCCGCCGCCTGCAGGAGCGCCTCGGGATCGACCGGGCCGTTGCCCAGCGCGACGCCGAACGAGGCGCGCAGCATGTGGCCGGCGCCGGCGTCGACGGCCGCGATGCCGGCGCCGATGCGGTCGACCACGAGCGCCGCCTCCGGCGCCCCGGTCTGCTCGAGGATGAGCGCGAACTCGTCGCCGCCGAGGCGGAAGGCGCAATCCGACCGGCGCAGGGTGTCGCGCAACACGTCGGCGATGGACTCCAGGGCGATGTCGCCCGCCAGGTGGCCGTAGCGGTCGTTCAGGGCCTTGAAGCCGTCGACGTCGAGGACGACGAGGGCGAAGCGCTGCCCGTAGCGCGCCGCGCGGTGCACCTCCTCGGAGAGCCGGCGGGTGAACGCGCGCCGGTTGCCCACGCGCGTCAGCGGGTCGTGGTCGGCCAGGAACTGCATCTCCTCGTAGGCCGCCACCGAGGCCACCGCCGTCGTGGCCTGGTTGGCGAACATGCGCAGCGCCTGCAGGCGCTGGGTGGAGGGCAGCAGGCAGTCCTCCGGTTCGTCGGCCCAGATGACGCCCAGCAGCCGGCCGTGGCGATCGCTGAGCGGGATGACGAGCCAGTGATGGTCCCAGCCCAGCGGACCGCGCCCGTTGCACACCGATCGGTAGGCCGGGCGCTCGATAGCAAGGCGCGAGCACGCCTCGCTGCTGGGCAGCAGGAAGCAGCCCTCGACCTCGAACTGCGGGTCCAGGAGCCGGCGCAGCGCCTCGACGTCGCCGTTGTACGAGGCCCCGACCTCCTTCGGCGTCCAGCCCACCACCGCCCTGGTCACCGAGCGCTTGCCGGCCTCGTCGATGAGCTGGACCGCGACGTTGTGGAAGCCGAGGGCGGCGCTGATCCCGTCGCAGACCGACTGCAGGATGGCGTCGATCGAGAGCGTCTCGGTCAGCCGCGCGGAGACCGCCAGCAGCTGCTCGAGCGCCATCCGGTGGCGCTCAGCCTGCACGGCATCCTGAGCGGCCTGCACGGCCTGGGCCGCGTGCGCGGCGAGCGCGCCGAGCACGGCGAGGTCGTCGTCCGTCGGCCGCTGCCCCGAGATCGGCTCGTCGACGGACATCACGCCCAGGACATGGCCCTGGCTGTGGAGCATGGGCACGAAGAGAGCGTCCTCGGGATGCCAGGCGTCGGGGCCCTCGGCCATCTCCATCTCGGGGACGTAGGACACGGTCGTGTCCCACGACCAGTCGTACTCGTCCCACGGCAGGAAGAAGCACCCGTGGCGCTCGAACTTGACGTCGAAGAGCGGCTCCCACTGCGCCCACGTGCGCTCGCGGCCCAGCAGCGTCTCGCGACCCTCGTCGGAGCCGTGGACCGTCTCGACGCGGAAGTCGTTCCAAGCCGGCCGGTAGAGGGAGATCACCACCGTGCCGAACCCCATCCCGTCGCTGATCGCGGCGGCCAGCGCAGGCAGCAGCGCGTCGAGGTCGTGCTCGCTGCGCACGAGCCGCGTGACCTCGAGCAGGCCGGTGAGTCGCGCGACCGTGTCGGCGCGCTGGTGGGATGATGCCCCCATCACGCCCGTGTGATCGGCCACCACCGGTCGGGACTGAACCACCGCTCGTACGTGCGTCGGCACCGCTTGTGTCCGACCGGCCTCTATCTTGGGGTCATCGCCGAGCAGCGCGCACGACCCGAGGGCATCGAGGGCTCCCCGCACGCCGGGCCGTTCCCGGTCGGTGCCTATGCGGCCAAGCTGCGCGACGAGCTGCGCAAGCGCGCGCGGGTCCAGCTCTTCGGCGAGGTCTTCGGCCTGCGCGCCGGGCGGGCGCGGGTGTGGTTCGAGCTGCGCGACACCGAAGGCGCCGTGCCGTGCGCGATGTGGCGCGACGCCTTCGAGGAGCTCGGGCTGCCGGACGGTGCCCTCGCCGACGGGTCCCAGGTCGTCGTCGCGGGCGGGCCCGACTACTACCCCGGGTCGCGCACCGCCTCGCCCTCGTTCTCCTTCGCGGTCTCGGGCCTGCGGCTGGCCGGCGAGGGCGATCTCCTCGCCCAGCTCGAGGTGCTGCGCAAGGCCTTGGCCGCCGAGGGACTTCTCGAGCCGCAGAAGCGCCTGGCCCGCCCCGCCCTGCCGCGCTGTATCGGCGTGGTGACCGGCGAGGGCGGCAAGGCCCGCGACGACATCCTCGCCGGGCTGCGCCGGCGCGGGTGGGCCGGCCGCGTGGTGTGGGCCTTCGCGCCCGTGCAGGACCGCCACGCCGCCCCCGCCATCACGAGCGCCCTTCAGGACCTCGCGTCCGTGCGCGAGGTCGAGCTCGTCATCGTGGCGCGCGGCGGGGGCTCGCTGGCGGACCTCTTCGCCTTCTGCGACGAGACGCTGTGCCGCACGGTGGCCTTGCTGCGCGTCCCCGTCATCGCCTCCGTCGGCCACCACACGGACCGCACGCTGATCGACGACGTCGCCGCCGTCAGCTGCTCGACACCCACGCACGCTGCCGAGTCCGCCGTCCCCCTGCACTGCGCCGAGGCGCGCACCGCCGTGCAGAGCGCCGCCGGGCGCCTGGCCCTGCACACGCGCCGCGCCGTGCTCGATCGCGTCCGCCACCTCGCGCACCTGTCGCGCGCGCCCGCCGAGCACGTCGCGCGCGAGCGCCGCGCGCTGCACCAGAAGCTGCGCGAGGTGCGGGCCAGCGCGACGCGCCGCGGGCGCGAGGAGCGCACCGCCACCGGCGCGCGGGCCCAGGCGCTGGGACGGCGCGCCGCCGCCGCGGCGGGCCCCGAGCTCGCCGCGCGCCGCACCGCGCTGGACGGCTTCACGCTGGCCCTCGCCGCACACGACCCCGAGCGCGTGGTCGAGCGCGGCTACGCGGTCGTCGACGACCGGCAGGGGCACGTGCTGACGAGCGCCGAGGCGGCGCGCCGGGCGCGCGAGGTCCGGCTCTACTTCGCGGACGCCGCCGTCGATGCCACCATCGAGGACGATGGCTGACCAGCAGCAGACCTACGAGGCCGCCACCGCGCGGCTGGAGGCGATCATCAAGCGCCTGGACTCCGGCGAGGCCGGGTTGCGCGAGACCCTGGAGCTCGTGCGCGAGGGCCGCGGGCTGGTCGAGTTCTGCGCGGGCGAGCTCGAGGCGGTCGGCCAGGGACTCGAGGAGCTGCGCCTGGACGAGCTCGTGGCGCGGCTCGAGCAGTAGCGTCCGCGACCCGATGACGCTCTTCGACGCCCGCCTCGCCGACCTGCCGCTGCGCATCGAGGGCTACGCGCTCGAGCGTCTCCAGCGCGACGTGTCCTCCGCCTTCACGCGGGTCTCCACCCTCATCCGGCTGCGCGGCGACGGCCAGGAGGGCGTCGGCGAGGACGTCACCTACGACGCCGTCGACCACGACGCCCTCCAGGCCGCCGGACCGGCCCTCGGGCTGGCCGGCGAGTGGACGCTGGGCACGTTCTGCGACCACGTCGAGGCGCTCGAGCTGTGGCCCTCGCCCCCGCAGCGCGAGCCCTCGCGCCACTACCGCGTCTGGGCCTACGAGTCCGCCGCGCTCGACCTCGCCCTGCGTCAGGCGGGCACCTCGCTGCACGACGCGCTGGGCCGCGCGCCGCGCCCGGTGCGCTTCGTCGTGTCGCTGCGCCTGGGCGAGCCGTCCACGCTCGGCCCGGTGAGCCGCCGCCTCGAGCGCTACCCGTCGCTGCGCTTCAAGCTCGACCCGACGCCGGACTGGACGCCCGCGCTCATCGACGAGCTCGTGGCCACCGGCGCGGTCGACTCGGTCGACTTCAAGGGCCGCTACGAGGGCACCATCGTCGACGCCGGCGCGGACCCCGTGCTCTACCGGCGCGTGATCGACGCGTTCCCGGACGCCTGGATCGAGGATCCGCGGCTGACCGAGGAGATCGACGCGATCCTGCGTCCCCACCGCGACCGCATCACCTGGGACGCCATCATCCACTCGGTCGCCGACATCGAGGCGCTGCCCTTCCCGCCGCGCATGGTCAACATCAAGCCCTCGCGGCTCGGACCCTTGCGCGAGCTCTTCGCGGCCTATGACTACTGCGAGCAGCGCGGCATCGGCATGTACGGGGGCGGCCAGTTCGAGCTCGGGCCCGGTCGCGGCCACATCCAGTACCTGGCCTCGCTCTTCCACCCCGACACGCCCAACGACGTCGCCCCCGGCGGCTACAACGACAACGACGTTCCCTCCGGCCTGCCCGACAGCCCGCTGGCGCCGGCGCCGGCGCCCATCGGCTTCCGCTGGGGCTAGCCGGCCGCCGGCGGCTTTACCAAGACCGAACCTTTCCCTGGCGTTGGCCTTGCCCGTCCCTGGGCGGCTGCTGGGTGCTCGTCCGCGACGCTGCCTGCGTTCGCTGATCTCACCCGATCTCAAGGAGGACACGTCATGAGAACGAGCCTGACCATTGCCGCCGCCACTGCCGCGCTGGCAGCCGGAGGCGTCGCCGCGGCCGGCGCCGCCACGTCCACTCCCGTGAGCGCCGCCGCTCTCCGCCATGTCGAGGGACGGGTCACCGCGCTCGACCGCTCGGCACGCACGTTCACCGTCCGCGACGCGGAGCGCGGGACGCTCCGGGTCCGGGTGACGTCGACCACGAAGTTCGAGCGCGTCACGTTCTCGGCGCTGCGGATCGGCACCCGCGTCGACGTTCGCGCCCGCCGCTCCGGCGACCGCTGGAACGCGACCAAGGTCGAGCGCGCCGGCGTGGCCGCCGACCATCACGACGCCGGCGACGACCACGGCGGCCACCACGGCGGCGGCGGGGACGACCCCGCCGGCCACCACTAGCGGCCGAGGCACGAGCATGCGCATCCTGCTCCTTGCCGCCGCCGCGGCCGTGGCCCTCGCCGGGGGCGCGGTCGCCACGCTGGCCATCTCCGACCGGTCGCTCGCCCTGGCGGGGTCGACCACGTCCACCTCGTCCACGGTCGCCCCGGCCCGCACGACCGAGGACATCTCCGGCCCATGCGACGAGGCCGAGCACGCCAATGACCCGCGCTGCGCCGGCACCGCGGCCTCGCCCAAGCGCGAGGCGGAGCAGGCCGCCCGTCGCGAGGACGGCGACGGCCATCGCCACCGCGGCCGCGACCGCGACCACCGCAACCGCGGAGGCGACGACAGCGGCCACCGCGGCGGCGGGAACAGCGGGCCGGGCGACCGCGGCCGCGGCGACGACAGCAGCGGCCGTGGCGGCCACGGCGACGACAGCAGCGGCCACGGCGGCGACAGCGGCCGCAGCGGCGACGACAGCAGCGGCCACGGCGGGCATGGTCGCGACCACGCCGAAGACGACTGAGGCGCGCGCAGCGGGCCGGCCCTCCTACGATGAGGGCATGGTTGCCCCGCCGCGGATGGTGCTGCTCGTCGAGGACGAAGAGACGATCACGACTCCGCTCACGGAAGCCCTCGGTCGCGAGGGCTTCCGCACGGAGACGGCCGGATCGCTCGCCGACGGCCTCGAGCTCGCCAAGCGCCAGCGTCCCGATCTCGTGCTGCTCGACGTCATGCTCCCCGACGGCTCGGGCTTCGAGCTGCTGCGCGAGCTGCGCTCGGACGGCCGCCGGGTGCCGGTGATCATGCTGACCGCGCGCGGCGATGAGGCCGACCGCGTGCTCGGCCTCGAGCTCGGCGCCGACGACTACGTCGTCAAGCCGTTCAGCGCGCGCGAGCTCGTCGCCCGCATCCGCGCGGTCCTGCGGCGCACGAGCGCCGTGGCGGCGCCGGCGGCGCCCGACCGGCTCCAGATCGGCGGTCTGGACCTCGACGCCTCGGCGCGGACCGTGAGCCTCGA
>DASVFT010000014.1:0-28523 GCA_036379935.1 Solirubrobacteraceae bacterium | reverse complement strand
CGCGCTGTCACGGGAGGGCGTCGAGGTCAGGGTCTGGAACCGCACGGCGGACAGAGCCACGCGTCTGGCCGCGGACCTGGGTATCCAGGCGGTGCCCGAGCCGGCGCCGGCCGACCTGCTCGTCCAGTGCACCTCCGTCGGGCTCGCCGACACGTCGCGCACCTTCGTGGACCTGCCGATCGACGCCGATGCGCTCGGCGACTACCCGTGCGTCGTCGACCTGGTCTACCGGCCCGGCGGCACGGAGCTCCTGCGCGAGGCGGCGCGGCGCGGGTCACGGGTCATCGACGGTCTCGAGATCCTCGCGCAGCAGGGCGCGCGGAGCTTCGAGCGCTGGACCGGTCACCCCGCGCCGCTCGAGGCGATGCGCGAGGCTGCGCGCGCCGAGATGCCGGCGCGACAGCGCTAGCAGCCTTGCGACTTCTGTCCGGCGCGGCTCAAGAAAGGTGGCCGAACGTCCGATTCCCGGGCCGTGAACTTCGATTTCGCCGACCTGCTCATGGACGTCGTCGCCCGCCGGGCGTCCGACCTGCACATCACCGCCGGCGCGCCGCCGATGATCCGCGTGCGCGGCCGTCTCGTGGGCCTCGAGGGCTATCCCACCCTGACGCCGACCGACTGCCGCGAGGTGGTCTACTCGATCCTGACCAACGACCAGCGCCAGAAGCTGGAGACCGACTGGCAGATCGACTTCGCCTACTCGGTCCCCGGCCACGCGCGCTTCCGCGTCAACGCCTACTTCCAGCGCTCGGCGATCGGCGCGGCGTTCCGCCTGATCCCCGCCGACCTGACCTCCATCGACGGCCTCGGCCTGCCCGCGGCGGTGCACGAGTTCACCAAGAAGCCGCGCGGCATGGTGCTCGTCACCGGGCCGACCGGCTCGGGCAAGTCGACGTCGCTGGCGGCCATGATCGACGAGATCAACGCCAGCCGCGAAGAGCACATCATGACCGTCGAGGACCCGATCGAGTTCCTCCACGCGCACAAGAAGTGCATCGTCAACCAGCGCGAGATCGGCTCGGACGCCTCGACCTTCGGGCTCGCGCTCAAGGCGGCCCTGCGTCAGGACCCCGACGTGATCCTCGTCGGCGAGATGCGCGACCTGGAGACGATCTCCACCGCGCTGACCGCCGCGGAGACCGGCCACCTCGTCTTCGCCACCCTGCACACGCAGAGCGCGCCGCAGACGATCGACCGCGTCATCGACGTCTTCCCCGCCCACCAGCAGGACCAGGTGCGCGTCCAGCTCTCCGTGGCGCTCATGGGCATCATGACCCAGCAGCTCCTGCCGACCGCCGACGGGGCCGGTCGCGTCGTGGCCTGCGAGGTGCTCGTGCCCACCCCCGCCGTGCGCAACCTGATCCGCGAGGGCAAGACGCACCAGATCCCCTCGGCCATGCAGACCGGCTCTGGCTCCGGCATGCAGACGATGGACGCCGCCCTGGCCGGGCTCGTTCGCGCCGGCAAGATCACGCAGCGCCTTGCCGAGGCGCGTTCGTCCACTCCCGAGGAGCTGCGCCGGCTGCTCGGCTTCGGCGGCGTGGCCGCCGCGTAGACGTCATGTCGACCTTCGTCTTCGAGGCGATGGACCTCACGGGGGCGAAGGCCACCGGCGAGGTCGATGCCGACAGCAAGCAGGTCGTCTCCGACCAGCTCAAGGCCCGAGGGCTCATCGTCCTCGAGATCGCCGAGAAGGGCGGATCCAAGGAGCTCCGGCTGCCCTTCGGCAACCGGGTCAAGACGAACGACCTGACGATCATGACCCGCCAGCTGGCGACCATGGTCAGCTCGGGCATGACCATCCTGCGGGCGCTCTACGTCCTCGAGTCCCAGACCGAGGCCGAGGGCCTGAAGCGCATCCTCGTCGACGTTCGCAAGGACGTCGAGGCGGGCCTGCCGCTCTCCGATGCGCTGGAGCGTCACCCCAAGGTCTTCGGGCCGATCTTCGTCGCCATGGTGCGGGCGGGCGAGACCGGCGGCGTGCTCGAGGAGTCGCTGCTGCGCGTGGCCGACCAGCTGGAGAAGGACGAGGCCCTGCGCCGTCAGATCAAGTCGGCGATGACCTACCCGACCGTCGTGCTGATCTTCGCCATGCTCGTGCTCCTCGGCCTCGTGAGCTTCATCGTTCCCGTCTTCGTGGGGATCTTCAAGCAGTTCGGGGGCGACTTGCCGCCGATCACGAAGTTCACCGTCGCGCTCTCGCATGTCGTGACGGGGTACTGGTGGGCGCTGTTCGCAGCGACCTTCGGGATCATCATCGGCTTCCGCAAGTGGCGGCGCAGCGACAGCGGCCGACCGATCTGGGACGCCTTCCGCCTGCGCGTGCCGATGAAGATCGGCGACATCGTCCAGAAGGTCGCGCTCGCGCGCTGGGCGCGGACGCTGTCGGCGCTGGTCTCGGCGGGCGTGCCCTTGCTCGCCGCCCTCGACATCACGGCGAAGACGGCCGGCAACCACGTCGTGGAGAAGGCGATGACCGACGTCATCGAGTCGGTCAAGCGCGGCGGCACGATCGCCGCTCCCCTCAAGGACGCACCCGTGTTCCCGGGCATGGTCACCCAGATGGTCGGCGTCGGCGAGGAGACCGGCGCGCTGGACACCATGCTCAGCAAGGTCGCGGACTTCTACGAGGACCAGGTCGACGCGGCCGTCAAGGCCCTGACCTCGATCCTCGAGCCGGTCATGATCGTGGTCATCGGCGGCATCGTCGGCTTCATCGTCATCTCGATGTACCTGCCGCTGTTCAAGGTCTACGACCAGATCAAGTAGGCGGCGGGACCGCCTACCAGGTGCCGAGTCGTCCGCTGTTGTGAGCGTGTTGGCGCGCGGCGCGTGCGCGGAGGGCGGCGGCGGCTCGGTCCGGGTCGTACGGTCGGAGCCTCTTGCGTCGCGGGTCGCGGACGCTCGTGGCGATGGCGGCGACGAGGGCGACGAGCAGGACGAGGGAGGCGACGAGGGCGAGGGATGGAGCGAAGAGGCCGAGCACGGTGAGATTGATGTAGGCGTGGGCCACGATGCCGGGGTACAGCGACCGGGTCCGTTCGAGCAGCAACGCGAGCAGGATCCCGTAGAAGATCCGCGGCAAGACGGTGCTGAAGTCGTCGCCGCCGACCCAGTGCGCCAAGCCGAACAGCGTCGACGAGACCGCGACGGCGAGCCACATCCCTAGATGAACGCGCAGTGCTCGGTGCACGAAACCGCGCCAGAAGACCTCCTCGGCGACGGGCACCAGCGTGACCGCAGAGACTCCGAGGACCAGCGCCGCCGTGCCGTGGGGATGCTCGTCGTTCAGCCATGTGCGCCCGTGGACGCCCAGCGCAGTCTCGTACAGAGCGCCCGCCATCGTGGCTGCGATGCTGCCGAGGAAGATCCAGAGCGCCGCGCGGCCGCGCGTGATGGTCATACGCCGAGCCCAGAACGATTGAGGTGAAGCGGCGTGCAGCGTGGCCGCCAGCGCCACCGGCAGGCCGAGCATCACGAGATCGAACGCCTCCTGGCGAGTCACCCAATCAAGGCCGGGGGCCACCGAGATCGCGAGGCCCAGCACCGCCAAGCCGACCACGCCACCGATCAGGTAAACGAACGACCAGCGCAGCGTCGGATCCCCGGCCATCGCCATCGCGCAAGGCATACCCCGTCTCACCCGCGCCAGCGCCCACCCGTGAGGGTGGGAGCGGCCGTAGCAGTTGCGCTGCCGGGCGGCGACTGGTAGGCGTTCCGGCACTCGGATTAGGCCGGAGCGCTTCTCGCGGGGGTGCGGGCGCTCCTGAGCAGGAGGGGTTCATGACTGCTGCAGGACGACGTGGTGCAAGGAAGCTGCTCGCGGCCAGCTGCGCGCTGGCGGCGACGGTGCTGGTCGGCGCATCCAGCGCCTCGGCGGACGGGACTCCGGCGCCGACGCTGAAGTGGGAGGCGTGCGGCGACGCCGGCGCGCAGTGCGCGACGGCGACGGTGCCGAAGGACTACGACTCGCCGTCGCGCGGGACGTTCAAGCTTGCCGTCGCGAAGTCGCCGGCGACCGGGCCCGGGTCCAAGCTGGGCTCGCTCTTCTTCAACTTCGGCGGCCCTGGCGCGCCGGCCGCGGTCTACGTGGAGGCCTTCGGCGCGGATCTGTTCCCGGAGCTGAACAAGCGCTTCGACATCATCGGCATGGACCCGCGCGGCGTGGGCGCGAGCCAGCCGTCGATCGACTGCCACGCCAACCAGGAGACCGAGGGCTTCTACTCCGAGCCGTTCCAGACGCCCGAGAACCTCGACGTCGGGGCGCTGTTCCGCAAGGACAGGGGCTACATCCAGAAGTGCCTGGACAACAACCCCGGCCTTCTGCCGTACGTCGCGACCGCCAACGTCGCCCGCGACATGGACGGCCTGCGCCGTGCGGTGGGCGACTCGAAGCTGACCTACCTCGGCTTCTCCTACGGCACGTACCTCGGCGCCACCTACGCGAGCCTGTTCCCGAACCGGTATCGCGCGCTGGTGCTGGACGGACCCGTCGACGCGACCAACTACACCCACAATCCGTCGCAGAACCTGCTCGAGCAGACGGCGGGATTCGAGCGCGAGCTCGGGCGCTTCCTGCAGGCGTGCGCGGTCGACCAGACCGCATGCTCGGGCTTCGGCGGCACCGACCCGTGGGACGCGCTGGACCAGCTCATCGACCAGGCCGACGCGAACCCGATCCCGGCGCCGAACTACGCGCCGGACCCGCGCCCGATCAAGGGCGACGACATCCGCGGGGCGGCCTTCGCGGAGCTCTACGCCAAGTTCCTGTGGGGCGACCTCGCGAAGGCGCTCGCGGACGCCTCGCACGGCGACGGCTCGGGCATCCGCAAGATGATCGACGAGGACTGGTTCGGCCGGAACCCCGACGGAACGTATGACCCGTTCGGCGACGCGTACTTTTTGATCACCGCCGCCGACCAGGAGTACGACCACCGCAACCTCGACCGGTACTTCGCCATCGGCGACGACGCGTGGGGCATGTTCGACCACTTCTACGTCAACAACGGCTACGTCGAGCTCAACTACGGGCTCTATCCGGTCCGCGCCCGCGACAGGTTCTCGGGCCCGTTCCGCGTGCCGCAGTCCTCGCCGACGATCCTGGTCGTCGACACCACGTACGACCCGGCGACGCCGTACCGCGGGGGCAAGCGCCTGGCGCGCGACCTCGGCAAGACGCGCCTGCTGACGATGCGCGGTGACAACCACACCGCCTATCTCGGCAACTCGCCGTGCATCGACGAGAAGGTCGAGTCGTACCTGATCGACCTGACCCTGCCGCCGGCGGGCACATCGTGCAAGCAGGAAGTGCCCTTCGAGGCGCCGCAGCCGGAGGCCCGGCTCCTCGCGACGCGACAGGCCCGCGCGCAGCAGCTGCCACGCGTGCTGCACGCACGCCCACTCGGCGGCTAAAGCACACGTCTGGCCCCGCCGCGGCGCTCGCGCCGCGGCGGGCGCCGGCCACGGCGCGAGCGCGAGCTAGGGTGCAGCGATGCATCCGACGGCCGCGAAGGTGCAGCAGCGCCTGGCCGCGCGCGGGCTCGACATCGAGGTCGTCGTCCTTCCGGACTCCACGCGGACCGCGGCCGAGGCGGCGGCAGCGTGCCGATGCGACGTGGGGCAGATCGTCAAGTCGCTGGTCTTCGTGGTCGACGGCGAGCCGACGATGGTGCTGTGCGCCGGCGACAGGCGGGTGACGCAGATCGACGGGCGCCCGGCGACTGCCGCGGAGGCGCGTGCCGCGACCGGCTTTGCCATCGGGGGCATCCCGCCGCTCGGGCACGACGCCGAGCTCCGGACCGTCGTCGACGAGTCCCTGCGCCGGTTCGACCGCGTGTGGTGTGCGGCCGGGACGCCGCACGCCGTCTTCGAGACCGGCGTCGAGGAGCTGCTCGCGGCGCTGCCGGACGCGACGGTGCGGCCGACCTAGGTGCCCGGCGATGGTCGTCGAGGTGACGTTCGAGGAGCGGTACTGGTACCCGGACGACGGGGGCATCGTGTGGATCTCGGGCTATCAGCTGGTCGATGCCGAGTCGGGTCGCTATCTGGGACGTGAGGCGCCGGAGCTGGCCGCGCGCGGGCTGCGCGTCGCCGGCGTGGCGGGAGCCGGGCGCCATCACGCCGAGGCGTTGACGAGCGACGCCGTGGCGCCGGGGCAGCCATTGAGCCTGCGCCGCGATCCGGAGAACCCCCACGACGCCAACGCCATCGCCGTCCACGCGGGTGGGGAAGGCGAGCAGGTCGGGTGGGTGCCGCGCGCGCTGGCGATGGAGCTGGCGCCCGACCTCGACGCGGGGCGTCCGTGGGCGGCGCTGGTGCTGCGTGAGCAACGGCGCTCGCCACGTGACCCGCGGTCTGGCCTCACGATGCTGCTGGCGCCGGCGGCGGAGATCGAGCTGCGCGAGACCGCCAGGCGCCGCGCTCCTTGACGCGCCTGCCCGCCGGCATACCTCACGACAGACCGTATGAGCTCGATCGCATCGCGACCCGAGAGCCGTGACCTGAGCGTTGGCGCCTGGCTCGCCGGCCTGGCCCGGCACACGTGGGTGCAGCTGCTCGTCGTCGGGCTGCTCCTCTTCGTGGCGCTCGAGAGGGCCGCAAGCGCGACCGGCAACATCAATCTCGTGCCCAGCCTGATCTGCCTGGGCGCCTTCCTCGGCCCGGTGGTCTTCGTCGCCTACGTCTACGAGAAGGCGCACGGCGTGCCGCTCCCACTGCTGATGTGGTCCTTCATCGTGGGCGGCATCCTCGGCGTCACGGCCGCCAGCGTCGCCGAGTACCGCACGGTGCTCGAGCTCGGCGGGCTGCCGACGACGGCGATCGGACTCGCCGAGGAGACGAGCAAGCTGATCGTCCCGCTTGCCATCTTCCTCGTCGCTCGCTACCGCCGGGAGGCCGACGGCCTGCTCATCGGGGTGGCGTCCGGCATGGGGTTCGCGGCCTTCGAGACGATGGGTTACGGCCTGGTCTCGCTCCTCGCCTCGCGCGGCAACATCGACTACGTCGAGCAGGTGCTCTTCACGCGCAACGTCCTCGCGCCCGCGGGGCACGCGGCGTGGACCGGGCTGATCTGCGCTGCGCTGTGGCGCGCGCGGGCTCGTCCCAGCCCCTGGTCGACGGTCGCCGTCGTCCTCGCGTTCGTCGTCGCGGTGACGCTCCACGCGATGTGGGACTCCTCGACCAGCCGGTGGGAGCTCCTGCCGGTGGCGCTCGTCAGCTTCGGGCTGCTGAGCTGGCGCCTGGGCGCGGTCAGCCGCCAGCGGGCCTCGGTCCCGGCGGCGGCCCCGTACCCGTAGACCTCCGGGCCGCATCGGATGCGATCGTGTGGGCATGAGCACGCCCACCCAGCGCCCGCAGGGCTCGGTGGCCCCGGTGGCCGCCAGCCCCCGTCCGATCGACCCCGGCGTCACGATCGGCCACGTCCACCTGCGCACCGCGGACATCGACCGCGTCCGCGCCTTCTACGTCGACGTCCTGGGCTTCGACGTGGTGGCCGAGGCGCGCGACGTGCCGGGCTGGGGGACGACGGGAGACCTGCTGTTCGTCTCGGCGGGCGGCTACCACCACCACCTCGGCTTCAACACCTGGAAGTCGGGCGGCGGGCCGCCGCAGCCCGACGGCGTGGCCGGGCTTCACCACGTGGCCATTCGCTACCCGACGCGAGCGGGGCTGGCCGACGCGCTCGTGCGCCTGCGCGGTGCCGGCTGGCCGCTACGCCAGACGACCGACCACGGCACCCACGAGGCGATCTACATCTCAGACCCCGACGGCAACGACCTCGAGCTGTGCTGGGACCGGCCGGTCGAGCAGTGGCCGCTCGACGAGGACGGCCACGTGCGGTTCGTGTTCGGCGACCTCGACCTCGACGACCTGCTGAGCGCCGCGCCGGAAGCGGGATAGGGCGGCCGCGCCGGAGCGGGGGATAGGGCGGCCGCGCCGGTAGCGGGCGCGCCCACCGCGGGTCGATCGCGGGGGCGTCCAGGTCTTGTCCACCTAAATCCGTGCAAAAGCGACACCGCTTTCCGGTCTGCCGGCGAAGTGTGCCACTCTGCGAGGCCGATGGCCGCCTCACGACGTGGCTCGCGCTGGACGCGCGCGCACGCCGAGCGCCTGCTGTGGCGCGCCGGCTTCGGCGCCTCCCCGAAGGAGATCGAGTTCTGGGCCGAGCGCTCGCGCGAGCGCGCGATCGCCTGGCTCGTCCATGGCGGGCGCGGCCCGCACGGGACGCGGAGGATGGTCGGCCCCGCGCCGCGCGCCAACGGCAAGCCGTTGGACCCCGTCAACGAATGGGGCCACGACATGCTGTGGTGGCTGGACAAGATGGTCCGCAGCCAGCGGCCGCTCCAGGAGAAGCTCACGCTCTTCTGGCACGACCACTTCGCCACGCGGGACCAGGACGCGCCGCTGATGCTGGCGCAGAACCGCAAGCTCCGCCAGCATGCCCTCGGCACCTTCCCCGCCCTCCTGCGCGCGGTGACCACCGACCCGGCGATGCAGTCCTTCCTCTCGCTGGTGGACTCCGAGAAGTCCGATCCCAACGAGAACTACGCGCGCGAGCTCATGGAGCTCTTCACCCTCGGGGTGACCGGCGGCTACACCGAGCACGACGTGCGCGAGGCGGCCCGGGCCCTCACCGGCTTCAAGGGCAACTACCGGCAGGGTAGGCCGCTGACCGTCTCCTACGACGCCGAGCGCCACGACGACGGCGCCAAGCGCCTCCTCGGGCAGCGCGGTCGCCTGGGCTGGCAGGACGTGCTGCGCATCGTCGTCGACCACCGCTCGCACGCGCCCTTCCTGGTCGCCAAGCTGTGGAGCTTCTTCATCACCGAGCCGCTGCCCCGGGCCACGCGCAAGCGCCTGGCACGCGTCTACGTCGGCTCGCACCATCGCCTCGCGCCGGTCCTGCGCGAGATCCTCGCCAGTCCCGCGCTCTACGCCGACCTCGGCGAGCCCAGGATGGTCAAGTGGCCGATCGTGCAGCTCGCCGGCAACCTGCGCATGGTCGGGCGCGGCGTCGACACCGACGACTGGGCCTGGATCAGCGACATGATGGGGCAGAGGCCCTTCAGCCCGCCGAGCGTCGCGGGCTGGGACTCCGGGCCGGCGTGGATGTCCACCGCGACCATGCGCGCGCGCTTCTTGTGCGCCACGTGGATCTGCCGGGAGGCGCCGGTCGCGGTCAAGAAGGGCACGGTCGATCCCGCGTGGAAGCCCGCCGAGCACGTCGAGCGCGCCCGCGCCGCCACCGGTCGCCCGTGGACCAGCCCGGCCACCGACCGCCAGCTCCTCGCCCTCGCCCGGCGCTTCGTCTCCGCCAAGGTCAAGCCCGGTGACGCCGTGCCCCAGTACCAGGCCGAGATCACCCAGGCGGCCCTGCGCCATCTCCTGCTCTCCGGCCCCGACGCCTGCCTCTGCTGACACCGATGCACTGCGACGACTTCTCACGCACCGAATCCCAGCGCCGCTCGATGCTGGCGCGGCCGGTCAGCCGCCGGCGCCTGCTGCAGGCCGGCTTGGGGGCCACGATCTCGCTCTACGCGGCGCGCGCGATGCCGCTCGCCCGCGCGCTGGAGGCCGGCGAGGCCAGTGCGGCGGCCGCGCCCAACGCGCGGGCGCTCGTGAACGTCTTCGTCCCCGGCGGCCTCGACCTGCTCGACACGCTCGTGCCCATCGGGTCCTACGGGCGCTACGCCGAGCTGCGGCCGGCGATCAAGGTCGCCGAGCCGCTCGCGCTCGGCAGCACGGGCTTCGGCGTGCACCCCGCCCTGGGCCAGGGCCTCGACGGCGGCCTCAAGGGCCTCTTCGACCGCGGCCGCCTCGGCTTCATGCCCGGCATCGACTACGCCAACCCGGACCTCAGCCACTTCAACAGCCGCCACTTCTGGGAGACCGGCGTCGTCTCGCTGAACCCGGCGCCGGGCTGGATGGCGCGCTGGGTCGATCGCCATGGCGACGCCGACAACCCGTTCCAGGGTCTCTCGATGAACGCGGGGCTGTCGCCGCTGCTGCGCGGCAGCGCCAATCCCGTGGCCGCCGTCCAGTCGCCCGACGCGGCGCAGTCCTGGGTGCCGGGCGTGTGGGGCGAGTGGCAGGACCGCATGATGGAGCACTACTCGGCGATCGCCGCGCGCCGGCCGAGCGCGCCCGGTCCGGCGGCCGTGTTCGCCGCCGCGCGGCAGAGCCAGTTCGTCGCGCGCACGCTGAAGCCCTATGTGAAGGATCCCAGGACCCACGCCGACCCGCTCGCGCCGCCCGTGGCCTACCCGGGTGGCGAGAACGGCGAGGGCACCAACGGCTTCGCCGAGAACCTGCGCTACCTCGCCGCGCTGCTGACCCTCCCGCTCGGCGTCCGCGTCGCGACGGTGCAGGCGCCCGGCGACTTCGACACCCACGACGACCAGGCGCAGACGCTGGTCAACGACCTCGGCCAGGTTTCACAGGCGCTGAGCGCCTTCCAGGCCGACCTCGACGCGCGCGGCGTCGCCGACCGCGTGCTGACCCTCGTGTGGACGGAGTTCGGCCGCCGGCCCAAGGAGAACTCCTCCGCCGGCACCGACCACGGCGCGGGCGGCATCGCCTGGGTCATGGGCACGCACGCCCGCGGCGGCCTGCTCACGCCGTATCCCGACCTCAACGTCTTCGACGACGACGACAACCTGAAGGTCACCGTCGACTTCCGCGCCGTCTACGCCAGCCTGCTCGAGCAGTGGCTGGGGACGGGGGCCGACGAGGTCCTGCCCGACGCGCGGAGCGTCGGTCGCGTGGCTCTGGTGGCATGACCGCGCTGATCGCCGCCCTCGTCCTCGCCGCCTCGAGCCACGTCACTCCCGTCGGTCTGGGCATGCGCGAGTACCGGTTCAGCCTGTATCGCCCTTCGGTGCACGCCGGGCGCGTCGTCTTCAACATGACGAACTTCGGCGAGGATGCTCACAACCTGCGGATCAGCGGCCCGCACGGCTATCGCAGCGCGGTCAGCGGCGAGGTCGCCCCCTTCGGCGGCCGGGTGCGCTTCACGGTCAACCTGCGTCGTGCCGGGACCTACCGGCTCGTGTGCCTCGAGCCGGGGCACGCGGCGAAGGGCATGAAGGCCACGCTGCGCGTCACGCGGCGGCACTCGCGGTAAGCGGGTATTCCCGACTTCGCCAGTTGGTGTTAGGGTCTCCTAAGCGTTTGGGTGCCCTAACAGGCCGACGACAGGAGAACCTCCGTGCTGACCACGTTCGTCATCGCCCTCCGCGAAGGGCTCGAGGCCTCGCTGATCGTGGGGATCGTCGCCGCCTTCCTGCGTCGCCAGGGCCGTGACGATGCGCTGCGCTCCATGTGGCTCGGCGTCGGGCTGGCCGTCGCGCTGTGCCTGGCAGTCGCCGCCGTCCTGCGGGTCGTCGACAACGAGCTTCCGCACCGCGCGCAGGAGGGGCTCGAGACCGTCGTCGCGCTCGTCGCCGTTGCGATGGTCACCTACATGATCGTCTGGATGACCGAGCACGCGCGCGACCTGCGCGGCCAGCTCCAGGCGGGAGCTGCCGGCGCGCTGGCGCGCGGCTCGACGTGGGCGCTCGTCGGCATGGCCTTCTTCGCCGTCCTGCGCGAGGGCTTCGAGACCTCGGTCTTCCTCCTGGCGGCGTTCAACGACGCCACCGACCCCGCGCCCGCCGGCCTCGGCGTCGTGCTCGGGCTCGCCTGCGCGCTCGTGCTCGGGTACGGCATCTACCGCGGCGGCGTGCGCCTGAACCTCTCGCGCTTCTTCCGCGCGACCGGCGTCGTGCTCGTGCTCGTGGCCGCCGGCCTCGTCGCCTCGGCGCTGCACAGCGCGGCCGAGGCCGGCTGGGTCACCGGCGGTCAGTCGGAGGCCCTCGACCTCAGCGCGATCATCCGGCCCGGCACGGTCTGGGAGTCGCTCATCACCGGCATCCTCGGCATCCACGCCGAGCCCACGGTCATCGAGGTCGTCGGCTGGGTGCTCTACGGCCTGCCGATGCTCGCCATCCTGCTCGTGCCCGACGCCGTGCGACCGCGCGTGCGCGCGAGCGTGGCCGGCGCCGCCGTGGTGGCCGCGCCCCTGGTCCTCGTCGCCGGCACGCTGGGCGGCGGCAAGAGCACGAGCGCGGCGGCTGCGGCCACCGCGCAGAGGACGGTCAACGTGGCCATCACCGACGCCGGCTGCGAGCCGGCCGCGCTCAGGCTCGCCTCCGGACCGGCGACGTTCGTCGTGACCAACAAGGATGCGCAGAAGGTGAGCGAGGTCGAGCTCGTCCAGGGCGACCGCGCGCTGGCGGAGGCCGAGAGCGTGACGAGCGGC
Source organism: Solirubrobacteraceae bacterium (assembly GCA_036379935.1). GTDB lineage: Bacteria > Actinomycetota > Thermoleophilia > Solirubrobacterales > Solirubrobacteraceae > JAOPZW01. Next base: position 16,225 of record DASVFT010000014.1, on the reverse strand, counting down.
CTGACCGGACGCTTCTCGCTGACCCTTCAGCCGGGGCGCTACGAGCTGCGCTGTCCCGGGGCCGCGCGCGAGAGCTCTTCGCTGGTGGTCTCCGGCGCGCGCGCCAGCGCGGCGCTCGATCCCGCGCTCCAGCGCGGCGTCGACGGCTACCGCGCCTTCCTGGAGCGCGAGACCGCCGCGCTGGTCACCGGCGTCGAGGGGCTGCGGGACGCGCTCGCCTCGGGTGACCTGGCCGCCGCGCGACGGGCCTACGCCGTGGCGCGCGTGCCCTACGAGCGCGTCGAGCCGGTGGCCGAGAGCTTCGGCGAGCTCGACCCGCGCATCGATGCCCGCGCCAACGACGTGCCCAAGTCGCAGTGGACGGGCTTCCATCCGATCGAGCGCAGGCTCTGGGTGCAGAGGACGACGAAGGGCACCGCGGCGCTGGCCGACGGCCTCGTGGCCAACGCGCGCAAGCTCCAGCGCCTGGTCCGCGGGGTCAGGCTCGAGCCCGCACAGGTCGGCAACGGCGCCAACGAGCTCCTCGGCGAGGTCTCCAAGTCGAAGATCACCGGGGAGGAGGAGCGCTACTCCCACCTCGACCTGCTCGACTTCGACGCCAACGTCGAGGGCGCCCGCGCCGCGTTCGACGCCATCCGGCCGGCGCTGGTGGCCAAGGACCCGGACCTGGCCGCGGAGATCGAGCGGCGCTTCGGGCTGGTCGACGCGGCCCTGCGCCCGCACGAGCGCGCCGGGGGCTTCGTCCCGTACGACTCGCTTCAGACGCACGACGTCCGCCGGCTCAGCGAGGTGATCGACGCGCTGGCCGAGCCGCTGTCGCATGCGCCGGCGCGGGCGCTGTCGGGGTAGGCGATGGCGCTCACGCGGCGCGCACTGCTGGGCTCGGCCGGCGCGGGAGGCTTCGCGGCGGCGGCGGCCGGGGCCGGGTTCGCCGCCGGACGCGACGAGCGCGCCGCTCCCGACGCGGCCGCGCAGACCGTGCCGTTCCATGGCGTGCACCAGGCCGGCATCGCCACGCCGGCCCAGGATCGCCTGCACTTCGCGGCCTTCGACGTCGACGAGGGGTTGCGCGCGGGCGATCTGCGCGACCTGCTGCGGACATGGTCGCGCGCGGCCGAGAGGATGACCGCGGGACGCCCTGTGGGCGAGGGCTCCGACGAGCAGCTTGCGCCGCCGGCCGACACCGGGGAGGCGCTCGGGCTGACTCCCGCTCGGCTGACCATGACCTTCGGCCTGGGCCCGTCGCTGTTCGACGCGCGCTTCGGCCTGGCCGGCGAGCGGCCCGAGCCTCTGCGCGAGCTGCCGGCGCTGCCCGGCGACGAGCTCGATCGGGGCCGCAGCGGCGGCGACCTATGCGTGCAGGCGTGCGCCGACGACCCGCAGGTCGCGTTCCACGCCGTGCGCAACCTGGCGCGACTGGGGCGCGGCGCGGTGACCGTGCGCTGGTCGCAGCTGGGCTTCGGGCGGACGTCGTCGACCAGTCGGTCGCAGGCGACGCCCCGCAACCTCATGGGGTTCAAGGACGGCACGGCGAACCTCAAGGCCGAGGACACCTCCGCGCTGGCTCAGCACGTCTGGGTGGCGGGCGACCGGGCGGGCGAGCCGGCGTGGCTGCGCGGCGGCACCTATCTCGTGGCGCGCCGCATCCGCATGCTCATCGAGGTCTGGGACCGCACCTCGCTGGGCGACCAGGAGCGGACGATCGGGCGCCACAAGACCTCCGGGGCGCCGCTGGGCGCGCGCGAGGAGTTCGCCCCGCTGCGGCCCGAGCGCCTGCCGGTCGACAGCCACGTGCGCCTCGCCGCGCCTGCCAGCAACGGCGGCGCGGCGCTGCTGCGCCGCGGCTACTCGTTCACGGACGGGCTCGACGATCGCCTCGGCCAGCTCGACGCCGGGCTGTTCTTCCTCTCCTTCCAGCGCGATCCGCAGGCCTTCGTGCGCGTGCAGCAGAAGCTCGGCGCCAGCGACGCGCTCAACGAGTACATCAAGCACGTCGGGACGGGTCTGTTCGCCATCCCCCCGGGCGCCCGGCGCGGCGGCTGGGTGGGGGAGACCCTCCTGGGCGCGCTGGCCCGCCGCTAGCGGTCGATCTCGAGCGTGCGACTCGGGCCGACGCGCAGCGAGCGCCGGCCCTCGAGCAGCTCGAGCAGCTCCGTCCCGACGACCTCGCGCCGCCAGCCCTGCAGCGTGCGCACGTCGGCCTCGCCGTTGCCCAGGCGCACGGCGGTGACGATGCGCTGGAGATCGGCGCGCGCGGCGATCAGCTCGTAGGCGAGACCGGCCTCGGCGGCGCGTGCCCGTACGAGGGCCTCGCCCAAGGCGACGAGCGGCGCGTCGTGCGCGTCGGCGGGCGGGGGGCGCTCGCCGTCGACGGCGATCGGCTCGCGCTCGCGCCCGCGCTCGACCACGCCGAGGATGGCACGGCCGCGGCGGCGCAGCGTGCCCTCGTTGAGCCCGCGGATCTGTGCCAGGCGCTCCAGCGACGTCGGGCGGCGCTTGGCCACCTCCACCAGGGCGGCGTCGGCCAGCACGCTGGGCACCGGGCGGTCGGACTTGCGCGCGGTGTCCTCGCGCCACTGCACGAGCTCGTAGGCCACCGCGCGCTGCGAGGGCTCCAGCGAGTTCACGCGCGGCAGGCGATGGAAGATCGTGTCGGGATCGCGCTCGTCGGAGGCGTCCTCGAGCGCGCGGCACTCCTCCAGCGCCCAGTCCAGGCGCTGGCGTTCGCGCAGCGCCGACTGCAGCGCGTCGCTCAGCTCGGTGAGGTGCAGGACGTCCTCGCGCGCGTAGCCGATCTGCTCCTGGCTCAACGGGCGCGTGTCCCAGCGCGTGAACGAGGCGCTCTTGCGCAGGCGCACGCCGACCATCTCGTGCAGCAGCGACTCGTAGCCCAGCTGCGCGCGCAATCCGGCGAACCCGGCCGCCACCTGCGTGTCGAAGATGTTGTGGATCTCGGTGGCCCACTCGCGGCGCAGCAGCGCGACGTCCTGGCGACCGGCGTGGAGCACGACCTGCACGGCCGGGTCGGCCAGCACGGCGGCGAGCGGGGCCGGGTCGTACGTGTCGGTCAGCGGGTCGAGGACCTCGACGCGCACTCCCTCTGGCGTCTCGACCGCCACCTGGACGAGGCACAGCAGCGGTCGATAGCGCCCCTCGCCCATGAACTCCGTATCGATGCCCAGGCGGCCCGCGGCTCGCGCCTGGGCGGCGAGCTCAGGGACGACGCCGTTGGCCATCGCCGGAATCTACGGGTTTGGCCGAGCTCCGTCGCTGATCGGGCGCGTCGCCCTCGTCCGGCCAGTGGCCGTGCTCGGCGAAGTAGGCGCGCGCGCGGTCTTCGACGTCGCGCTCGCGGTCGCCGCGGACGCCGATGCGATAGAGCAGGTTGATGAGCCAGACGGAGAGGCCGGCGGAGACCATGAGCGCGCCACCCTCGAGGCCTGGCTCGCTGAAGCCGGTGGCGGCGGCCACCACGACGCCGGCGGCGATGATGGTCACCGGCAGCCACGTGCGGACGAACTTCATCGTCATGGCCTCTGGAGTAGGCCGCGGACCGTCACGAGGAGATTGTCCCCGGTAGCCTCAGCCGGCCGATGGCCGACGACGACGCCACCACCACCCAGACCGAGGCGCGGCCGTGCCCGCCGTGCCGCGGCACGGGGCGCATCGTCTCGCGGCTGGGCGGCTCGGCGCAGACCATCACCTGTCCGTGGTGCGAGGGCACGGGCCACGTCATACCCGGCCACGACGCGCAGGCGGCCCGCGGCGGCGCGGCAGGCGAGCCGCCCGACGACGCTGCCTAGCCTCGCTCGCGGGGTCAGCTCACGACATGGAGCGTGCCGATCGCCTGATCGGCGTCGCGCAGGCGCACGCGGAAGCGCCCGGCCCGATCGGCGACGAAGAGCAGCTCGGCCGGAGCACCGGCGTCGACCGGCTCCTCGACGGCCAGGCTCGGCACCTCGACGACATCGGCCGACGGCGCCCGCACGCTCAGGCGCACGACATCGCCGACGCGGGCACGAACGGCGCGGTCGCTGGGAAGCGTCGCCTCGACCACCGCCGCCGAAGGCTTGGGAGGAGGCGGCTGGGCGGCCGGTGGCGGCGACTCGCCGAAGCGCCGCTCGCGTGGCGCCATCGCGCTCAATGCCGAGGCGGCCACGAGCACGAAGACGGCGAGGAGCAGGACGCGGCGCCAGGGCACGACGCCATTGTCGCTGAGCGGCGGCCCCGGACGGGGCGCGCGTCAGCTAGGTGGCCGGGACCTGCTCGTTCTGACGGATCCGCAGCCAGGCGGAGTCGACCGGGCTGAGGAAGAACGGCGGGTTGCGGTAGTGGAAGCGGTCGTCGTAGTTGTAGTCCTTGGCGTATCCCGTCGCCACGGTCCCGCCGCTGCTCGTGGCCACGGTGCCGCGGAAGCGCTGGGCGATGGCGCCGAACACGTGCAGCACGCCGAGCGGGCTCCCGCAGTCGTAGTTGTCGGCGAAGAAGGAGTGCTGCACCGACATGATGGCCGCGTCGATCGTCCGGTCCCCCGCCACGCCGGGCGCGTCGCCGGTGCACGTGTTGCCCGACCACGTCACCTTGTGCTGCACGCGCACGAAGTTCTCGGCGATGAGGCCCGCGACCGCGGTGTCGGTGTGCGTGATGTCGCCGTCGACGATGATGTCCCGGGCGCTGGCGATGGTGAGGTCCCTGCTGTAGGTGCCGTGGACGTAGACGTTCGCGCACCCGGCGGACTCGTTGTACTTCGCGTTGGGCGGCGGGTCGTCGGGCACGGCGCAGCCGCCGTCGCCGACCCAGAGGATGCCGTTGGCGGGCAGCGGCTGGTTGAGCAGGGTGGTGCCGTCACTGAGCGTCACGTCCATGACGGTGCCCTTGAGGGTGATGAGCGTCTTGCCGGTGTAGCGGTACGGGTTGACCGCCGCCGAGGCCAGCGACGAGTTCGTGTCGGGCATGTCCATCGACGGAACGCCGGCCTTCAAGGGCGACCTGAAGTTGGGCGAGCCCGCGCAGCCCGCGCTCACCCAGCCAGGAGCCGCCTGACTGGACTCGAGCTTGTCGGCGCTGGTGCGACCGAAGGTGGCACCGCCGCAGATGAGCCACGAGTCGTTGCTGTGAACCGGACCGTTGAGGCGATCGAACGAGCCGAACTGGATCTGCACGCACCCGTTGGGACGGTCGGGCCGGTACCGGACGCAGTTGTCCTGCGACCAGGTCGGGTTCGAGGTCGCGATCGGGTCCATCGTCTCGTAGTCGGTGTAGTAGAGGAAGTCCAGGAACGTCTTGCGCCTGAAGGTCCCCACGATGCTGCGCTTGACCTTGCCGACACGACCGGTGGCGCGGATCCGGAAGCTGCCGGAGCTCGTGTCGATCATGGTCGCCTCCGGCTGGGCGGTGTTGCAGGCGGCGGCGCCGTTGGCGGGCAGGAGCTCGACCGTGAACTGAGCCGACGAGCCCGTCACGTTCTTCCACTGGCGCGGATCGGCGCCCGTGCCGTTCCACTGCTGGTTGATCGGCGACCGCGGGTTGGTGCCGGGCGGGTCGACGGTCGCGCAGTCCTTCCAGATGTCGTTGTCGTTGGCCAGCCGGAAGCGGTAGTAGTCCAGGCCCGACTCGGCGGCGGCGTAGGCCGCCTTGCGATCCTGCGAGCCCTTGGCGCCCGGGAGGTCGCCCGTCGCGGCATCCAGCGCCCAGATCGAGAGCAGGCTGCCGATCGTCAGCGCGCCGATGACGACGATCATCGTGAAGCCTTCTTGACGTCGCAGACGGTTCATGGGCACAGCACCTGGGAGCTCGTGGTGTTGGGATCGACAGAACGGACGAAGACGGAGTCCTCGATCGTGGAGGCGTTCTCGGGCTTCTCGACCTGGCCGCTGGCGTGGGCCACGAAGGCGATGTCGATGCGCGCGATGCGCGTGGGATCGGCCGTCGCGGCAGCGGCGTCCAGCGGGTCGAACTGCGTCCCGCCGCTGCCCGGGCGCAGCGCCCAGTAGGCGAAGATCGGCTTGGAAGCCTCAGGGTCGACGTCGGTCAACACGGTGTTGACCGACGGGGGGCCGGGGAAGGTGAGCGTGGGCTCGGCGCCGCTGCCGTTCCATGTGGACTGCGTGATGGAGCGCGTACTCGGGTCGTAGCTCAGCTGGGTGCGCTTGGGCAGCGTCGAGCCGTTGGAGAGGTCGAACGTGAAGGTCACCTGGTCGTCGTCGGCCGAGCTGACCGGCGCGTTGCCGTTGACGCACACCTGCGAGCGCACGGCGCGCGTCATCTGGTCGATGGCGCCGCGGCCGCGCTGGCTGGCCTCCGTGCGGGCCGAGACCTGGCCGCTCACCGCGAGGCTGTTGTCCATCAGGTCGAACGCCGCGAGCAGCACGATCATGCCGATGGTGATCGCGGCCAAGAGCTCGATGAGCGTGAAGCCCTCGTCGCTGCGCAGGCGGGTCAGCACGACGGTCCCGCCGCTGCGATGTCCACGGTGGCCGGCGGCCCGCCGAGGGCTGTGGTGTTGGCCACGGGGCTTGTCGCCTGGCCGGACTTGCCCCCCGACGCGGCGCAGACGTCGTAGGTGCCATAGGGCATGGGTACCGACGCCACGCCGCTGGCGCTCGTCGTGGCGTTGAGGACCTGGTCGCCGGTGCATCCAGCGGCGGCCGTGCCCCTGATCTTCACTGTGGCGTTGGCCACCGGTGCTCCGGCGTCCCTCACCGTCACCTGGATCGTGGGCAGGCGCAGCTGCGGCGACCAGTCCTCGGCGGGGTCGAGCACCTTGTTCGCCACGGGGTCGCTGTACATGGCGGGATTGGCCTTGTCACAGGACCCGGGGTAGACGTAGTAGGCCGCGGTGAAGGGGAAGAGGCCCGTCTTCGCGGCCGTCGACTGGCCCGCGGCGATGTCGGTGTCGGGGAAGCCGGTGACGACGGCGCCGTTGGTCAGGCGCAGCTTGGTCGCGCCCGCCGTGGGGACCGGGGCGTTGCTGGAGTCCACGAACGTCGCGTGGATGCTTGCCGCCCGGTCGTAGGTCATGGGCTTGGTGGTGACCGTGCCGGCGGAGACGGTGGCGTCCTGCGTGCTGAGCTGCTGGCCGGTGGTGTCGACCCAGCCCGGGGTGTTGACCTGCGCGGTGTACGAGCCGACCGGGATGAAGCCGAAGACCGCGCACCCGAGGTCGTTGGTGAGGTCGTTGAGCGACCTTGGGCCCGACACCGTCACGCCCATGTTGCGGACCGGCTGGTTGGCGCGGTCGAGGACCTTGATCGTCAGCGTGCCCTGATCGGTGCCGAACGACCCGACCGGCACCGAGACCAGGCCCTGGACCACGACGGGCTTCGTCGCCTGGCCGACGATGCCCGACGTCACGGTCGAGGTGATCCGGATGTAATCGGCCTGCGCGTTGGCGGCGGAGCACGACTGGGTCGTGCCGGCGCTGTCGTTGATCCAGTCCGCGCGCGAGTCGACGGTGTAGTCGGCGCCGCTGACGGTGATCGTCTGCTGGCCGTGGAAGTTGGAGAGCTGGGTGATCGCCATCCCGCGCATGCGCTCCTGGTCCTGCTCGGCCAGCGCGGCGGCCACGGTGCGCCCCTTGTTGGCGCCCGCGGTCTTGGTGGCGGCGTCGAGCGAGGACAGGACCGCCAGCGCGACCACGATGAGCAGGATCGCCGAGGCGATCGTCTCGATCAGCGCGAAGCCCGCCTCGCCGGCGTCCCGGTTCCTCCCGGGCACCCCCCTGTGGTAACCCCCAGTGGTCATCGATCGTGTGATCGCCCGCTTGGGCGCGCGATTGAGCTTGACCAAACGCGTCCGGACGAATGGTCGATCGGGCGCGACGAACGGCCAAAGTTGGGGGAGGCGCCCTAGGTCATTCGTCCAGTCACCTCAAAGCCATGGGGTCCGCACCCGATATCCGGCCGACAGGCCAGACCTGCGGAGCCAAGGGCAAACCCACTCGTGAGGTGGGGACGCAAAGCCACGGGCCTCGACGTCGAGGAAGCCGGGTTGCCGTGACCGGAGGCCGACCAAGGGAGCTGGCACGAAGCCAATTGGATCCTAGGAGGACCAATGCTGCGCAAGATGCGCTCAGACGAACAGGGCTTCACGCTCATCGAGCTCCTGGTCGTCATCCTGATCATCGGCATCCTTGCCGCGATCGCCCTGCCGACGTTCCTTGGTCAGCAGAAGAAGGGCCAGGACGCCTCGGCGAAGTCCGATGCACGCAACGCGGTCTCGCAGGTCGAGTCCTGCTTCACCGACACCCAGCAGTACACGACGTGCCAGACCGCCGCTCAGGTCCCTGGGCTCCCGGCGGGCGTGACCGTCGGCAACCCGGTGAACCCGACCGGCGCGAACAGCGGCGGCTACCGGGTCACCGCGACGTCGAAGTCGGGCACCCAGTTCTGGATCCAGAAGAACAACAACACCACCGGCAGCTACACCCGCGACTGCAACGCCCACGGCACGGGCTCCTGCAAGGCGACGCCCGACGCACAGCAGAACTACTGGTAGGCCGTCGAGCCAACCAGGTTGTACGCGCACGGGGCGGGCTTCGGCCCGCCTCGTGGCATTTCTCAGCCCCATCCGGCTCTCTCGCTAGCTTCCCGGTCCGCATGGCCCCGGCCATCGTCCTCGCCGCCGTGGGCGGCCTCCTTGTCGGGTCGTTCCTCAACGTCGTGGCCTGGCGGCTGCCGCGCGGCGAGTCGCTCGTCTCGCCCGGCTCGCGCTGCCCCGGCTGCGGCGCGCCGATCCGCCCGTACGACAACGTCCCCGTGCTCTCGTGGCTGCTCCTGCGGGGTCGCTGCCGGCAGTGCGGCACGCGGGTCTCGGCGCGCTACCCGCTCGTCGAGCTCGCGACGGCGCTCCTCTACGTCGCCGTCGTGCTCGGTCGCGACGGGGCGCGCGACATCGTCCTCGGCCTCCTGCTCGTGACGGTGCTCGTGCCGGTCGCGATCATCGACTTCGAGCACCGCATCATCCCCAACCGGATCACCCTTCCCGCCGCCATCGCAGCCATCGTCGCCGGCGTGATCCTCGATCCGGGCTTCGTACCGGAGCAGGTCATCGCCGGCGTGGGCGGCGGCGGCTTCTTCCTCCTGGCGGCGCTCGCGTATCCGCGCGGGATGGGCATGGGCGACGTCAAGCTGGCGGCGGTGCTCGGGCTCTACCTCGGGCGGGCGGCGGCCTCGGCGATCCTCATCGGGCTCGTCGCCGGATTGGTCGTCGGCATCGGCGTCATCGCCGTCAAGGGCGTCAAGGAGGGTCGCAAGACCGCGGTGCCCTTCGGGCCCTTCCTGGCCCTCGGCGGAGTGATCGCCCTCGTGGCCGGCAACGCCCTCGTCGACGCCTACCTCGACACCTTCTGAGCGCGGCCCACAGAGGGCGTGGACGCATGTCGGCTCGGGCTTCCTGCGTCGTTCAAGTTCGCCCTGCCTGCGCCGATTAGGGGGTCATCGCCGGTGACCCAACCGCCGGCCCTCTCTCATGGCACAGCGCGACAAGCATCTCGTCGGACTCGACATCGAACACGCGAGCATCACCGCGGTCGAGGTCGCCGTCAACGGCCGCCTCGCCGTCCGGACCGCCGCTCGGGCCAAGCTCGAGGAGGGCATCATGCGCGACGGCGAGCTCGTCGACAGCGACGGGCTGACCGCTGCTCTGCGCGCCCTCTGGCGGGACCACAAGGGTCTTGGCAAGCGGGTTCGCATCGGCGTCGCCAACCAGAAGATCGTCGTGCGCGCCATCGAGGTGCCGCCCACCAAGGATCGTCGCGAGCTCGACGCCGTGGTGCGCTTCCAGGCCCAGGACAGCCTGCCCATGAGCCTCGAGAGCGCCGTCCTCGATTACGTGCCGCTGAACAGCGTCGACAACGGAGCCGGCGAGCGCCAGCGCGTCCTGCTCGTCGCCGCCCGCCGCGACGTGGTCGAGCGCCTGGTGAATGCCGTCAGCCGCGCGGGGCTCAAGCCCGCTGGCATCGACCTCTCCGCCTTCGCGATGGTACGCGCACTCTCCTCAGGCGCGCCGGCCGACGAGCATGTGCTCTACCTGTGCGTCAGCGGTACCACCAACCTCGCCGTCGCCCAGGGCTCCACCTGCCTGTTCACGCGCGTGTCGGGCGCCGGCATCGAAACGCTCTCCGTCGAGCTGGCCGAGCGTCAGGGGCTCACGCTCGATCACGCGCAGGCGTGGCTGTCGCATGTCGGCCTCGAAGCGCCGCTCGAGTCGATCGAGGGCGACCCCGACATCGTCAAGGAGGCGCGCCACGTGCTGCTCGACGGCGCGCGGCGGATCGCCTCAGACGTGCGCAACTCGCTGGACTTCCACACGATGTCGGGCGCCACGAGCCCGATCACGTGCGCCGTGCTCACCGGCGCCGCCATGGACGTGCCCGGCTTCGCGGCCGCCCTGCAATCCGAGATGAGCATGCCCGTCGAGGCGCGCGGCGTCCCGGGCGGGCCCGACGCGATCGAGCCCGGCCGGCTCACGGTGGCCGCGGGCCTGGCCGTCAGCGAGGTGCCGGCATGAAGGCCGTCAACCTCATCCCCGAGGACCTGCGCGGCGGCCGCCGGGGCACCGGTCCGCGCGCCGGCACCGGCGCCTTCGTCGTGCTCGGCGCGCTCGCTGTGGCGCTCATCATGATCACGTCCTTCATGCTCACGACGCGCACGCTGTCCGACAAGCGCGCGACCGCGGCCAGTCTGGCGCAGCAGGCGAGCGACGCCGAGACCCGCGCCGGCCTGCTCAAGTCCTACACCGACTTCTCGGCGCTGCGACAGAAGCGCGTGGAAACCGTCCGTAGCCTCGCCGGGAGCCGCTTCAACTGGGCGCACACGTTCCACGAGCTCGCGCGCGTGCTGCCGACCAGCGCCTGGCTCAGCACCGTGCGCGCCACCACGGCAGCGAACGTCCAGCTCGACGGCGGCAGCACCGACCCGTTGCGGAATTCGATCGCCTCGCCCGCCCTCGAGATCGTCGGCTGCACCAAGAGCCACGACGATGTCGCGCGCGTCATCAGCGACCTCCGCCGGATGGACGGGGTCCAGCGCGTGAGCCTGTCTTCTGCGACGAAGAGCGACACCACCTCTGATTCAGGCGCCGTGTCGGACAGCGGCAGCACCGCCGACTGCACGCGCGGAAACGCGCACTACCCCAAGTTCTCGCTGACCGTGTTCCTGGCTGGCGCTCAGGCCACCAGCGCGAGCGGGAGCGAAAGCGCCGCCGCCACGCCGTCCGCCGGAGGCACGCAATGACCAGTCGTGACCGCATCGTGCTGATGGTCGTCGTCGGAGTGGCCGCCATCGCCGGCTTCTGGTTCCTCGTGCTGGGTCCCAAGCGCGAGGAGGCAACGAAGCTCGACGCGAAGGTGGCGGCTGCGCAGCAGCGCCTCGTGCAGGCGCAGAGCAGTCTCGGGCAGGCTCAGAAGGCCAAGCGCGAGTACCAGACGGACTACGCCACCGTGGCGCAGCTGGGCAAGGCCGTCCCCAAGGACGACAACATGCCCTCGCTGCTCTACCAGCTGCAGTCGGCCGCCGGCGACGCGCGGATCGACTTCCGGTCCGTGCAGATCTCCGGTGCCTCCCCCGACGCTCCGGCGGCCAGCGCGGCGGGCGGCGCTGCCTCCAGCGGTGCCTCTGACGGCGCCTCGAGCGGGAGCTCCAGCGGTGCGTCGAGCGGTGCCTCCGGCGGCGCGTCGGGGACCTCCGGGTCGTCGACGCCGGCGGCGGGGCAGGCGGCTACGTCCGCGTTGCCTCCGGGCGCCAGCGTTGGCAGCGCCGGGTTCCCCACCATCCCGATGCAGTTCACCTTCCGCGGGTCGTACTTCGACATGGAGCACCTCCTCCGCGAGGTCCAGCGCTTCGTCACGCTCCACGGCAACAAGGTGCGCGTCCGCGGACGGCTGCTGACCATCGACGGCGTCGCGCTGGTGCCGCAGAGCTTCCCTGAGGTCCGGGCCAGCATCTCCGCCACGGCCTACCTCCTGCCGTCCGACGACACGAGCTCGGCCGGCGCCACCGCGCAGGCTCCCGCGACCGCGAGCTCCGGCAGCGAGCCGGCGTCGCCCGCGGCGCCGAAGGTTCCCGCGCCCGCAGCGACGGCCATGGGGGTGGCCCGATGACCATCTTTAAGAAGCTCCTCGGCGACTTCGCCGACAAGCGAGTGTGGCCGATCGCGCTCGTGCTCGTGGCCGGCCTCGTGGCCGTGCCGCTCATGCTCGGCCGCGGGTCGAGCCCCGAGCCGGTCGCCGCCGTGCCGGCCACGGCGGGTACGCCGACGACGCCCACCTCCCGAGCCGCGATCACGCTCGACGAGTCCGCTGACGAGAGCCACGGCGGCGCAGGCGCCGCCCGTGACCCGTTCAAGGGTCCGAAGGTGGTCAAGGCTGCCACGACCGACGCCGCCAAGCAGACCGCCAGCGGCGGTGGTGGCGGCGCATCGACGCCGCCTGCCGGCTCGAGCGGTGGCACCACCGGCGGCGGCACCAGCGGCGGCACGGGCAACACCGGCAGCTCCGGCGGCCTGGACCCCGAGCTCAGCCACGTGACGCTGCGCCTGGGCAAGGTCGGCGAGCTGACCACCTACAAGGACGTCGCGCGACTCAGCGCGCTGCCCTCGGCCGGCAACCCGCAGTTCGTCTTCACCGGCGTGCTGAAGGACGGCAAGACGGCCGTGCTGCTCCCGTCCTCGCTGATCCAGCTCAGCCCCGAGAGCGACGTCTCGTGCAAGCCCAGCAACAAGAGCTGCGAGCGGATCGAGATGGAGGAGGACGACACCATCTTCTTCACGCTCCTGGGCGACGCGCAGAACGTGCAGTACGAGCTCGACGTCCTCAGCGTGCGGCAGGCCGCCGCCGGCTCGGCCAAGGCCACGACGGCCGCCCTGCAGCGTCACTCCAAGGCCGGCGCCGCCATGCTGCGCGACGCGCACATCAACGCCGGCACCGCGTTCAAGGGCGCGTCGGCCTACCGCTGGCTGCCCGACCGCGGCGTCCTCGTCCGCACCCCGCAGCACAGCAAGGCCCGGGCCTCGGCCGACGGCGCCAGCGCCGCGTCGACGGCCGATGTCAACGCCGTGCTGCCCGGCCTTCCCGTGTGGCACTGGGAGTCGGGGTCCCAGCGCCGGCACAAGGGCTCGACCAGCCGCCCATAGACTTCGGCGCCGTATGGCGCTGAAGCTCATCACCGCGGGCGAGTCGCACGGCCCCGGCCTGACGTGCGTGGTCGAGGGGCTTCCCGCTGGGTTGGAGCTCGATCGCGAGCTCATCGATCGCGACATGGCACGCCGCCAGCTCGGGCACGGGCGCGGGGGCCGGATGAAGATCGAGCGCGATCGGGCCGAGGTGACCGGTGGCGTGCGGCACGGGCGCACGCTGGGAGGACCGGTGGCGCTCCATGTGACCAACCGCGACTTCACCAACTGGGAGGAGCGGATGAACCCGTGGCCGGTGGAGGCCGAGGTGCCCGAGGTCCATCTGCCACGCCCCGGCCACGCCGACCTCGTGGGCACCTGGAAGTACCGCCTCACCGACGTGCGCAACGTGCTCGAGCGCGCCAGCGCGCGCGAGACGGCCGCCCGCGTCGCCGGCGGGGCGCTGGCCAAGGCGTTCCTGCGCGCGCTCGGCGTCGAGGTGCGCTCGCACGTGGTGCAGATCGGCTCGGTGACGGCGCCCGCGCGCGATGCGCCGCTGCGGCTCGACGACTTCGAGGGCGTCGACGACGATCCCGTGCGCTGCCTGGACCCCGAGGTGAGCCGCGCGATGGTGGAGCACATCAACGCCCAGCGCAAGGCCAACGAGTCGCTGGGCGGCGTGTTCGCGGTCATGGCCTTCGGCGCCACGCCGGGGCTGGGCTCCCACACGAGCTGGGAGACCCGGCTCGACGGACGCCTCGCGGGGGCGCTGTGCTCGATCCAGGCGGTCAAGGGCGTCTCGCTGGGCGACGCCTTCGACGTCGCGGGCCGGCCCGGATCGCAGGCGCACGACGAGATCTTCTTCAGCGACGACCGGGGCTTCTACCGCGAGACCAACCACGCGGGCGGCCTCGAGGGCGGCATGACGACCGGCGAGCCGGTCGTCGTCCGCGCCGCCATGAAACCGCTGCCGACGTTGACCAAGCCCCTGCGCTCGGTCGACATCGCCACGCACGAGCCGGCCGAAGCGCTGCGCGAGCGCACGGACTCGGTCACCGTCCCGGCCGCCGCCGTCGTCGGCGAGGCCATGGTCGCCTTCGTCCTGGCCGGTGCCTATCGCGACAAGTTCGGCGGCGACCACGTCGACGACGTGCGCGAGGCGGTGGCGCGGTACGAGGAGCGCATCGCATGGCGCCGACGCTGAAGCCCGCGCTGGTCTTCATCGGCTTCATGGCCGCCGGCAAGTCGACCGCCGCGCGCGAGGCGGCGACCGCGCTGGGCGTCACCGCCGACGACGCCGACGCCCTCCTCGAGGCCAAGTTCGGCGAGCCGATCGAGACGGTCTTCGACCGTGAGGGCGAGGCCGCCTTCCGGGCCGCCGAGCAGGAGCTCGCCGTCAAGCTGCTGGATGACGCCGACGGCGGCGTCATCGCCCTCGGCGGCGGGGCGCTCCAGTCCGACGAGGTGCGGTCCGCACTGGAGCGCCACGTGACGGTGCTCGTCGACGTCGACCTCGACACCGCGTGGGCGCGCGCGCACGGCCATGGCCGCCCGCTGGCCCGCGACCGCGCTGCCTTCGAGGCGCTCTTCCACGCGCGCGCGCCCGTCTACGACGCGGCCGCCAACGCCGTGGTGCCGGGTATGCGGACCGCCGCCGTGCGCGGCGCCCTGGGCGCGATCCAGGCCATCCCCGAGGGCCATCGCCTGCTGTGGGCCACGAGCGCGTCGGGCGACTACCCCGTCTGGGTCGGGCCGCTGGAGCGGGCGCCGTGGCCGTCGGGCGGCCGGCGGATCGTCATCAGCGACGAGACCGTGGCCCAGCTGCACGGGGCGCGCATGCCCGAGCCGGCGGGCAGCATCGAGATCCCGCCCGGCGAGGAGCACAAGACGCTGCACACGGCCGAGCGCGTGTGGCACGCGCTCGTCGCGCAGGGCGCCACGCGGGCCGACCAGGTCGTGGCGCTGGGAGGCGGCGTGGTGGGGGACATGGCCGGGTTCTGCGCCGCCACCTACCAGCGCGGGATGCCCGTGGTGCACGTTCCGACCACGCTCGTGGCCCAGGTCGACTCGGCCTATGGCGGGAAGACCGGGGTCGACCTGCCACAGGCCAAGAACTACGTCGGCGCCTACCACCAGCCCGCGGCGGTGCTCACCGACCCGGGGCTGCTGCAGACGCTGCCGCCGGCCGAGATGGCCGCCGGCTTCGCCGAGGTGGTCAAGACCGCCCTGATCGCCGGCGGCGCGCTGTGGGACCGCGTGGCGCAGGGCGCTGCCGTCGACGAGGCGATCATCGCCGGCTGCGCGCGCACGAAGCTCCGCGTCGTCGCCGCCGACGAGCGCGACACCGGCGCCCGCCAGGCGCTCAACCTCGGCCACACCGTCGGCCACGCCATCGAGACGGCGACGGGCTACGTCCGCTACCGCCACGGCGAGGCCGTCGGCCTCGGCCTGCTCGTGGCCCTGCGCCTCTCCAGCCAGGACGCCCTGCGCGAGCTGGTCGGCGACCTGCTGAGCGGCGCGGGCCTGCCGACACAGCTGGACGGCGCCGATCCCGAGCAGGTGGTCGCCGCCACTGCGCGCGACAAGAAGCGCACCGGCGAGTCCGTGCCGTTCGTCCTCGTCGAGCGCCCCGGCCGCGTGACGACCGGTCACCCCGTCGCGGCCGCCGACCTGTTGTCCGCCGTGCGAGAGTTGTGCGGACGATGAGGACGCGCAACCGCGTGGAGGTGATGCACGGGGTCAACCTCGACCAGCTCGGCCGGCGCCCCGAGGCGATCTACGGCGACCTCACGTTCGATCGCCTGGAGCTGCGCGTCTCGGACTACGCGGACGCCCTGGGCCTGCAGGTCCGCTTCTTCCACACCAACGCCGAGCACGAGTTCGTCGAGGAGCTGCACCGCGCCGACGAGATCGCCGACGGGCTGCTGGTCAACCCCGGGGCGTGGACGCACTACTCCTACGCGATCCGCGACGCGCTCGAGATCGCCGCGTTGCCGACCGTCGAGGTGCATCTCTCCGACGTCGACGCGCGCGACGAGTTCCGCCGCGTCTCGGTCGTCCGCGACCTGTGCGTCGCGACGGTCAAGGGGCAGGGCCCGGACGGCTACCGTGAGGC
>DASVFT010000013.1:0-41776 GCA_036379935.1 Solirubrobacteraceae bacterium | reverse complement strand
AGGGCGAGAAGGGCCCGCAGGCTGCGAACGTGACCGTCGTCGCGTAGAACCACGAGCGAGGTGGCGGGCGGAAGCTTCGCGCTCGCTCGCCACCTCGGCTCGTCTACACCGTCCAGCGGAATCCGGTCGCGTCGGCCGGCGGCGTCAGCGGGCTGGCCGGGAGGTCGCCCGGAGGGTCGTCCTCGTTGTAGGCGCTCGGCGCCACGTCGTTGGGCGCGTCGGCGTGGAACAGCGCGGCGAGCAGCTCGATCTGCCCGCGGCCGACGCCGAGCTCGCCCATGCCGCCGCCGTACATCGCTCGCTGCTCCCGTGTGCAGCGCGCGTAGACCGCGTACAGCGCGCGCAGGCTGCCGATCCGCGACGGCTTGACGTTGACGACGCGCGCGGCCAGCGGCGTCGCGCCGATGTCCTCGGCGCTGTGGATCGGCGCGTCGTAGGAGACGCGCTGGAGGTGACCGCCGAGCCGCTGCGCGATCTCGGGCAGGTCGTGCGGGTCCTCCAGGTAGGCGTCCGGGAACGCGGCTAGCACGCGGTCATACAGCGCGCCCAGCGCCTCCGGCGCCTTCACCTCAAAGCCGTACTGGCCTTTGAAGTCGATCGTGTCGACCGCGCCGGTCGCCGCGATCTCGTCGACGAGCTGCGGGGCCCACGTCGCCTGCGCGTCGAGCTTGAAGCGCACGCCCGGCGAGCGGGCAAGCCGCCGGCGCAGCGGCTCCATCGAAGGCTCCTCGCCGAGGCCGAGCGAGTTCACGAAGCGCACCGGCTGCGGCTCCATAGGACACGACGAGATCCTGGCGGCGTTCGCCGCCCGAGCGGCGATGACCGGCCGACGCTCTCTTCACGCCTGCACGGGCTGCGTGATCGACGTCGTCCGAGACGATCGCGCGACCGGGATCGTCAATCTGCAGCTCTATCGCGCCGACGAGGTCCCGCCGCGAGGGCGGCCGCCAGCGACCGCTCCGATCCTGCTCGGCCGGTACGAGGACGAGTTCGCGCTCACGAGCGACGGCTGGCGGTTCGCGGCACGACGGCTCGTGACGGCCTTCGGCGACTGGCGCTGACCTCTGGCGAGTTTGGATCGAATGCCAGTGGGCGCGCGTGCTGACCTTCGAGCCGCCCGCTCGCATCGTGTTCGGCTGCGACATCAGCCCGCAGTGGCAGATCGAGACGGACCTAGAGACCAGCGAAGTCGAGGTCGATCGTCTCCGACCCAAGAGCCTTCAGCTGAACGTCACGGGTCGCCGCCATGATAGGCGGCTTCTCCTGGAGTAGGCCTGAACACGGGGGCGTCAGTCTGAGCCTGAGTCGAGGTCGGTGGCGGTGACTTCGAACACGCCGTCGAGCTCGCTGAGTGCGGTGGTCAGGGGTTCGAGTGCTGGCTGGCCTTGGACTTCGAGGGTGACGGCGACGGCGGCTGCGCCGCGGATGTCGTGCTGGAGTTGGTGGGTGTAGATGCGGGAGATCTTGAATCCCATGCGGGTGCTCTGGGCGAGGATCGCGCGCAGGATGCCGCGCCCGTCTTGGTAGACGATGCGCACGCCGTAGCTGAGGTAGCGCGATCGGGGCAGTCTCGACGCGAGTTGCGGGTAGACGAAGACGACGAGGAAGTGGCCTGCGGTCGTGGCGAGTGCGAGGATCGGTAGCCCGGCGCCGCAGGCCATGCCGATCGCCGCGGTGACCCAGACGATCGCGGCGGTCGTCAACCCGCGGACCGCGTCGCCGCGGACGAAGATCAGGCCGCCGCCGATGAACCCGATTCCCGAGACGATCTGCGCGGCGACCCGTGAGGGGTCTAGGACGACGCCCGAGCCGAGCACGTCGCTGAAGCCGTACTTGCTGACCAGCAGGAACAACGCGGCTCCGACTCCCACCAGGGTGTGTGTGCGAAGCCCGGCTGACTTCTGGCGCCATTCGCGTTCGAGGCCGATGAGCGACGACAGTCCGAACGCGAGCGCCAGCTCGCCGACTTGCTTCCATCCCTGCCCGGCCGGGACCGCGGCGATGATCGGTAGGGAATGCGCCATCAACGTGCACGTTCGCTGCGGTTGCTGCTGCCCCTTCCCTGGGCGCCGGTCGCCTGCTCGATGCGCGGCTGTCCGTCTGGGCGGCGATCCGACCCGTCGCGACCACCCCGATGGCCACGATCCATGCCGGCACGCTCGAGCGCGGCCAGCGCCTTGGCGACCGTCGAGCGGCGCGGGAGCGTGCGCGTCAGCTCGCCGGGCGGCATCGTCAGCGTGACCGTCTCTTGGTCGATGGTCTCCGCCCAGCCGAGGTCCTGCAGCAGTCGCAAGTCCTCGGCGAATTTGCGTCGAAGGCGTTTCGCGTCGGCGAAGTCTCGGCCGTGGACGCCGAGCCACACGTCGCCGATCGCGGTCAGGTGGTTGATCACCATCTCGTAGATGGCGTACCGCTGCGCGCGGGTGATCGTCATCGGCATTGCTCTGCTCGCTTCGGTCAAGGCAACCGAGGAGCAGGCCCAGGACCAGCCCGCGTCGCGCCACGGCGAGCCCAGCGAAGGGGCGCGCGAGCATCGCGACGCTGCGGGAGCGCCTGGCCGGCGACCGTGCCGCCGCGTCGGGCGGCGGATGAGACTCGCCGCTTCGCTGGTAAAGGCCGGCCGAGATCGGGCGCACAACCCAGACCCTGCTCGTACTCCGCGGCGACACGAAGCACGCGAAGTCTTGACCTCTGAGGCTCCGTGACGCCGCTCGTCGCGAGGACCGCCCCGGTCGGGGCTCACACCGGCACGCTCGGCACCACCCACTGAGCGACGCCCACCGACGCCGTGCCGCCGACGAGCACGAGCCGCAGGCGCGTCGTCGTCACCGGGTCGAACGTGACGGTGTTGAACGTGTCGTCGGCGGTCGGGTAGCCGCTCGGATGGCCCACGTCGACCCAGCCGGCGCCGTCCCAGTACTGGACCTTCCACGACGCCGGGAGCTGCACGCCGCCGCCGTCGTCGAGGAAGTACACCGACCGTGCGTCGACGACGACAGCTGCGACAGGTAGTGGGTGTGCATCATCGTGTAGAGGCTCGGTCCCCAGGGGCTCGAGCCGCCCGCGTCGTCGTGGAAGTACTGCGAGACGAACGCCACGTCGTTGGTCCTCGCCAGGTAGTCCGCCCACGCGATCGGCGTCTTCCAGACGCCGTCCCAGTACCAGTTGGCCCCGACCTCCTCGAAGCCCGGCGTCTCGGAGGTGCGCGCCGTCAAGGCGGGTCTCGGTGCAGTTGATCCGGTTGAGCCAGTAGCGGTTGTCGCGAATCTTTTGGTGATGTAGTCGTCGGCGCCGAGCTCGAGCCCGACGACCTTGTCGAGCTCATCGCCGCGCACGGTCAGCATGACGACCGGAACGCGCGAGAGCGCGCGGATCGCTCGCAGCACGTCGCGTCCATCGCCGTCGGGCAGCAGCACATCGAGCAAAACAAGGTCGGGCGAGCGGGAGTGGAACGCGACGAGGCCCTCACTCGCCGTGGTGGCCAGGACCGGTTCGAACCCCTCGTCACGGAGCGTGGCGGCGAGCGGCTCGAAGATCGCTTCTTCGTCCTCGACGAGCAGGATGCGCCGCCGCTCCATCTCGACTCGACTATAAGCGGGAGCGTAGGCGGCGTGAAAGGGCCTTACCGACCCGAAACCCGCTGCTAACCATGGCTTCAACCGCGGTTGGCGATCCCCTGGGCAGCCCGGGCGTACGGTGGATGTCGACAACCGGACGAGGTGAGCAAAGTGAGCACCGGACTGTTCAAGGCACTGCAGCCCGCACTCGCCGTCAAGAGCTCGCGGAGCACGACTCGCCGGCGCGTGAATGGCGTCATGACGTGCCCTTGAGCCTCGCCTGGGATCACCTCGGTTCGACTCCGTCGATTTCGAGTTCACAACTGGCCTCGCCGGGATTGCGTGCCGAGAAGCCGGTCAGCCGGGCGTCTGGTGCGAGCACGTCGAGGAGGCCGCGAGTGATCCCTTTGTGCAGTGCGCAGATCGCCGGCTGGTTCTCGCGTGCTGCCTCGCGGTAGGGGCAGTTGCGCAGGCAGATCGTGACCCGATCGCCTGAGTTGTGTGTGACGGTGGGCTGGAAGCCGTGCGCGGCGAGCGTGGTGGTGAGCTCGTCGATACCGTGCCCGGTGGCTTCCGGCGCGAGTTCGCGGCCGATCGAGCGTCCGGTGGCCTCAATCGCTGTCAGTCCGCGGGTCGGTTGCAGGAGCGCGCGGGCGAGCCAGCGACCGAGGTCTTGGTAGGCGTGGGGTGGCTCGCCGCCGGGTCGGGCTTGGGGATGTATTGCCCACATGTCGGGTGGCCGTCCGCGTCCGTGACGGATTCTCGCTCGCTCGATCAGTCCGGCGTCCTCGAGTCGCTCGAGGTGCAGGCGCACGCCGTTGACATGCAATTGCAGGCGTTCGGCGAGCTCAGCCGTTCCGACCGGCCGCCTGAGTTCTGACAGGAGCACGAACAGTCGCGCTCGCGTTCGCTGGGAGAGAACGTCGTCCGGGTCGGCGGCTTGCGGGAGGTCGATCACGAGACACCCTGGCGAGACTGTTTCGGCGGGCTAGGGATGCGAGACTGCGGTCCCCGGTCGTCTCAGCATCGTGTCGCGCGCGGGCGCCTGGCGGTCGAGCGTGAACAGTACGACGAGGCACGCTACGGCGACGGCAGCGAGGAGGACGAACCCGAGCGTGTAGCTGCCGGTGATGCTCTTGACGAGCGCCATCACCAGGGGCGGGAAGAACCCGCCGAGGCCGCCGGCGGCGCCGACGACTCCGGTCACGGCGCCGACGTCGTCGGGGTACCAGTGCGGGACGAGCGTGAACACCGCGCCGGTGCCGAGGCCGAGGGCGATCGCCACGGTGAGGCAGCAGATCGTGAGCGGGGCCATGTGCTTGTAGCCGATCGCGAGGCCGAGCGCGAGAGCGATCGTCGCGACGAAGCTCCCCTTGAGCACACGCTCTGCGCCGATGCGGTCGGCGAGCCAGCCGCCGACCGGACGCGCGATCACAGCCAGGAAGGCGAAGCCGGCGGCCCGGTAGCCCGCGTCGGTCTTCGAAAGGTGATGCACGCCGGTCAGCAGTTTCGGCAGGTACAGGAACATGGCCACGAAACCGCCGAAGGCGAGGAAGTAGAACAAGGTGAGCGCCCAGGCTCTCGGGCTGCGCCTGAAGATCCGTATCGGAGCGGAGAACGACAGCTTGCGCGGGGGCTCGGAGCGGGGAGCGTCGCGGGCGGTGAGCCAGAAGATGACGGTCATCGCGGTCATGAGAACGGCGGCGACCCAGAACGGTGTGGCGAGGCTCCAGTGCTTGGCGATTTTCGGGGCGGTCAATGCGGCGAGGACGGTTCCGCCCATCCCCATGCCGTAGACCCCGAGTGCGAATCCCTGCCGCTCCTTTGCGTACCAGCGGTTCACGAACGGGATCCCGACCGCGAACGAGGCGCCGGTGACGCCGAGCAGGAACCCGAGCACCACCACGGCGGCGTATGAGTTGTGGAACAGCGCGAGCAGTACGAGCGGGATCACGCTGTAGGCCATGAGGATCGTGAACACGCGCCGGCCGCCGTAGCGTTCGGTCAGGATGCCGATCGGGATGCGCATCAGCGAGCCGAGCACGACCGGGATCGCGACCGCGACGGCGAGCTGGAACTCGGTGAGATCAAGGTGCTTCTGCAGCGTCGGTCCCAGCGGCCCGAGCATGCTCCACGCGTAGAAGCACACCGTGAACGCGGCCAGCGCAAGGCCAAGCGCGATCGGATTGGAACGCTCTTCCTGGGGCATGGCCGGAACCTCGCTTTCCCGCGCGTAGAGCGCGGCGCTGATCAAGATCGCTTGGCCAATGCTGCAATGAGCGTCGTCGGCCCGCATCCGGCGCGGGCACGCAATGCGAGTCCGTGGTTTTCCCCTATCCGAGTGTGCAAACGGCGATGGGAGCAGTCCTCGGACACCGCGTGTCGGGTCCGCGTCGTGATCGTCGGCCAGGGGCTCCCAGTGAGGGCGATCCTGACCGTGCGCACGGCCTGGTGTCGGAGCTACATGGCTACTTCTCCGACGAGAACGCGCTGCGCGCGGTCCGCGCAATTTAAACAGTCAGACCGTAGTTAACCGCGGTCAGCCTTGGGTTTGCCCACGGATGCCGCGGGATCGGCACGCGCGTACCGTGGCCGCAGGCTGGCGCCGGGAGGCGTCGGCGCCGCAGCCGTCCGATCGCCTCATGAGCAAAGCACTCGACCACCACACCCGAGCACCGGCGGATGGCGACGGCGCCAGGGTCGACGGTGAGCCCAGCAAGAGCGGAGGTCTCGCGGCGCGGCGCTTTTTCGACGGCGACGGGGTCGTGACGCGCTGGCAGGAGGTCCGGGCTGACGGGCGCGGGTGGGAGCGGTTCTACCGCCAGCGCTGGCAGCACGACAAGGTCGTGCGCTCCACCCACGGGGTGAACTGCACGGGTTCGTGCTCGTGGAAGGTGCACGTCAAGGACGGGATCATCACCTGGGAGACCCAGCAGACGGACTATCCCTCGAACGGCCCGGAGACCCCTGACTACGAGCCTCGCGGCTGTCCGCGCGGGGCGAGCTTCTCCTGGTACGTCTACAGCCCGCTGCGGATCAAGTATCCGTACATGCGCGGCGAGCTGCTGCGTCTGTGGCGCGCTGCGCGCGCCGAGCATGACGATCCCGTGGATGCATGGAGGTCGATCACCGAGGATCCGAAGCGGTCCGGCCGGTACAAGCGGGCGCGCGGGAAGGGCGGGTTCGTGCGCGCGTCGTGGGAGGAAGCGGCCGAGCTGGTCGCGGCGGCGCACGTGCACACGATCGAGCGCCATGGTCCGGACCGATGCGTCGGGTTCTCCCCGATCCCGGCGATGTCGATGGCCTCGTACTCCGGCGGCGCCCGGTTCCTGTCGCTGATCGGCGGGGTGTGCCTGAGCTTCTATGACTGGTACGCGGACCTGCCGCCAGCGTCGCCGCAGATCTGGGGCGATCAGACCGACGTGCCGGAGTCGGCTGACTGGTGGGACGCGGGCTACCTGATGATGTGGGGGTCGAACATCCCGATGACCCGCACGCCGGACGCGCACTTCATGACCGAGGCGCGCTACCGCGGCCAGAAGACCGTCGTCGTCTCACCGGACTACTCCGATCACACCAAGTTCGCCGACCAGTGGCTGCCGGCACAACCGGGCACCGACGCGGCGCTGGCGCTCGCGATGGGGCACGTGATGCTGCACGAGTTCTACGTCGAGCGGCGCGTGGCGTACTTCGAGCGCTACGCCAAGCGGTTCACCGACCTGCCGTTTCTCGTCGAGCTCACCGAGCAGCCCAACGGCGGCTGCGTTCCGGGCCGGTTTCTGCGCGCTGGCGACGTGGGCCACGCAGGGGAGCGCGCCGAGTGGAAGACGGTCGTGCTCGATGCCGCGACGAACGCGCCGGTCGTGCCGAACGGGTCGATCGGCGATCGCTGGGGCGAGGGCGGGGAGGGCCGGTGGAACCTCGAGCTCGGCGCGATCGATCCGGCGCTCACGTTGCTCGGAATCCATGATGAGCTGGCGGAGGTCTCGCTGCCCCGATTCGACGAGCCCTCCGGCCCATCGCTCATGCGCCGCGGTGTTCCGGTCCGTCGGATCGGTGGACGGCTCGTGACCACCGTGTTCGACTTGATGCTCGCCCAGTACGGGGTCGCGCGTGACGGGATGCCGGGTGAGTGGCCGGCCGGCTACGAGGACGATGCTCCGTACACGCCTGCGTGGCAGGAGCCGATCACCGGCGTGCCCGCGGGCGACGTGATCCGTGTCGCGCGGGAGTTCGCTCGCAACGCCGAGCGCACCGAGGGCCGCTCGATGATCGTGATGGGAGCCGGCACGAACCACTGGTTCCATTCCGATCTGATCTACCGCGCGATGCTCAACCTGGTGCTGCTGTGCGGCTGCCAGGGGCGCAACGGCGGCGGCTGGGCGCACTACGTGGGTCAGGAGAAGGCGCGCCCGATCACCGGCCTCGGTGTCGTTGCGTTCGCGACCGACTGGAGTCGGCCGCCCCGCCACCAGGCAGCAACGCCGTTCTTCTACCTGGCAACGGATCAATGGCGTTATGACCGGCTGAGCGGCGATCAGCTCGTCTCGCCGCTCGCGGGTGAGGAGGCGGCGGCGCGCCGGCATCCCGCCGACGCCAACGCGCTCGCCGCACGCCTTGGATGGCTGCCGTCGTATCCGACGTTCGACCGCAACCCACTCGAGATCGTCGCCGCCGCGGAGTCAGACGGGATCCCGGTGGAGCAGTACGTCGTGCGGGAGTTGCGGGCGGGTCGGCTGCGGTTCGCTTGCGAGGATCCCGACGCGCCGGAGAACTTCCCGCGGGTGATGACGGTCTGGCGCTCGAACCTGCTCGGCTCGAGCTCGAAGGGTCACGAGTACTTCCTCAAGCATCTGCTCGGCGTCGACACCGCTGCGGTGCGCAACACCGAGACGCCCGAGGCCCAGCGACCCCGGGAGCTCCGCTGGCGCGAGCAGGCGCCGGAGGGCAAGCTCGATCTGCTGACGACGCTCGACTTCCGGATGAACGGCACCTGCCTGCACTCAGACGTCGTCCTGCCCGCCGCGACCTGGTACGAGAAGGAGGACATCTCGACGACCGACCTGCACCCATTCGTGCACGCGTTCAACGCCGCGATCGCACCCCCGTGGGAGACGCGGACCGACTGGGAGATCTTCAAAACGATCGCGCAGGCGTTCCAACGGATCGCCGCGGCTCGGCTCGGCGTCAGGAAGGACCTGGTCGCCGCCCCGCTGTTGCACGACACGCCAGACGAGCTCGCGCAGCCATTCGGCGAGGTGCGTGACTGGAGGGCGGGCGAATGTGAGCCGGTGCCAGGCCAGACGATGCCGAAGCTGGTCGTCGTCGAGCGCGACTACCGCGCGGTCGGAGAGCGGTTCACCGCGCTCGGCCCGATGGTCGAGACCGCCGGCGTGGCGTGGAAAGGCGTCGCCTTCGACGCCGGCGAAGAGATCGCCTACCTTCGTGCTGCGAACGGCGTCGCCCGCGGTGGGCGTCCAGCGCTGGACACTGCCGCGCAGGCGTGTGAGGCGATCATGGCGCTGTCCGGCGCCACCAATGGCCGGCTCGCCGTGCAGGGGTTCGAGACGCTCGAGCGGCGCACGGGCACACGGCTCGCGGACCTGGCGGAGGACAGGTTCGAGGATCGCCACAGCTTCAGGGACGTCTCGATCCAGCCGCGCAAGACGATCACCTCGCCGGAGTGGTCGGGGATCGAGTCACGAGACCGGCGCTACAGCCCGTTTTGCGTGAACGTCGACCGGCTGGTGCCGTGGCGGACGCTGACCGGACGGCAGCAGTTCTACTCAGATCACGAATGGATGCGCGACTACGGCGAGGCCCTCGCCGCGTACAAACCCCCGCTCGACATGAGCAGCCGGCTCGGCAGCGACGCCCCCGGCAACGACGGGCTGGCCGTCGCGGTGCGCTACCTGACCCCGCACTCGAAGTGGTCGATCCACTCAACCTACCAGGACAACCTGCACATGCTGACCCTGTTCCGCGGCGGCCCCGTCGTGTGGATCAGCCCGCAAGACGCCGAGCGCGCGCAGATCGCGGACAACGACTGGATCGAGATGTACAACCGCAACGGCGTCGTGGCCGCCCGCGCCGTGGTCAGCCACCGCATCCCGGACGGCTGCGCGTTCATGTACCACGCCCAGGACCGGCACATCAACGTGCCGATCAGCGAGGTCTCGGGAACCCGCGGCGGTACCCACAACTCCGTCACGCAGGTGCAGATGAAGCCGACGCACATGATCGGCGGCTACGCCCAGCTCTCCTACGGCTTCAACTACTACGGACCAACCGGCTGCCAGCGCGACGAGGTCACCGTGATCCGCAAGCGCCGCACGGAGGTGACCTACTGATGCGCGTCAAGGCCCAGGTCGCGATGGTCATGAACCTCGACAAGTGCATCGGCTGTCACACCTGCTCGATCACCTGCAAGAACGTGTGGACCAACCGCGACGGCGCCGAGTACATGTGGTTCAACAACGTCGAGACCAAGCCAGGCGTCGGCTATCCCAGGCGCTGGGAGGACCAGGAGGAGCGCCGTGGCGGCTGGACGCTCGACAAGAACGGCCAGCTGCGGCTGAAGTCAGGCAGCCGGCTCAAGCGCCTGGCGAACATCTTCCACAACCCTGACCTGCCCGAGCTCGACGACTACTACGAGCCCTGGACCTACGACTACGAGAAGCTCACAGGCTCAGGACCGGCCAAGCACCAGCCGGTCGCACGGCCGATCTCCCGCATCGACGGGCGCGAGCTCCAGATCCAGTGGGGACCGAACTGGGAGGACGACCTCGCCGGCGGCCCCATCAGCGCTCCCTCCGACCCGAACCTTGCAGGACCGGGTGGCATCCCCTCGCCCGAAACCTCGCTCCAGGAGTCCGTGCGGGCCGAGTACGAGCAGGTGTTCATGATGTATCTGCCGCGGATCTGCGAGCACTGCCTCAACCCGGCCTGCGTCTCCGCCTGCCCATCCGGGGCGATGTACAAGCGCGAGGAGGACGGGATCGTCCTCGTCGACCAGAACGCCTGCCGCGGCTGGCGGATGTGCGTCTCCAACTGCCCCTACAAGAAGGTCTATTTCAACTGGCAGACCGGCAAGGCCGAGAAATGCACGCTCTGCTACCCGCGGATCGAAGCCGGGCTACCCACAGTCTGCTCGGAGACCTGTGTCGGGCGGATCCGCTACCTCGGGCTCGTGCTCTACGACGCCGACCGCGTCGAGGAGGCCGCATCCACCACCGATGTGCGCGACCTCCTCGACGCGCAGCTCAGCGTCTTCCTCGACCCATCGGACCCGGAGGTCGTCGGCGCGGCCGAGCGCCACGGAATCCCGCACGACTGGATCACCGCGGCGCAGCGATCGCCCGTGTGGGCGCTGGCGATGAAACACCGGATCGCGCTGCCGCTGCACCCCGAGTACCGCACCCTGCCGATGGTCTGGTACGTCCCGCCGCTCTCCCCGGTGACCTCGACCGTCGAAGGCGACCGTCCACACGCCGACCCCGACGACGTGTTCCCTGCGATCGACAGCCTGCGGATCCCCGTCCAGTACCTAGCCAACCTGCTCGCGGCCGGCGACGAGCGCGTCATCCGCCGCGTCCTCAAGCAGCTGGCAGCCATGCGCTCCTACATGCGCGAGCGCACGATCAGCGGCCAGCCCGACGAGGCACTCGCACAAGCAGTCGGGATGACCGGCGCCCAGATCGAGGAGATGTACCGGCTGCTCGCGATCGCCCGCTACGAGGACCGATTCGTGATCCCACCCGCCCACCGCGAGCTCGCAGAACAACTCTCCGCACAACAACAAGGAGCCTGCGGCCTGGACCTCCCCGGCGGGCCCGGAGCATGCCTGCCTGAACCAGACGGACACGCCCACAACGGGGACACACCCGCCGGCACACTCCAGATCGCTCACGTCAACGCCAACCCGCGCCTCGAGGCCCTCAAAGCCAGGCGCGCGCGCGAGCGCCGAGAGCGCCGGCTTGAGCGGGAGGCACGCCGATGACCGCCTACAAGCTGCTCTCCCTGCTGCTCTGCTACCCCGACGCCGACCTCCACCGGCTCCGCAGCGAGATCGCCGCCGCCGCCCACGCCCTGCCCAACGGCGAGGACCGCACTGCGATGCTCGCCTTTCTCGACGAAACCGCCGGCTGGGACCTCGAGGACGCCCAAGAGGCGTACGTCGGCACCTTCGACTTCAACCGGCGCGCCAGCCTGCACCTCACCTACCCCTACCAGGGCGACCGCCGCCAGCGCGGCGTCGCCCTGCTCAAGCTCCGCCGCCTCTACACGCGCCTCGGCTTGACACCCATCACAGACGAGCTGCCGGACTACCTGCCGCTCATGCTCGAGCTTGCCGACATGCTCGATCTCGAATCCGCCCGCGAGCTGCTCAGCGAATTCCGCGCGGCGATCGAGCTGTGCGCCGCCGCGCTCGATCAGCAGCACAGTCCGTACCGTCACCTCCTCACCGGCCTCCGCGCCAATCTCGAGCCCGCCAGCGAGGAGGACCTCGGAGAGCTGATGCGCCTGGCAGCCGAAGGTCCGCCGAGCGAGCAGGTCGGACTCGACCCGTTCGCACCGCCCGACGTCATGCCCACCAGCGCCGCCCTCGCCGGAGGGACCCAGTGAGCAGGCTCGACATGCTCCTGTGGATCGTGATCCCGTACGTCGCGATCACGATCTTCATCGTCGGACACATCTGGCGCTGGCGCCGCGACCAATTCACGTGGACCACCAGATCAAGCCAGCTACTCGAGGGACGATCGTTGAAGTGGGGATCGCTCCTGTTCCATTTCGGGCTGCTCGCCGTCCTCGGTGGCCACATCCTCGGACTGCTCGTGCCGGAATCCGCCACCAAATCCGTCGGCATCTCCGAACACGTCTACCACGCGATCTCCGTGACCGCCGGCACGATCTCCGGCACCGCCATGACCGCCGGATTCGTGCTGCTCGCCGCTCGCCGCGTGACCTCGCCGCGCATCCGCCGAGTCACGACGCGCACCGACATCGCCGTCTACATCGCGCTTGGGCTGATGATCGCGACCGGCATGTACGCCACCGTAGGCGTGAACCTACTCGGCGGCGGCTACGACTACCGCCTCACCGTCGCGCCCTACTTCCGCAGCATCTTCGCCCTCCAACCTCAGACGCAGCTGATCAGCGGCGCGCCGCTGATCTACCAGCTCCACGTGCTCGCCGCCTTCGGCCTCTACGCGATCTGGCCGTTCACCAGGCTCGTCCACGTCTGGTCCGTCCCGCTCCGCTACCTCACACGCGCACCGATCATCTACCGCCGCCGCGCCCCGATCGCCCCGCCCTCGCTGCTACCGACTGGCGCACCAAACGTCCGCTCCTGAGTTGCAAGAGGGGCCGCCTCGCCCGGTGCGACTGAAGACGTCGGTAGCACGCGGGCGTCCCCGCCGAGGCGATCGACCTGCCCGCGCAGGTCCGCCACCTGGAGGGCGTCGTCGACGCGATCGGCGCGCGCGTGCACACCGCCGGCAGGAGGCGGCGTCCGACGACGCCCGTCGCCCCGGTGACGAAGACGCGCACGGCGACCCCGTCAGCCGCGGCGGCGGCCGCGCCGCGCGGCGAGCTCGTCGTCGCCGACGACCGTGCGCAGCGGCCGCGCCGGCCGCCGGACCGTGACCGCCGCGACACGCGTCCAACGGTCGGCGAGGCGGGGAGCGGCGCGGTCGCGGATCCGGTGGGCGCTCGGCTCGTCGGGCATGGCGACGGAGCGTACTCCCGACCGGCGCAGCCCCACGGGCCGACCCGGCCGCCTTCGCTGGCCCGTTCGGGCGGGCTCGTGCGGAGCGTCCGCGACGCGCGTCACCGTCACGCCGCCGCGTCGCGGGCGCGCGCGACGTCCGGGCTCAGGTGCATCGACTCGGGGATCCGGCCGAGCGTCGATTCGTGCAGCGTCCACGTGGAGCAGAGCATCCTGATGCTGGGCGAGGGCGACCGGGATCGACCCGACCGCTGGCGGCCGCTCATAGGGGCCGCGGACCTCTATGACGACGGCCTGGTCGTGCTGGCTGGGATCGTCGTTGGCCAGCCGAAGGCACGCCGCGACGACCGCCTCGAGCTGCACGGGGCACTCGAGCACCCGTGGGGCCCGACGGTCTCCGACGCGACGAGCATCAGCCCGGCCGTGCCGAACTTGTCCAGCTCGAAGCGGTAGCCACGCCGGACCTTGCCCTCGGGGACGGGGTCGGATCCGGTGGTGCGCGCGCCGACCATGTCGGCGGACGGAAGGTTGAGCACGCCTGCTCATGCAGCTTGCCCAGCGCGGCCTCGACCTGGTCGGCCATGCCCTCGGGCTCGTTCTGGTCGTTGCGCATGCACTCGACGCACGCCTCAGTGGTGATCGTGAAGCCAGCCGGCACACGGTCCTCGCCCAGCACGCGCTTCGGCGGAGACGTCTTGCGGCGCGTTGTCGGTGGGCGTCACGACCCGGCCGCGGTCGGCTCGTGGGAGAGCTTCGTGATTCCCCACGCGATCAGCTGCTCGTGGCCGGCGCTTGTCACGCGCAGTGATCGCGCCTTCTCCGGGCGGATGACGTAACCGTGCTCGGTCCAATGGGTCAGGATCGCGGCGCTGAGACGGCCAGCCAGATGGCAGCCGCGCTCAGTCCAATCCAGGCACGGTCGCGCGAAGGCGCGCTTGTCGACGCCCGGCTCTGGCAGGCTCATCGCGCGGTTTCGTAGCCACTGCCCACCGTCGGCGGTGAGCTGAAAGTGGTCACCGCAAGCGCGGAGGACGTCTTGGCGAAGGAGGGCCTGTGTCAGGCTCACGCCGAGCGTTCCGGCCATGTGGTCGTAGCAGCAGCGTGCCTCCCGAAGCGCTTCTCGAGCCTGATGACCGCGCAGCGAACTGACCGGCGCAGGTGGGGCGACATACGCCAAGTGCTCGAGGATCTCGGCCACCTCGGGTGAGGCGAGCTTGTACCGCCGAATCGCCGCCTGTTGATCGTGGACGATCCAGCCGGCGTCCATGAGTTTGGCGAGATGAAAGGATGCCGTCGACGGGGCGACCGCCGCTCGTTTGGCCAGTTCTCCAGGGCGCAGCGCCTCTCCACCGGCGAGCGCCATCATGATTGCCACACGGGCGGGATCCGATAACAGCGATCCGATGATCACGAGGTCGGGGCCCGCGTAGTCCCTACCCGAAGTCATGGTGACGTTGCGCCGTCGACCTTGAGCTTGGCGACGGCGTTGCGCAGCAGGTGCTCGGTGCCGTACCAGCCCCAGTAGACGCGGTGGTTGCGGATCTGTGACCCGTCAAGCTCCATGACCTCCACAAGGTCAAGCTGGGAACCTTGGGGGGTCAGCCGGGGGTACTCCCAGATCAACATGCGGCCGTCGAAGAAGTACGTGCCGTCGCGATACAGCGACGGCAGCTCGTTGCCTTGGGGGCGCCTGCGGGTGATCTCGATGAGGAACTCACGGATGTCGGAACGACCTTGCAGGTACCCCCGGTCGCAGTCGAGTACGCGCGGCACCAGCGGGCTCTCGAAGCGCGCGTCAGCGGCGTAGAGCTCGCTGAGCGCCTCACCATCGCGTCGCGCGATCCGTTCATGCCACTGCTCAAAGACGAACTGGGCGTTGCCGTTCTCTGGCACTCGTCACCTCGCAAGCCGGTCGAGACGAAGTACTCACCATGGAAGCTACCGCGACGAAGTTTCGACTCGGATCGAAGGGGCTGCCGCCACCCGCGCGGAGGGCGAGACGCGGCAGCGGCGGCGCGGTACCGTGGCGGTCGTCATCGCTGGCGCGTCGCTCCTCACTCATCCCGTGGTCGCGTCCGTGATCGTCGCTCTCAAGATGCAACCGGGCTTGTCGGGAACCGCGGTGTGCCACCACCTCGACGTCTCGCCCGCGGCGCTTGAACCCGTGGTCAAGTCCATGATGCGCAGGGGCGTGCTGATCAGCAGTGGCCACAGCTGGCAGACCTCAAGTCTCGCGCTTGCCCCCGATCAAGGACCGCACATAGAGCTGCTGCTGAGAGTCGGAACACGGCTGCGCGACACGCTCGATGGCGCAGCGTGCGGCGATCACGTTGGTGGCATGCTGGGCGCCGTAATTGCCGATGCTCTCGAAGCGCAGCGGATCCTCGTTCGCTCGGCCGGCGGCTACCGCCCGACGCGCAGCGGACGCAAAGCACTCCTGGCTTGGGGACTGGGACCATCGGACCTTCGCCCACGTCATGGCCTTGTGGCTCCGTGCTGTGTGGATCAGGAAGCGCGGCCGCATGTCGGCGGCGCGGTAGGTGCCGGTTTGCGACGCTGCCTGGTTGAGCGCAGTTGGGTGGCGAACATGGGCGACGGCGCGGTCAAGCTGACGTCGTGCGGGCGAGCAGCGTTGCTGCTGGCAACTCGCCCCCTTAGGTCGGGCACGGAGGCGTGACTGCGGGGCGCAGGATGCCGAATCTGAACTGGGGGGTTCGCATTCGACCGCCCGTCGTACGCCGGTCCTGACCTTCCGACCGCTGGCACATATGGCGCCGCGCCCCGGCTTGTCAGCCTCGTGGCATGAGCATCTCGACCGGCGCGTTAGCAGCGCTCGCGCGCACCAAGGCGCCCCGCCTCACCCATGGGCGGTGGATCGATCGCTGGGAGCCCGAGGACGCGGCCTTCTGGGAAACGACCGGCGCACGGATCGCCCGCAAGAACCTGATCTTCTCGATCTTCGCCGAGCACCTCGGCTTCAGCATCTGGGTGCTGTGGACGATCGTCGTCATCAACCTGGCGAACGTCGGCATCGAGCTGTCGCTGTCCGAGGCCTTCTGGTTGACCGCATTGCCCAACCTCATCGGCTCGGCGCTGAGGATCCCTTACACGTTCGCGATCCCCCGCTTCGGCGGGCGCGCGTGGACCACGGTCAGCGCGTCGATGCTGCTGATCCCCACTGCGCTGCTGGCCTTCGTCGTGCCCAGCGGCTGGCTCGCATATCAGTCGCATGGAACCCAGCTGTTGGTGCTGTCGGGATGCGCGGCGACGGCCGGGGTCGGCGGCGGCAACTTCAGCTCGTCGATGGCCAACATCTCCTTCTTCTATCCCGAGCGACTCAAGGGGCTGGCGCTCGGCCTCAACGCGGCGGGCGGCAATCTCGGCGTCGCCATCACGCAGTTGGTCGTGCCGCTGGCGATCATCGTCGGCGTTCCTGCGGCGGCGATGAAGCTGCCGGTGCACCAGGTCCACCTGGCAAACGCCGGCCTCATCTGGATACCGTTCATCGTGCTCGCGGCGCTGTGCGCCTGGCGCTACATGGACAGCCTCACCGAGGCTCGCACCGACAAGGGGTCCTACGCCGGCGCGCTGCGCGAGCGCCACACGTGGATCCTCTCGCTGCTGTACATCGGGACGTTCGGCTCGTTCATCGGCTACTCGTTCGCGATGCCGCTGGTGATCAAGAACACGTTCCCGGAGTTCCTGGCCCAGCACTCCTTCGTCGCCACCTACCTCGCCGGCCTGAGCTTCCTGGGCGCCCTGATCGGGTCGGTGTCGCGGCCACTGGGCGGCTGGCTGTCGGACCGGCTCGGCGGCGCCCGCGTGACCCTGGCGGTGTTCGTCGGGATGGCCCTCTGCACCGGGATGGCTGTCGTCGGCGTCTTGCGCCACTCGTTCGTCGCGTTCCTGGGCGCCTACCTGGTCGTCTTCCTGCTGTCGGGCATGGGCAACGGCTCGACGTACCGGATGATCCCGGCGATCTTCGCAACGCTCGGGCGACGCCACGCCGCGGTCGCGGGCGAAGCGGCGGCCACCGCGCGGCTGGCGTTCAAGCGCCGCGCTGCGGCCGTGATCGGCATCGCCGGCGCGTTCGGCGCGTTCGGCGGCTTCCTGATCCAGGTCGTCTTCCGCCAGGCGAGCCTGGGCGTGACCGGCCTGGTCAAGGCGGCCGAGACGCCGGGGCAGAAGCTCGCCGTCGCCGAGCAGCACGCCGACTGGTCCCTCGGCGCGCTGTGGGTGTTCCTCGGCGCCTACGTCCTGCTGGCGATCGTCACCTGGGCGACCTACCTGCGCCGCCGCGGCGCCTTTGCCGATGCGGGCGTCTAGGTCAGTAGATCGACACGGTGGCGACCGGCCGGTCGCCGAGGTCCGGTGGCAGCGCCGCGTCGCGCCTGAAGGCCTCGCCGACGAGCTCGGCCGCAGCGTGGCGGTCGGCGACGCCCGCGAGAGCCAGCGCCCCGGCGGCCCCGCACAGCGCCACTGCGAGCGCAGCCTCGCAGCCCAATGCGCGGCGCACCCGCGCGGGGATGCGGGCGAGCGCGGCGTCGACCTCGCCGGCGACCGTCGACGTCGCGTGCCGAGCGGTCAGGTGCAGCAGGCGCGCGCTGTGCGGCCAGCGGTCGGCGTGCTCGAGGATCGCCAGGACCAGGGCGCCGGCGCGGCGGCCGGCGGTCAGGTCGCGAGTGCCCTGCTCGGCGGCGTACAGGCGGTCCAGCAGCCGCTCGACCTCGGCCTCGACGCAGGCCACGAAGACCTGCTCCTTGGAGCGGCCGTGCGCGTACAGCGTCGGCTTGGCGACTCCGGCGCGCGCCGCCACCTGCGCGGCGCTGACCCCATGCAGGCCGTCGGTCGCGAAGGCGACGGCGATCGCGGCGTGGTCCAGGCGCGCTCGGGGGCGAGGCACCGCCGAGATCCTGAACGCGAACCAGGCGGTTCACATTCGACCGGCCGGAGTGGATCGGCACCGCGGATTTCGACCGGCGGTCGTAGCGCATCCAAGCCACCGCCGACAGGCTGATCGGCATGTCCCGCGACGAGCGTCTCGAAGTGCTGGTCATCGGCGGGGGCATCGCCGGCCAGTCGGTCTGCGAGGAGCTCGCGGGCACGGCGACGATCGCCCTGGCCTGCGCCGAGCCGCACCTTCCCTACGATCGCGTCAACCTCGGCAAGCTGCTCACGGGCGCCACCCTCGGCGAGCTGCAGCTGCGTCCCGGCAGCTGGTACGCCGACCACGACATCGACGTCCACGTCGACGCGCCCATCGCCGCGCTGGACCCCGCGGCCGGGGTCGCGACCACGGCCGCAGGCCTCGAGCTGAGCTTCGACCGCGCCGTCCTGTGCACGGGAAGCGATGCGCTCGTCCCGCCGATCGCGGGGATCGACGCGATGGGCGTCGAGGTCTTCCGCGGCCCGGCCGACTGCGAGCGGATCGCCTCCGCCGCCACCGGCTGCACCCACGCGGCGGTCATCGGCGGCGGCCTGCTCGGGCTCGAGGCGGCGTACGCGCTGGCCACGCTCGGGGTTGCGGTCAGCGTCGTGCACCTGATGGACCGCCTGATGGAGCGCCAGCTCGACGCACCGGCGGCCGAGCTGCTGGCTCCCGCCATCGCGCAGCTCGGCGTCGACGTGCGCCTGGCGCACGCGACCGAGGAGGTGCTGCACGACGCCGGCGGGCACGTGCGCGCGCTGCGCTTCGCCGATGGGACGCAGCTGGACTGCGATCTCGTCGTCGTCGCGGTCGGCATCCGACCGCAGGTCGCCCTCGCCCGCGAGGCCGGACTGGAGGTCAATCGCGGCATCGTCGTCGACGACGCCCTGACGACCTCGCATCCGCGGGTGCTCGCCGTGGGCGAGTGCGCCGAGCACCGGGGCGTCGTGCACGGGATCGTCGCGCCAATCCACGACCAGGCGGCGATCGCCGCCCGGGTCCTGCGCGGCGACGGCGATGGCGTCTACACCGGCTCGGTGCCGACGGCCAAGCTGAAGGTGATGGGCATCGACCTCGTCACGGCCGGCGACGCCGAGGGAGGTCACGCGGTCGTCGTCCGCGACGAGCCGTCGGGCGCCTACCGCAAGCTCGTCGTGCGCGACGGGCGCGCCGCCGGGGCCGTGCTGCTGGGCGACATCCGTGGCGCGGAGCTGCTGCTCGACGCCGTACGCACCGCGGCGCCGGTCGACGACGCGCTCGACCTCCTGTCGAGCGCCTCGGAGGCGACGGCGGCCGAGCTGCCCGACGCCGCCCAGGTGTGCAATTGCAACGGCGTCTGCAAGGGCGAGATCGTGGATGCCATCCGCGAGCAGCAGCTCGGCTCCACCCAGGAGGTCGTCGCGGTCACGCGCGCCGGCGCCGGCTGCGGCTCCTGCCGGCCGGTGGTGAGCGAGCTGCTGGCCATCGAGCGTGGCGGCGCCGCCGAGGAGGCGACTTACCTGTGCCCGTGCCGCAAGCAGACGCGCGAGCAGCTCGCCGCCTGCGTGCGCGAGCACGACCTCGAATCCGTCAGCGATCTGAGCGCCGCGTGCGGCGCCGGCCGCGACTGCGGCGCCTGCAAGCCGGGTTTGGCCTACCTCGTGTCCGAGGTGCGCGGCAACCGGCATCGCGAGGAGCGCCACGCGCGGTTCATCAACGATCGCGTGCACGCGAACATCCAGAACGACGGCAGCTTCAGCGTCGTGCCGCGCATGCGCGGGGGGGTGACCAGCGCGGACGAGCTACGCCGCATAGCCGACGTCGTCGACCGCTACGAGATCCCGATGGTCAAGGTCACCGGCGGCCAGCGCATCGACCTGCTCGGGGTGCGCAAGGAGCAGCTGCCGGCGATCTGGGAGGAGCTCGGCATGCCATCGGGCCACGCCTACGCCAAGGCGGTCCGCACGGTCAAGACCTGTGTCGGCACCGACTTCTGCCGCTTCGGGCTGGGCGACTCGATCCGCCTCGGCATCGACCTGGAGACGGCCATGGAGGGGCTGTACACGCCCCACAAGGTCAAGTCGGCGGTGAGCGGCTGCCCGCGCAACTGCGCCGAGGCCTACGTCAAGGACATCGGCCTCGTGGCGGTCGAGGGCGGCTGGGAAGTGTACGTCGGAGGCGCCGCCGGCGGGACCGTACGCAAGGGCGACCTGCTGGCCAAGGTGGACACGCCAGACGACGCCAAGCGCCTGGCGCTCGTGTTCCTGCAGCACTATCGCGAGCACGCCGAGTACCACGAGCGCAGCTACGGCTACGTCGAGCGGGTCGGCATCGACGCGATCCGCGCGTCCGTCCTCGACCCCGAGAACGCGGCCGCGCTCCTCGAGCGCTATCGCATCGCGAGGGCGGCGACCGATCCCGACCCGTGGCGCGAGCGCCACGACCCGGTCTCGCCCAAGCAGTTCGCCGAGCTCGACAGCGAGCCCGAGCCGCTCGTCGGGCCGCCGGCCGGAGCGGCCACGTGACCGCGCTGGCCGAGGGAACGTGGGTCGACGTTGGCGCCGCGCGCGACGTGCCGCTGATGGAGGGCCGCAGCGTGCGCCTGGCCGGCGGGCGGGTGGCGATCTTCCGGCTGCCCGACGGCTGGGCGGCGGTCGAGCACGCGTGCCCCCACAAGGGCGGACCGCTGTCGGACGGGATCGTCGGCGACCGCTGCGTGACCTGTCCGCTGCACAACTGGCGCTTCGATCTCGACACGGGGGAGCAGATTGGCGGCGGCGCGCAGTTGCGGACCTTCCAGGTGCGCGAGCGCGAGGGCCGGCTGGAGCTCGCCACGTGACGGCGCAGACCCGCACGCAATGCCCGTACTGCGGCGTGGGATGTGGGCTGATCGCGCACACCGACGGCGGGCGCCTGACGGAGGTCACCGGGGATCCGCTGCACCCCGTCAATCGCGGCGCGACGTGCCGCAAGCCGCTCGGGCTTCCCGACGCGGTGCACGCCGACGACCGCGCCATCACGCCGCTGTGGCGGGCGTCGGCCGACGCACGCTTCGAGCCGACGACGTGGGACGAGGCGATCCCGCGCCTGGCGACGCAGCTGCGCGACATCGCCGAGCGCTTCGGCCCCGACGCGATCGCCTTCTACATCTCCGGCCAGCTGACGACCGAGGACTACTACGTCGTCTCCAAGCTGGCCAAGGGCTTCCTGGGTACCAACAACGTCGACTCCAACTCGCGCCTGTGCATGTCCAGCGCCGTGGCCGGCTACGTCGGCGCGCTCGGATCGGACGGGCCGCCCGCCGCCTACGCCGACATCGCCGGCGCGGACTGCATCCTGCTCGTCGGCGCCAACACCGCCGCCTGCCATCCGATCGTGTGGACGAAGATCCGCGCGCGCCAGGCCGAGGGCGCCAAGCTGATCGTCGTCGACCCGCGCCGCACGCCCACGGCGGCGGCGGCCGACATCCACCTCGCCGTGCGGCCCGGCAGCGACCTCCCCCTGCTGTCCGCCATGCTCGGCCTGCTCGACGCCGAGGGGCTGGTCGACGAGGCGTTCGTCGCCCGCCACACCGAAGGCTGGGCGCAGACGCTGCGCGCCGCGCGCGAGTGGCCGCCGGAGCGCGCCGCGCAGGCCTGCGGGATCCCGGTCGAGGACCTGATGGCAGCTGCCCGGGCCTTCGGCCGCGCGCCACGGGCGATGGCGCTGTGGTCGATGGGCGTCAACCAGTCGATCGTCGGCACGCTGAAGAACCGCGCGCTCATCAACCTGTGCCTGGCCACCGGCAACATCGGGCGCCCGGGGACGGGGCCCCTGTCGCTCACGGGCCAGCCCAACGCGATGGGCGGGCGAGAGGCCGGCGGCCTGTCGGCGCTGCTGCCCGGGTACCGCTCGATCGGCGATCCCGAGCATCGCGCCGAGATGCGCCGCCTGTGGCAGATCCCGCCCGGCGCCCCCGGCATCTCCCCGGCCCCGGGCCTGGCCGCCACCGACCTCGTCGACGCGCTCGAGGCGGACACCGTCAAGGCGGTCTGGATCGTCGCCACCAACCCGGCCGTCTCTCAGCCCGACGCGCAGCGCTTCGCCGCGGCGCTGCGGCGCGCCGAGCTCGTCGTCTGCCAGGACGCCTATCACCCCACCGAGACCTCATCAGTCGCCCACGTCGTGCTGCCTGCGGCGCAATGGCCCGAGAAGGCGGGCACCATGACGAACTCCGAGCGCCGCGTCGGGCTGCTACGACGCGCCCTCGCGCCGCCAGGCGACGCGCTGCCCGATTGGGAGATCTTCGCGCGCCTGGCTCGCGCCCTCGGCCACGGCGACGCGTTCGCGTGGCGCGACGCGGCCGAGGTGTTCGCCGAGTTCGCCGCCACGACCGACGGGCGCGTGTGCGACATGAGCGGCTTGTCGCACGAGCGGCTCACGCGGGAAGGGGCGCTGCAGTGGCCGGTACCGGCACGCGGCGCAGAGGGCCTCGATCACGGCGGGACCGAGCGGCTCTACGGCTCGCGGCGCTTCCCGACGCCCAACGGGCGGGCGCGGTTCGCCCCGACGCCGCACCGCGAGCCGGCCGATGCACCCGACGAGGACTTCCCACTCGTGCTGACCACGGGCCGCCTGCCCAACCAGTGGCACACGATGACCCGAACGGCGAAGTCGCCGGAGCTGATGAGCGCCGAGCCCGAGCCGTTCATCGAGCTGCACGCCGACGACGCGGAGCGCTTCGGCGTCCGCGACGGCGAGCATGTGCGCGTGCGCTCGCGCCGCGGCCGCGTCGTGCTGCGAGCGCGCATCAGCGACGGCGTCCCCAGAGGCGTGGCCTTCGCACCGTTCCACTGGGGCGCCCTGCATGCGCGCGCCGGCCACGGTGCCCTCAACGCGGTGGTCATGCGCGCACTCGACCCGACGTCCAAGCAGGCCGAGCTGAAGGCCAGCGCGGTCCGTCTGGAGCCGGTCGGCCGCAAGGTTGCGCCCGTCGAGCCGCGAGCCCGCGGCGCCGACCGCCGGCGGCTGCTCGTCGTCGGCGCGGGCATGGCCGGCCTGGCCACGGTCGAGGCGTTCCTGGCCCACGATGGGGCAGGCGACTGGGACGTCACGGTCGTCGGCCGCGAACCCGACGCGCCCTACAACCGCGTGCTGCTGTCCAAGCTCGTGGCCGGCGGGGTCAGCGAGCCCCAGCTGACGCTCCAGCCACCCGCATGGTTCGACCGGCGCGGGGTGCGGCTGCTCACCGGCGTCGAGGTGCGGCGGCTCGACCTCGAGCTGCGCACGGCCGAGCTGTCCGACGGGGAGCTCGTGACCTACGACCGCCTCGTCCTGGCCACCGGCTCACGCCCCCACATGCCCCCGATCCTGGGTGTCGACCGACTGGGCGTGCACGCGTTCCGCACGCTGGCCGACGCGCGCCGGCTTCTCGCCGCCGCCCGCCACGGCTCGCGGGCGGTGGTCGTCGGAGGCGGCCTGCTCGGACTGGAGGCGGCGCGTGGGCTGCGCGAGCGCGGACTGCGCGTCAGGGTCGTACACCTCGCCGACCGCCTGATGGAGCAGCAGCTCGACGCGCTCGCGGCCCAGGGCCTGCTCCGCGCCATGCGCGGACTGGGTGTCGATGTGCACCTCAGCGCGCGTACCGAGGCGATCGAGGGCGACGACGAGGTCGAGGCGATCCTGCTCGCCGACGGCACGCGGCTCGAAGCCGATCTCGTCGTCGTCACCGCCGGCGTCCAGCCCGACGTCGACCTCGCGCGGGCGGCGGGCCTGGAGGTCGCGCGCGCGATCACCGTCGACGACGAGCTGCGCACGAGTCATCCGGGCGTCTACGCGGTCGGCGAGTGCGCTCAGCACCGTGACGTCGTGTACGGCCTGTGGGCACCGCTGCTGGAGCAGGCGCGCACCGCCGGCGCTTCGCTGGCCGGTGTCCCCGCCGGCTTCCGCGGCGTCACGCCCGCGACGACGCTGAAGGTCGCGGGCATCGACCTCTTCTGCGGCGGGACGGCGGTGGCGGGCGAGGGCGATGAGGAGATCGTCGCGCTCGACACGCGCCGCGGCGTCTACCGCCGCCTCGTCGTGCGCGAAGGACGGCTGGTCGGGGCCATCCTGCTCGGCGACCTGTCGCAGGCGCGCCCGCTGCGTGAGCTCCTATCAAGCGGCGGCGTGGTGCCTCCGCTGCTGCTGGAGGCGAGGACGGCCACGGGCGAGGCGCTTCCGGCCCTCACGGACGACCCGCGGACGACCGTCTGCTCGTGCATGGCTGTCTCGCAGGGCGACATCGTGCGCGCGATCCGCGATCGCGACCTGTGCACGGTCGACCAGGTCGCCGAGCACACGCGCGCGTCGACCGGCTGCGGCGGCTGCCGCAGCGACGTGGCCGCGATCCTCGCTGCGCACCTGCGCGAGCGATCGGAGCCATTGACGGGTGCCGTGGGTAGATGAGCACGATCACGACGAAGGGAGCGAGCGATGACCGCGCGTCAGACGGCTGTGGTGCAGAGCACCTGGGCGCACGTGACGGCTCGAGCGCCTGAATGTGCGGGCATCCAACCGCAACTGCGGTGAGAGCAGGAGCCTCCAAAGGTCCCTGCCTGCAGGGAATTCATGCTCGACAGCGGCCAAGGACCGCGGGAACCCACAAGACGGTCATACCAATCACGAAATCTGGAGTTCCCCCGGTTTCGTGGACACCTGCCGTGAGTCGTCGTCTGACGGCTTGGAGAGGATGGGCCGCCAGTTCGTGCATCTGTCCGCGGATCGCGACACCGCCGAAGCTGTTGGGCGCCGCAAGAGCGCAAACCCTGTCGTCGTGGTCGTCGACGCTGGTGCTGCATCCTCGGCCGGGGTCACCTTCTAAGCGAACATCGCGCTTACGGGACCCGTCGAACCCCGGGAGGGCTTTGACGACGAGTCGGACATGGGCGCTATCGGCTCAGGAACAATCCGTCGTCTTCTGGCGAGCCGCTTCCGCCGCCCGCCAGATTTCGCGCTCCTTGGAGCCCTAGCCCTGTCGCTGCAACTCCCTGACCTCCGTAGAGGCGTGGTGCCCGTAGTGGTAGTCGTCCCGGTCGTGCAGGCGGATCTCGCGGAGGAGTCCGTGCCAGTGGAGGATCGGCACGCGCGTCCGAGCGTCGCGGCCAGCCCGGCCCACGCCGAGGTGCTAGCCGCTGCCGCGCACTTCCCGCAGTGGATCCAGAAACGCCGGGACGGTTAGAGCGGAGCCGTGTCGTGTCGGTCGCGGGAGCGAACCGCGGCGCGCCGCCTCACGTGGTCGCCAAGACCACCAGCCACCAGCAGCCCACCGACCACGAGGCGGCCGCTATTGCGATCGCAAGCGCCGTCACTGGGCGACCGACCGTCCGGCGCGCCAGCCGGTACGCCAGCGCGCCCCAGAACGGGATCGCGAGAATCGGGAGCAGCCGCGCTGACGAGCCGGGGTCCGCGCTCTCCCACGACGTCCCGCTCAGCGCGATCGACAGGGAATGGCGCACGCACCGACGACCGGGCTCAGCACGACCACCGTCACGCCGAGCGCTGCGAGGCGGGCGGTCACGCTCATGGTCGTAGACGGAGGCTCAGGCGGCGATACCGGGATTCCGCGTACGCTACAACCGATGGTCGGTGCTCAGTGGGCAACCGCCTTGTGGATTGGCGCAGTCGTCGGAGCCGCCGCGACGGGTACGCCGGCCGCGGCGCGCGGGCCGCAGTGCGATCGCCTCCCCCGCCCGGTCTCGCCGTACGCACTCGGATCGAGCTTCATGGGCCATCGGCTCGCCGACGTGTCGCTCCTCTGCCAGAAGACGGGCCCGGCTCCCGCGCGATACAGCTCCCGGATCTACGGCGACTGCACCGCCACCGGCGCCACCGATTGCGCCCCGCCCCTCGAGATCCAAAACTGGCCGGAATGCGCCCGCGACTACGCAAGCTACGGGCGTTCGGCCCTCCATGCGCTCACGTTGGCGGCGAGCCGCCGCATAACTGGCCAGGCCGTCCCCGCCGTGGTGGTCAACCCGACGCAGATCGAGCTCTACGAGGCACGCACGACTGTCGTCGTGTTCGCCGACCACGCCTCCCTCGCGCGGCGTGCGGCCCGCGCGCTGGCGCGGCGTATCGCGCACCGCACTCACACGGTCTCGTTCCAGGATCGCCGCCAGGCGGCGCTGCGCGCTCAGCGCTGCCCAGACGAATAGGCGCCCGTGAAGGTTGTGTGACGCGGGCGATGCCGGTCGAATAGCGTCGCGGCCCATGCGCTCAAGTCCGTTTAGCACTCCAAGTCAGTCTAGCACTCGCAACTCTTTACTACGCTGGTTGCTTCCAGCCATGCTCCTGACGTCGGACCCAATATCGCTTCGATCTCGGTGATTCCGCGGCGACACTTCCGCGCCAGCAGGAGTCGCTGGTCTGCAGCGGCTCTCCCGACGGCGCGACGCCGAACGTCCGGTACGTGTCGGCGATATATGGCACGTGCGACGACGTGAGCGGCGACTGCGCGCCGCCCCTGGAGATCCAGAGCTGGCCGAGTTGCGCGCGGAGCGCCAGCTCCTACGACACGGTGGCTCCCGACGGAACCGATCTCGAGCCCTCGACGGCGTTCGCTGCCAGCGGGTCTGTGCCGTCTGCGAGCTTTGAGGGAGGCACGCGCCAGGAGGTCTACCTCCCGTCCGTGACCGTCGTAATCTTCGCGACGAACGCAGCAGTGGCCCGCAGCGCCGCCGACGCGGTGGCCATCGCCGCCGCCGGGAGCGGGGCCGACGCGACCGGGACGGCGAACGCACCGGCCACCGCGCCGTGCGGTTCCGCCGCAGCGCTGCAGACCGATGCCGCCAACGCGCCACCGGCAGCGGCGCCGACCATCGCCGATGACGCGACGGCGAACAACAGCGACGCTGCAGTGGCCGCCTCCGACCCGGCCCCGGTGCCCGAGCCTGCCGGCACCGACGACGACACAACGACGACCGCTGGGAGCACCCCGTGAGCCTCGCCTACCGCCGTGCCACGCTTCTCGCGGGCGTCCTCCTGCTCATCTCGCTCACTCCTGTCGCCCTTCGCGTCGCACACGCGGCGGGCGGCCGGGGAGCGGGTCTCAGCAAGCCCTACACCTTCACCGGCTGCGAGAAGACGAAGCCTACGGACCCGGTCAACGTGATCTGGTACCAGGCATTCGCCACCCCCGGCAACGTGGCCTACCGACTCAAGTAGATGGGCTGGAACCACAACGACTACAACAGTCCGCTGAACCTCATCTTCAACGCGGTGGACTACCAGTACGTCAAGGAAGTGGGAGGGTGCTTCAGGGACGACCGCCAGGCCGCGACCGGCAACCCGATCTCGACCAGGTACCACGTCCGTCTGTTCGCCACCGCCAACGCTCGAGGCAGCGTGTATGTCGCCGGCGACGCGCATCACCACAAGGTCATCGTCGGCCATGGCTGCAAGAAAGCTCTCGGGCATGCCGGACACATCGCCGATAGCTTCGACGTGCCGCGAGGCCGGATCGTGTCCAACTGGCCCGCCTCGGCTCCGAAATACCGTTTCTGGGGCAACACCCGCCGCATGCGCCAATGCAACGGCTCCTACACCGGAAGCGACGGCTATGTCGCCTACCTCAAGACTGATATCGGGACGACCGCTGGCCTGACATACCACCCAGAGGTCATCGACCGGCCCGTCATCTCGGGCACCCCCAGCGAGGGTCAAACGTTCACGGCCAGCACGGGCACGTGGAGCGACCACAACGCGACGTCCTTCCGATACCAGTAGTGCGAGGTCAACCTCGACACGGACACCTGCGCCAACATCGACGGGGCCACCTCGAACACGTGGGTGGCGCCGCCAGGCAGTGCTGGCAGGGTCTTCTCGGTCAAGGTGCGACCCGCCGGCGCGAGTACGACCGA
Organism: Solirubrobacteraceae bacterium; assembly: GCA_036379935.1. Taxonomy (GTDB): domain Bacteria; phylum Actinomycetota; class Thermoleophilia; order Solirubrobacterales; family Solirubrobacteraceae; genus JAOPZW01. The sequence continues at coordinate 13,708 of DASVFT010000013.1, read as the reverse complement.
CGCCGCGCTCGCCGTCCCAGTGACCATCGGCGCGGTCACAGGCAGCCCACCGACGCTCGTCGTCGGCGGCGGGCCGATCTTCCAACCAGACGTCACGATCCGCACCGGCGGTCTTGACACCACCGTGACCTGGATCGCCCGATGCGGGGATCTCGATGCCAACGGTCACCCGGCCGCAGCTTGCCCGAGCGGATCGACCGTGATCCCCGGGTCCACAGGCACAACGGTGCTCAGCGGATTCGGCCAGGAAGACTCGTGCAACAACGTGGACTACTGGGTCAAGGCGACGAACGCCGCCGGGACCGTCTGGAGCGACGAGATCGTGTGCGTCTCCGCCTGCAACTGACGTCGCGCGCGCGGACCGCACGGCCGCGCGCGTCGCAGCGACGCCACCCTTGCGTGCGAAGCCGCGACAACGCGGCAACTGAGCCGAGGGTCAGCCGAAGAGAACGGCGATCACGATGAGCGCCGATACGACGGCGATCAAGCCGTACGTCGCGATCATGGCCCAGCGCAGCCACCCGCGACTCGGGATGTTGCCCTCGCCGGGGTAGCCGAGGAGCCCTAGGAGAAGCTGTCGCCAGATCGGGACGCGCCGTGGTGGCACGTCGATCAACGTACCCGCCAGCGGCCTCTTTCTCCTCCCTGTTACCCAACACAAGAGCAGCAAGGCGCCGTTCGCTGGCTCGGCCGAGCGCCGACGGCCCACGGCTCAACGCCCGGGCGTGGATCACCGGTCGCGTGGACGCCCGCCTGGTCACGCTTCCTCGAAGGAGGCGATCGGGTGATTGTCGCGCAGGTATTCGGCGAAGAGGGGGACGGTGAAGTCGAGCTGGCCGCGGCGGGGGCTCCAGATGAGTCCCTTGCTGATGAGCGACTCGCGATGGACGGAGACACCACGTTGGTCGCGGGCGCCGTAGGCCCGCGCGACGTCGGAGGTGCGGTACGGCGAGTCTTTGAGGGACGCCATGGCGGCGAGGTAGCGCTGCTCGGCGTCAGTGGCCATCTGAAACCGAGTGCCGAAGAAGTTGCGTGCCAGCGAGTCGGTGACGATCTCGCGGACGGCGTCGACGTCGACGCCCGTGATGGGTGATGTCTCGGCGTGGTTCCAGAGCTCTTGGCCGTACTCCTGAAGGAAGTACGGGTAGCCGGCTGATTCGCGGACGACCTGGCGGGCTGCTTGCTCCTCATAGTCGATGCCGCGCGTCGCGGCGGGGGCGATCAGGGCGTTGCGCGCGGCCGGCTCGGAGAGGCGGCCGAGCTCGTGGTATTGAAAGAGGCGATCGGCATAGGGCTTGGCCGACATGAGACGCACCTGCAGGACGGGCAGTCCGGCGCCCACCATGGCGACGGGGAGTCCCTCGCGACTGACAGCCTGAAAGGCGATGCAGATCGCCGCCAGCGAGGCAGCGTCGAGGTTGTGCATCTCGTCGATCAAGAAGAGGGCCCCTGAGCCAGTCGCCTGCGCCACCTCACCGATCTCGCGGATGAGGTCGGCGAGATCCTGCTCCGGGTCGCCGGAGTCGGCTACGCCCGAGGCGGCGTCGACGTCGAGCTTGAGCGAGACCACGCCGGGCACGGCGACGCTGAAGGCCTTGACGACGCTGAGGGCCCGGTCGACGCGCTCCTTGATGCGGTGTCGGCTGCTCATCTCGCGCAGCAAGCGCGCGGCCATCCGCGCGAAGGTCACGCGGAAATCCGGCTGAGAGCCGACCTCTTGGACATCGGTGGTCGCCCAGCCAGCCTCGGTGGCGAGCACGTCGAACTCCATCAGCAGCACGGTCTTGCCGACGCCGCGCAGCCCTGAGTAGATGAGGCTGCGCTCGTAGCCTCCTTCGGCAACGCGTTCGGTCAGCGAGTGAAAGTTCTCAAGATCGCTGTCGCGCCCAGCGAGAATGGGCGGCTTGCGGCCGGCGCCCGGGGTGTAGGGATTGTCGCGCTTGTGCAAGTGAGGGCCTCCGAATCTTTCTAAGGAGCCAAAAGCCTCGTTAGAAAGCTATAGACTACGTATCGGGACGGACGAGAGCCATTTCTAAGGTTTGCCTTAGAAAGTCATAGACGAGGCGACGCCAGCTCCAGCACCCAGGTGCTAGCCACGTGCGGGCCACAGTGGGGCCCCGCGGGCCGTGCCGCGAGTTCGCCACTCCCTCGCGCACACGATCGGACGTCCAATGTCCTGCCCCGCGAAACGTGGCTCAGGCTCCGGCCGCTCGCCCGCCGCCGGCGACGCCCTGCGGTGAAGATGAGCGGCGGTCGTCGTGCCCGCCGCCAGGCTGAGGAGTGCTGGTCGCGCTGCGACCTGCGCCGCGAGAACGAAGCTAGCCACGTGCCTCCGAGTGATGGCGTCGTGGATGCAGCGACACCGAGCCCCTCCGGGACGTACCTGGATCTGGAGCCACCTGATGTGAGTCGGCGGCCGCGAGCACAACACCGACGGCTGCCTTGGGGGTGGCGCGATGTCCTGCGCGTACGGCTGTTAGTGCTTGCCGGTTGTTGCGGGCATGTACGGGCGCGCACATGGCGCGGGCAGCCCCCAGTGCACGCGCGCCGGACGAGGGGCTTGACGAAGATGAGCTTTCGTGGACGCGTAATAGGCGGCTGTGCAGTGCGGGTCACGCTCCGGCCGCCGGCGACTCAGGCACTTAACGGCTCGAGTGCCTGAATCCGCAGGCGTCGAGCCGCATCTGTGCTGGCGGCGACGGCGTCGAAAGGTGCTCACGTGCAGGCATTTTCACCGTCCGCGGCACTGACGACCGCTTGGAAACCGCAAAGGAGGTCGCATATGCGACGAAATCCCTGCAAATCGGCAACTTCGTCTCTGCCGGCCGGGGCCATCCGGTGATGCGGCGATCGACGCCCCATCGCCACAAAGGTCCTGCAAATCCCAGAGAATCATGGAGCTAGGGGGACTCGAACCCCCGACCTCCTGGGTGCGATCCAGGGGCTCTGGGCACGGCTTCGTAATCAGTGCCTGAACCGAGGACAAGGTCACGATCAGCGAGATGGCGGGCGCTCCCGAGGATGGGGGGGGATCGAGGGCTCGAAGCGGGCGCAACGGGCGCCAGGGCCCCACCGCTGCTCAGTAGCTGAAGACGGTCGCGGGCTCGTCGCCGATCCAGTCCCACAACGGGGTCGCGCCTGCGACCCGGGCGTTGGCGACGAACTCGGTACCGTCCAGGTCGCGGGAAGTCACGCAGATCGGGCAGACCAGCAACTCGCCGCCGCCGTCGGCGTACTGCTCGAACAGCCGCTCGAGCGGCGGACAGCCCTCACACGCCTCGCCCTGGGCTTGGCCGGGGACGGCGAGGTGGACGGCGTCCTTGGTGAGGAACATCGCGACCTGCTTGCCCTTCGCGGTCGCCGCGTGGCCGACGAGGAACGCGATCATCACGCGCTCGGCGTCCTCCATGCCGGTTGCGAGGTTGATGACGACCTTGTCGCTCACGGCCGCACCGCCAGTAGCGAGATGCTCGTCACGCCGTATTTCTGCGTCGCGTTGTCGGCGCGCTCGGACACGAAGCGGTACTCCGTGTTGGGCCGCCATTCGTGGATCGTGAAGCCGGCGTCCTCGATCGCTGCGCGGTAGGCGTCGCTTTGCATCGCTCCGCCGATGCACGCCGCCCACAGCGAGGCGTCGCAGGTGACGCCTTCGGGCAGCTGGTGCTCGGTGACGATGTCCGACAGCGCGAGCCGCCCGCCAGGGCGCAGGGCACGAGCGGCGGCCGCGAACACCGCGGGCTTGTCGGGCGAGAGGTTGATGACGCCGTTTGAGATCACGCAGTCCACGGAGGCGTCGTCGATGGGCGGCGTCTCGATGCAGCCCGCGCGGAAGTCCGTCTGCGAGAAGCCCGCGTCGCCGGCGAGGCGGCGGGCCTTGGCGAGCTGGGCGTCGGTCATGTCGACGCCGATCACCGTGCCGTCGGGGCCGACCTGGCTGGCGGCGAGGAAGCTGTCGAGCCCGGAGCCGCTGCCGAGGTCGAGCACCGTCTCGCCTGGCCGGATAGCCGCGAGGTCGAGGAAGTACCCGACGCCCGCGAACGAGTCGATGGCGGCCACGGGGATGCGGTCCAGATCGGCGGCCGGGTAGCCAAGTCGCTCGGCCAGCGGGCGGCCGGTCTCGAAGTGGAACTCGTGCTCGGGCTCGAGCGCGACCTCCTCGTACATGCGCTGGACGCGCTCTTTGAGCTCGAGCGTATCGAGCTGGCGCACTTCAGTGGGCATCAGGCTCCTTCTTTCGGGGGGTGATCGGCTTGGCGGACACGCGCTGGCGCTCGTCATCGCTGAGGTAGTAGCCCTGGGTCCTGAGGTTCGCGCGCATCCACGCGCTCGCGCCGCGCATCAGACCGTCGCCGCCTCGTAGGCGTCGGCGGCGATCCGCTCGCGCAGTTGCTCATCGGAGCGCTGCATTTCGGCGTGGTCGGTGTCGACGTGCTCGCGGCAGAGCCGGAACAGCTCCTCGTGGTCTGCGGCCTCGAAGTGATGGCCGCATGGGCAGTCGATGGCACGCATCTCGTCCTCCACGGTTATGCGGCTCGACGCCGCTTCCTGGTGCTCTTCTCGGCCAGCTGCCATTCCGGCCAGCCGTCCTGCAGGCGCCGTGCCTGGCGGCCCGATGCCTGGATCTGGCGTACGGCGTCGTGGGCGTAGGCGCAGAACGGGCCGCGGCAGTAGGCCACGACCTCATGGTCGGCGGGCAGCTCGGCCAGCCGGCTCTCGAGCTCCTCGATCGGGATCGAACGTGCCCCCTCGATGTGCCCGGCCGCATACTCCTCGGCTGGGCGCACGTCGACGAGCACGACGTCGCCCTTGCGCAGCCGGGTGATCAGCTCGTCGCGGCCGATCGCGTCGACCTCGTCGCCAAGGTAGTCGCGCGCGGCGCGCTCGACATCGCCGAGGCGCGCGATCGACGCATGGCGCAACGCGAGCCACAGCGAGAGGACCTCGTCACCCGCCAGCGCGTAGCGGGTGCTGGTGCCCTCGCGCGCGCGCGTGACCATCCCAGCGGCGTGCAGTGCCTGCAGGTGCTGGGAGGCGTTGGCCGTCGACTGGTCGCTGGAACGGGCGAGCTCGTCGACGGTGCGCGGAGCCTGGGCGAGCAGGTCGAGCAGCTCGAGCCGCACGGGGCTGGCGAAGGCCTTGCCCATCAGGGCGATCGCCTCGAACAAGGCGCTCTTCTCGGCTCGCGATCCCATCCATTGTTATTCAATAGATCCCTTGATAACTTGTCAAGGGTGAGTTTCGACGACCGGAGGCCGACGTGTACTTCCGCCAGCTGCTGAACGAAGAGACCGCCTGCGCCTCCTACCTCTTCGGGTGCAAGACGCACAGCGCGTTGGCCGTCGTCGATCCGCATGTCGGACTCGTCGACGAGTACGTTGCGCTCGCCGAGGCCCAGGGCGCCGCGATCGTCGCCGTGCTCGACACGCACGTGCAGGCCGACCACGTCTCCGGCTTGCCTGAGCTCGTCGCGCGAACCGATGCGACCGCGTATCTGCCCGACGTTGCGGGCGTCGACTTCGACCACCACCCGCTGGCCGATGATGAAGTGGTCACGCTCGGCAACACCGAGCTCCGCGCGGTCGCGACCCCCGGGCACGCGCTCGCCCACCACGCCTACGTGGTGACCGACCGCACGCGCGGGGCGGAGCCGTGGTTCGTGCTGACCGGCGACGCGCTGCTCGTCGGCGACGCCGGCCGCCCAGATCTACACGCGCACGGGGAGCACACCGTCGACGAGATGGCTCGCGCGCTCTACCACTCGCTGACCGAGCGCCTGCTCGCCCTGCCCGACCACCTGATGCTGTATCCCTCGCACTACTCCGGCTCCGTCTGCGGGCGCGGGCTGTCCGCCAATCCCATCTCGACGATCGGGTTCGAGCGTCGCCACAACAGCGCGCTGCAGTTCGACACCGAGGACGCGTTCGTCGCGGCGCTCACCACGGACATCCCGCCGGCGCCCGAGCAGCAGGCGGCGATCGTCGCCGCCAACCGCACCGGTCGCCCGCTCGCCGAGGTCTCGTGAGCCAGGTCCGGCTGGGGCTGCGCGAGAACGCCGCGCAGTTCTCGCTGCTGGTCGCCGTCAACGCGTTCGTCGGGGCGATGGTCGGCCTCGAACGCTCCACGCTGCCGCTCGTCGGCCGCCAGGATTTCGACCTCGCCTCAAGCGCCGCGGTGCTGTCGTTCATCGTCGCCTTCGGCGTCGTCAAGGCCCTCACCAACCTCGCCGCCGGCACCCTCGCCCAGCGCGCCGGGCGCCGGCGGTTGCTGATCGCCGGCTGGGCCGCCGCGCTGCCCGTGCCGCTGCTGATCCAGGTCGCGCCGAGCTGGGCGTGGATCGTGGTCGCAAACGCGCTGCTCGGGATCAACCAGGGGCTCGCCTGGTCCATGACCGTGGTGATGAAGGTCGACCTCGTCGGCCCCAAGCGCCGCGGCCTGGCGCTCGGCCTCAACGAGGCCGCCGGCTACGGCGGGGTCGCGCTCGCCGCGGGTCTCAGCGGTGTCCTCGCCGCGCACTTCGCGGCGCGCGACGTGCTCGTCGTCGCCGGCGCGGTGATCGCCGTGGTCGCGTTCGCGGTCTGCGTGCTCTTCGTCCGCGACACGGCTGGGCACCTGGCGCTGGAGCAGGCCGAGCACGGCCACGCCGACGGCGCGCCGCCGACGCTGCGAGCCGCGTTCGCGCAGGCGAGCTTCCGGGTGCCCGCGCTGCGCTCGTGCTCGCAGGCCGGCTTGGTGAACAACCTCAACGACGGGCTCGCCTGGGGCCTGGTCCCGCTCGTTCTCGCCGCCCACGGCGCAAGCGTCGGAGACGTCGGGCTCGTCGCCGCCGTCTATCCCGGCGTCTGGGCCGTCGCCCAGATCGCCACCGGCCACTGGTCCGACCGCGTCGGACGCAAGCCGCTGATCGTCGCCGGCATGCTCCTCCAGGCCACCGCGCTCGCCGTCCTCGCCGCGAGCGACGGGCGCGTCGCGATCGCCACGATCGCCGCGGTCCTACTCGGCCTCGGCACGGCGCTCGTCTACCCGACGCTGATCGCGGCGATGTCCGACGCCGTCGCGCCGGTCGCCCGCGCGCCTGTGGTCGGCGTCTACCGCTTCTGGCGCGACATGGGCTACGCGAGCGGGGGGCTCATCGCAGGAACCCTCGCCGACGCGCTCGGCTACGGCGGCGCGATCGCGATCGTCGCAGGCCTCACCGCCGGCTCCGGTCTCTGGGTGCTCTTCGACATGCCGGGCGCGGAGCGACGCCTGGCGTCGTTGACAGCTCGACGGCAGCGGAATGCCAGTGGGCGCGCGTGCTGACCTTCGAGCCGCCCGCTCGCATCGTGTTCAGCTGGGACATCAGTCCGCAGTGGCAGATCGAGACGGACCTGGAGAAGACCAGTGAAGTCGAGGTGCGCTTCATCGCCGAGACCCCAGAGCGCACCCGTGTCGAGCTCGAGCATCGCAACCTCGACCGCCACGGCCCCGGCTGGGAGCGCGAGCGTCGCCGCCGACCAGGGCTGGCCGCTGTACCTGCGGCGCTACGCCGACCTGGTCGCCAGCGGAAGCTGGTGGCCCGATCACCTGCGCCACCGACGTCGACCGGCCGCCCGGCGACGTCTTCGCCCACATCACCGACCCGACGCGCTTCGTCGAACGGCAGCGCAACGTCGTCGGCGGCCGCATGGATGGCGACGGGCCGTACTTGACCGAAGGTTGACTGCGGCGCGACCATGCATCCGCCGCCGCGCCAAGCGTCGCGAGAAACGGCGCGTTACCAGGGACTTCCGATGGAGCTAGGGGGACTCGAACCCCCGACTCCTGGGTGCGATCGAGGGGCTCCGCATCGCAACGCCACGCGAACCCCGGCGATGAGCGGCGCTTTCGGAGCGAGGGGCAGCGCGGGCTCTGTCAGCGGATAGCTGGCGATAGTCGCGGATTCCCTTGCAGTCAGGCACTCGCGGCGAAAAGTGCCTGAAAGAGCGCGCCGCGACGCTGGGGGAAGCGGCGCGGAAGGCGCAGGGGAGACCGGCTAGGTGCTGTCGCGCCGGATCCTGCGAGTCTGTCGAGCGCCGAGAGGATCGTCGGCGTGGGCTTGGATCAGGGCGTCGAGTGCTACTTGGACGATCAGCTCGGGGTCGAGTTCGGCGAGGAGGGCGAGCACGTCGCGGACGCGTTCGGGTCCATCGTGGTCCTCCCGTAGCGACGCAATGAGCGACGCGGTGTCGCCGTCGGCTCGCAGTTGGGTGACGAGCGTCAAGGTTGCCCGCTCTCGCGCGGTGAGCGACTCGTCGGGGAAGGCCACTGGAACCGGGATATACCCGATAGCAGCCCGGCCGAGGCGCGTCCGTTTCTTTTCAACGGACACGCCCAGTCGGTTGCCAAATGTCGCCGCCGCGCAGCCCCCGTGCGTGATCTAGACTAAGGCACACGCAGGACACCAGCGGTTTCCGCACGCATGCCGCTCTCGGCGTTCGCACCAGCCTTGAGTTCCGCAGGCGAAACCCACCCAGACGACCATCGGAGGTCAGGGCGTCCACGCGGGCGATCAGCCTGCTCGAGGCCCTGCCCGAGATCGCGGCGACCATCCCTGCCGAAGATCGCGGCGACCATCCCTGCCGAAGATCGCGACGTGGCCGAGCGCGCGCTGATGGCACCGCTCCTCTCGGCTCGCGACGAAGACCTCGCCGACAAGCTCGGCCGCAGCCTGGGCGACTCGTTCGACTTCCTGATCGTCGAGGGCGTCCCGGTGATCCTCGCTCCGCTGGGCGCGCGTTTCCGCGCAGCGGCACGACGCTGGCCCGGCATGTCCGACGTCCTGCTCGACCGCCTCGCGCGACAGACGCATCGGGCATCCATGCATCTGGCGATGCTGCATCTGCCCCGCGTCGAAGATCGGATCGTCGCGCTGTTCAGCGACCTCGCCGAGCGCTTCGGGCACGTGACTTCCGTGGGCATCCTCATCGATCTCGATCTCACGCACGAGATCATCGGCGGCTTGGTCGCCAGTCGCCGTCCGACGGTGAGCATCGCCCTGCAAGCCCTCGCCGACGAGGGGCGACTCGTACGACGAGACGACAAGCGATTGGGAACTCGACCCGACCGCAATGTCGCCGTAGACCAGATCCCACTATGTCGCTCACTGTCGCCTAGCGGGGACGGGTAACGCGCGGACCCCCTCCCACCGCGGTTGCTACGCCAGTGTGAGCACATGCGCGATGCCTCACCAGGCGACGCCGGCCGCCGGCCGGCCACAAAGTGCTCGAGGCTCCCCGGCGGTGTCGGGTCAACTCCGCTCCATGGTTGGCTCCATGTCTGTTCACCCGTCGGCGTCGAGCGTCAGAACGAGCTTGCCAGTCTGCTCTCCTCGAAGCATGCGCTCATGGGCTTCGTCAACCTTCGCCAAGGGGCGCGCGCTGTCGATGAGCGGCCGCCAGTTGCCAGTCTCTGCCATCTCGAGCAGGCCGGCGAAGTCGCGTCGCGACCCCAACGTCGTTCCGCGCAACGACAGCCAGTTCAGATAGAGCTGGCGAACATCCAGCGTGACCTCGGGCCCACCAGTCGCCCCTACAGCCACAACCCGTCCGCCGCTGCGCAGCGCCTGCAGTGAGTCGCGCCAGCTCGTACCGACCGAGTCGAACACCAGGTCAACCGGCTTGACCTTGGCGGCCCAGTCAACATCGGTGTAGAGCACACCACGCTCGGCGCCGATATCGAGCGCGCGCTTGATCTTGTCGCGACTCGAAGAGGTCACGAGCACACGGGCACCGGCCTGGCGGGCCAGCTGGATGGCAAAGGTGGAGACGCCGCTCCCGGAGCCAAGCACAAGCACCGTCTCGCCCTCGTGCAGGCAGCCGACCCTGAACAAGGCTCGGTAGGCCGTCAGTCCCGCCACCGGAAGAGTCGCGGCTTCCTCCCAGGACCAGCCACGCGGCTTAGGGAACGCGTTCTCGACCGGGACGCGCACGAGCTCGGCGTAGGTCCCGTCCTGCGGACCGCCCAGCAGCTGCCAGCCCGGAGCCGGCACGTCGTCTCCCAGCCAGTTCAGCGCCGGGTACACGACCACCTCCTCGCCGGTGTCGCGCCGAACGCCGGCCGCGTCCGAGCCCGGAATCAACGGCCGCGGGAAGACGTAGTTGGGCGCTGGGGGATTGCGAACAAGCAGGTCGCGGCGATTGACGGAGGCGGCCCGCACCTCGATGAGAACCTCGTCCGGCCCGGCGACGGGATCAGCGACCTCCTCGACGCGAAGGTGGCCGTCCTCGTTGATGATGGCCGCCCTCACCGCCTGCCTCGGCCCTCAGCCTCCACGGTCGGGAAGACCAACGCGCAAAGGGGGCTACCCACGGTGCGCGACCGCCTCGATCTCGAACAGAAGACCTGGAAGCGCGAGCCCGGTCACCACTGTCGAGCGAGCTGGCCACGGATCGTGGAAGTATTCGGTGTAGATCTGGTTCATCGCAGCGAAGTCGTCGTGCCGGGTGACGAAGACGGTCGTCTTGATGGTCGTCTCCAACGACGCCCCCGCCGCCTCGAGCTGCCGCTTGAGCGCCTGGATGGCCAGATGGGCCTGCCGTCCGAAGTCCTCCGGGATGGCGCCGTCTGGGAGAAGCCCAATCTGACCGGAGGTGAAGACGAGGTCTCCGTGCGTGCGGTATTGCGTCAGAGGCGGGCCCTGGGGCGCCTCGGTCTCGGCCTGGTTCATGCGTTTCCTTCCGAGGAGGGCAACTGAGCCGCGTCGGGGACAGTCACCGAGTTCTGCGACACGTACTTGACGAATCCGCCAACTTCGACGTAACCATCACCCACAGGCGCAGCACAGATTCGAGAGGCGACCCCCTGCCTGAGCAACAGCCGCCGGTCGAGCCGGCCGGCCATCAGGATCGCATTCGCGCCCGTAGCCTCATCCTCATCAATCCCGAACCTCGCGGGGAACACGCGCACGCGCACGATCCCCGCCTCGGCGTCGATCCAGGACCACGCTGTCACGAGGTCATGGCCCGCCGGGGGTCCGCGCAGCGCGTCCACCTCGGCCGGTGTTCCGAGCTCGATGAGGTCAAACTGGGGCGCCCACTCCGGGCGGCCGGCGATGAAGACTTCCTCGCCACGATGTGAGACCGGCACCTCCCCCGCCCCCGTGTGCAGTGTCGCGCGTCCAGCGCCGTTTCGCACCATCAGCCAGGCGGCGCCCACCAACGGGTGACCGGCGAACGGCAGCTCAACCTCAGGGGTGAAGATCGCGACGCGATCGACGTCATCGACATACACGGTCTCCGAATAGCCGAACTCGGCCGCAAGCGCTTGCCGCGCTCCTGGTGGCACGGCAGCGCCGTCCAGGACGACGCCCAGCAGGTTGCCGCCCCCGCCATCTTCATCGGTGAAGACGCTGAGGACGTCGACCTCGACCACCGCCACCTCAGGAGCTTGCACAGGCTGCTCCCGGCCACGCTTGGCTCATGGCCGACGATCCTGCCGCATCACGAGCTTAAGAGCCACTCGTTATTCTTGCCTAATCCCCTAAGATCCCCTTGTGGTTTCTCTCAGCCGGCTGCGAGCGCTGTCGGAGCTGTGGCGACGGGGCACGATCGCAGCCGCCGCCGAGGCGATGCACCTCACCGCCTCCGCCGTCTCCCAACAGCTCGCAGCGCTCGAACGAGAGGTCGGCCAGCCGTTGCTCGAGCGCAACGGGCGAGGCGTACGACTCACCCCGCTCGGTCGCGTGCTCGTCCGACACGCAGACGCCATCTTCGCCGACGTCGAATCGCTTCACTCGGAGGTCGCAGAGCACGTCGGCGGACGGCGAGCCGACCTCCGCATAGGCGCGTTCGCCAGCGCAATCGCGGGCGTCGTAAGCCCGGCCGCAAACGAGCTCCGCAGGACCCACCCCAGTGTGCGCTTGCAGATCGTCGAGAGCGAGGCCCCAAACGCCTTCGACCACCTAACCGGCCACGAGCTCGACATCATCATCTCGATGGAGGCGCCCGGCGCACCGGCACAGGACGACCCGCGGATCGCTCGTGCCGACCTCGTCGTCGACGAGCTCCAGGCCGTTCTACCCGCCAACCACGAGTTGGCAAGCCTGACGAGCGTCCCGATTGCCAGGCTCCGCGAAGACCCGTGGGTCGCCCCCCCAGCCGGCAAGCTCTGCGGGACGGTCATCCTGGCCGCCTGCCAGTCCGCCGGCTTCACCCCGAGGATGGCCCATCACACCGGGGACTGGACGGCCGTGGCGAGCCTGGTCGCAGTCGGGATGGGCGTCGCACTCGTCCCGAAGCTCGCCGGCATCGAGATCGATGATCGCCTGGCAATCCGACCGCTCGCACCGCCCGCCCCGGCCCGCCATCTGTTCGTGGCATGGCGCCGCGGTGCGGAGCACGCGTCGGCGACCCAAGCGGTTATCGACGCGCTGATCGACTCCGCCAACCCGCACCGCTCGCCGCGCGTGCACCGGCAACTACCGTCCGGGCTGCGACCTTTGCAGCCGGTTTCGCACGACCCGCGTCGTGGTCGCGAGGACAGCCTCGCGAAACATTGATATGCAGAGCTCCTGGCACAGCATCTGAGCGAGGTAGAAGCTGCCCTGCGCGGCCGCAGCGATTTGGTTCGCGGCGTCACGCGAACGTCGTCGGGCGATCCCAGTCCGATCACCTTCATGACTTCGCCTTTCGCGGACGGCGCTCCGTGCTCGATGCGGCGGTGACGCTGGTGTAGCGGCGTGGCTTGTCGCTGACCTGGCGCACGCGGCCGGCGGCGGCCAGCCGGCTCAGGCAGTTGCCCACCGCGCCGGCGGAGCGCCCGAGCGCCTTGGCGACCGCGGTCGAACCGACGGCGTCGGTGTCCTCGAGTCGATGTAGTCCAGGACGAGCTCGTCGAGCTGCCCGGGGCGCAAACCGCTGCGTCGCCGCGGGAGTCCGGTCGTCGCGCTCGGCCGCCCGTCCGATGGACCACCGGTCCGGCAGCCGGCGGCGCCCGTCACGGCCGCCCCGATGCCGGCGGACCGTCCCGTCACGCTCGAGCGCGGCGAGCGTCTTGCCGACCGTCGAGCGGCCCAGGCCGGTCGCCGCCGCGATCTCGGCGCCGGTCATCTCTGTCCCGGAGGCGAGAATCTTGGCCACCGCCTCCTCGCTGCTGGCATTGGCGGCGCTCACGAGGTCACCTCCAGCGCGTCGGCGGTGGGCTCCGCGAGCCGGCTGAGGATCTCGCCAAGCGCCTCCGAGGCCGCGAGATCGCGCTGCGCGAGCTCCTCATCCGCCTTGGGCCGCGACACATACGTGCCGAGCGCCCCGGCGGCGTCCTTGTGCAGCCGAGCGAGCGTGCGCGTCAGCTCCCCGGGCGCCATCGTCAACGTGACCGTCTCGTGGTCGATCACCTCCGACCAGCCGAGGTCCTCCAGCAGGCGCAAGTCCTCGGCGAACTTGCGCCCCATCTCTTTCGCGTCGGCGAAGTCTCGGCGCTTGACGCACAGCCACACGTCGCCGATCGCGGTCAGGTGGTTGATCACCATCTCGTAGATGGCGTCCCGCTGCGCGCGAGAGATCCTCACCGGCATTGCTCTGCTCCCTTCGGTCGCGCACCGAGGAGCAAGCAGGAGTCAAGTCCCGGGACGTGGTGTAGGAACTGGGCTCTGCTCGTCGGTGATGAGGTCGGCGGCTCAGGCCGCGATGAGCTCTGTCACCTCCTCTGGTGTTTTGAGAGGGAGAGTCTTCTCGGACCGGGTCGCGTAGAGGAG